>NZ_JAKZHW010000001.1:1516760-1833520 GCF_022568775.1 Sphingomonas telluris | reverse complement strand
GCCGGGCGCCTCGATGATCGTCTTGTCGACCTTCGACAGAACCTGCTCCATCGTTTCGTAGTACATGCGACGGCGGGTCACGTCTGGCGCCAGCTTGTACTGTTCGTAGACCTTGTCGAACGCGGTCGCCTCGCCCTGCGCCTTGGCTGTCAGCTGAAGCGCATAGGCGCGTGCCTGGTTGACGTAGGACTGCGCGTCCTGCTGCGCGGCGGTGACTTCCTTGAAGGCGTCGTTGACCGCGTCAGGCGGATCGGCCTGCTTGATGGCGATGCCCTGCACTTGGATGCCCGAACGGTAGCCGTCGAGGATTCGCTGCATGGTCTCGGCAACCTGCGTCTCGATCTCGGCGCGCTTGTCGCCCATCGCGTCGTTCAGGCTGACGCGGCTGACGACCGCGCGCATCGCGCTTTCCGCAACCTGCTTGATCGTCTCGTCCGGATCGGAAAGCTGGAACAGATAAAGCTCCGGCGTGCGGATATTCCAGCGAACCGAATAGGCGATGTCGAGCAGGTTCTGGTCGCCCGTCAGCATCAAATCGTTCGCCTCTGCCGAGCCGAGATCGAAGGTCCGGATATTCTGGACGTCGATCTTCTTCACCCGATCGATCGGGGAGGGGAACGTCAGCCCGATACCCGGCCCGAGCGTGGCGTTGTACCGGCCGAAACGGGTGACCACGCCTTGCTGACCCGGCGCGACGCTATGGAAAGAGGTCCCTAAGATCCACAGCAGCGCCAGGACGCCGGCGATCCAAATGACGATCGATGTGTTCGGCCGTCCGGGAAGGTCTCCGCCGAAGCGCGCGCGGCTCTTGCGCAGGAAGTCGTCGAGGGACCCGACCTGGCGCGGAGCCGATCCTCCGCCGCGGCGTCGCTTCGGGCCGTCGCCCCACGGCCCTGCGGGCTGATGATCGTCGCCGCCCTCCGGTTCGTTGCCGGATGGTCCCCAGGGTCCCTTGTTGTCGCTGAAGAGGGCTCGCGCCCGTGGCCCCAGCCCCGAAAGAATTGTCATAAATACACTATAGGGAGCGGAAATCGCGAAAAACAGTGGCAAGCGCGAGGGGAGCACCTATGTCGCGCCGCGATGGCCGATCCTCTTGCCGAACTCGACACCCTTCCGGACGCCGGGCGTATCCGGTCGCGAAGACTGAATGACGGTGTCGCGACGCTGATCGTCGATGCCACCGGTTTGGCCGATGCAGACCGCAAGGTGCTGGAGGCAGAATTCCATCACGCCGCGTCGGGCATTGCGGGCGTCGAGGAAGTCCGCATCGCTCTGACGGCATCGCAGCAGCATCGGACCCTGATCGCCGTTGGGAGCGGGAAGGGTGGCGTGGGCAAGTCCACCGTCGCTGCCAATCTTGCCGTCGCGCTGGCGAAGAGTGGGAAGAAAGTCGGTCTCGTCGATGCCGACGTTTACGGCCCCTCGCAGCCGACCCTGCTTGGCACGGATGCCAAGCCGACCGCCGACAACGACCGTCTCAATCCCGTTGAGGCTCACGGCCTGAAATTTCTTTCGCTCGGGCAATTGGTTTCGCCCGGTCATGCGCTCGCCTGGCGCGGACCGATGGCGACGGGCGCCCTTGCCAAGCTGGTCGAGGCTGATTGGGGCGACGCCGAAGTGCTGGTCGTCGATCTTCCGCCGGGCACGGGCGACGTGCAGCTGTCGCTAATCCAGAAGTCGCGGCCGGACGGAGCAGTGATCGTCTCCACGCCGCAGGACCTGTCGCTGATCGACGCGACGCGCGCAATCGATCTGTTCCGCAAGATGGACGTGCCGGTGCTGGGGATCATCGAGAACATGGCCGGCTATATCTGCCCGCATTGCGGGGAGGGATCGGACCCCTTCGGCAGCGGCGGCGCCGAGGCCGCGGCGGCTCAGATCGGAGTGCCGTTCCTCGGACGCCTTCCGCTTTCTGCAGCAATTCGTTCAGCGTCCGATGCTGGAAATCCGCCGGCGCTCGGCGATGGGCCGGAGGCGAAAGCCTTCACCGATCTGGCTGCCAGAGTGATCGACGCACTGGAAACGGTGGGCCGCTAAAGCATTGAAGCACCAGGAGGCCGTCCATGCCGCTGACCCGTGACGAAGACATTGCTGAACTTCTGACCAATGCCCGGAACATCGCCGTCGTTGGTTGCTCAGACCGTCCGGACCGCCCGTCCTACGGCGTTTCGGCCTTCCTGCAGCGGCACGGCTACCGAATCCTGCCGGTGAATCCGCAGATCACCGGCGAGCGCGTCCACAGCGAATTCGTCTGGCGCGACCTGCACCAGCTCGGCGTTCCGATCGACATCGTCGACATCTTCCGCCGACCGATGGCGGCGGGTGAAGCGGTCGATGAAGCGATTGCCGTCGGGGCGAAAGCCGTGTGGCTTCAGCTCGGCATCGTCAATGAGGAAGCGGCTGCCCGCGCCGAAGCCGCGGGGCTAAAGGTCGTCATGGACCGCTGCACGAAGATCGAGATCATGCGGCTCGGCATCCCCGCGATCGAGGGTGCGGACTAGGCCGCGGCCACCGTCATTTCGGGGATGAGGATCGTCGGAGAGTCGATGCCGCGCCGGAACTCCAGGTCGCTTCCCGGTTCCAGCGTCGCGAACATGTCGATCAGGTTCGATGCGATCGTGATCTCGGCCACAGGCTCTGCAATCTCGCCGTTTCGAACCATGAAACCGACCGCGCCACGGCTGTAATCGCCGGTCACCGGGTTCACGCCCTGGCCGATCAGTTCGATGATCAGCAGTGCTTCCGGGAAGGCGGTGAGCAACTCATCGCGGCTGCGCTTTCCAGGCGCGAGGAAGAGATTGGTCGGACCCGCACCAGGCGCGCCGCTCGTCCCCCGCACGGCATGTCCGGTAGGCTGAATGCCAAGCTGACGCGCCGAAGCGCTCTCCGCCGTCCACGTGCGCAACACCCCGTCCGCGACCAGATCCATCTGCGCTACGGGGAGGCCTTCACCATCGAACGGCCGCGAGCGAAGGCCGCGAAACCGAAGGGGATCGTCGGTGATCGTCACGCCAGCGCCGAAGATGCTTTCGCCAAGCTTGTCCTGAAGGAAGCTCGACTTGCGAGCCACGGCGCCGCCGGTGATCGCGCCAGCGAAATGCGTGATAAGCGATCCGGCGACGCGCGGATCGAACAGCACGGGGTAGCGGCCCGGCTTCGGCTTGCCCGGGTTGAGCCGCGCGACGGCGCGCTCGCCGGACAGCCACCCGACCTGTTCCGCAGGGTCGAGGTCTTCGAGATGGCGAGTGCCGTGCCATGCACTGTCGCGCTGCATCGTCGCGCCTTCGCCCGCGATGACCGAGGCAGACACGCTGTGTCCCGTCGCGCGATATGCGCCGCTGAATCCCGTCGACGTCGCGAGCGCCACGGTACTCGCCGAGCTTCCGGCGGAGGCGCCGCTCGAATTTGTGATCTGGGGCACGCCAAGCGCCGCCCTTTCCGCCTCGAGCGCGCGGCTGCGCATCGCCTCGGGATCGGCACCCTGGCTATCTTCCGATTGGACGTCGGGCGGAGTTCCGCGTTGCAACAACTCGGCCGGGGCGAGACCCGCAAACGGATCTTCGGGCGCTTCGCGGGCCATGGCGATGACACGCGTGACGAGTTCCCGCAGGGCCTCGGGCGAGAAGTCCGATGAGGAGACGGTCGCC
This sequence comes from Sphingomonas telluris, assembly GCF_022568775.1. Taxonomy (NCBI): domain Bacteria; kingdom Pseudomonadati; phylum Pseudomonadota; class Alphaproteobacteria; order Sphingomonadales; family Sphingomonadaceae; genus Sphingomonas; species Sphingomonas telluris. Next base: position 1,829,873 of record NZ_JAKZHW010000001.1, on the reverse strand, counting down.
GAGCGCTGCCCGATGAATGCGCGCAGGCCGACTTCCTCGCCCTCCGACCGGTCGACATGCTCGAGTTCGCCGAGCCGGACCTGAACACTTTGGGACTCGGAGGCCGCATAGATCGCGTCGGCGGTGTCGGCGCCTGCCGCGCGTGCCTGCTCGACGAGCGACTCCGCGATCGCTCGCGCCTGTTCGATGGGAAGCATCGGGAGCGCCTAGCGGCTCGAAAGACCGACGACCAGCATTCCCAGGAAAACGAGAAAGCCCGCGGTTCGGTTTGATCGGAACAGCTTGAGAGCACCTTCGCCGTCCTTCGGATCGGCACGAAGCGCCTGATTGGCGAGGTGTAGCGCCGCCGGAGCGAGCGCGAACAGCGCCAGCCAGTCGGGACGCACCGCCCAGACTGCTGCGCCCCAGAGAATGACGGCGATGGCGTAGAAGATTGCGACGCCGACGGGCGCCTTGCCGCCGAGACGTCGGGCCGAGGACTTCACTCCGACGAGTGCGTCATCCTCCAGGTCCTGGATCGCGTAGAGCGTGTCGTATCCGATGACCCAGGCGATGCTCCCGAACCAGAGCAGCAGGGCCGGCCAATCCAGCGTCCCGCGAACCGCCGGCCATCCGACCAGAGCGCCCCACGAGAATACGAGACCGAGCCACGCCTGTGGCCACCAAGTGATCCGCTTCATGAAAGGATAGGCGGCGACCGGCGCGACGCTGACGAGCGAGACGATCGCCGCCGTCCGATTCAACTGCGCAAGGACGACCAGTCCGATTGCGCAAAGGACCCCGATCAGGAGCCACGCCGACTGGAGCGACACCCGCCGGCTGGCGAGGGGGCGCAACTTCGTCCGCTCCACCCTCTTGTCGAGGTCCCTGTCCACGACGTCGTTATAGACGCAGCCGGCGCTGCGCATCGCGAACGCGCCGAGAAACAGCCACAGGAACAGATCCCAGCGCCCGCCGACGCCCGCGAGCGCAACGCTCCACGCGCACGGCCAATAGAGCAGCCATGTCCCGATCGGGCGATCGAGCCGCATCAGCGAAGCATAGGGACGCAGCCTCGGCGGTAGTCCGCCGATGAATCCGCGCCGCTCGCTGTCCGGGACGATGTCGCCAGCCGTGCTCACGCTCGCGGCTTAGCGGGTTGATGGTGGCCTTAGCAAAGCGCTTCGCCCGGCAACGAAAGATAACTGCCTCGGCTGCTGAGCTTCATTTAAAGCGCGCGGACCCCGGGTGGACGGAGGAGAGCGCGTATGAGCAGGATCACCGTGTTTGTGGCGGCTATTTGCGCCGTTGCCGTTGCAGCCCCGGCCATGGCCGGTGAAGTCAATGGAAGCACGAAGAACCCCAAGTCGGACTATTCCAAGGGAATGTCCTTCTGCAAGTTCTCCGGCTTGAACGACGATCCGGACGCTCCGATTGACGGTCCGGAGGGTCCCGGCGGTCGCGTCCAGAATTGGGGGCACACGCATCAGATCTTCGATCTCGATTCGTCCGGTTTCAACCCGGGCGAGGGATGCAATCCTAACTCGAACCCGCTGCCGCCCGAGTTGCTCAACCGGTAGCCTGTTCTGAAGGCTGCGGCTAAGCGGGCGCGATGCCCGTAAAGCCTGTTCGTTCGTCAAGAAGCCGACCACACTTTCTCGTGGGGTCGGCATCGCTGGTTTTCACCGTCTCGTTTCTCGCGGCTCTGCCGGCGGAGCCGAGATCGATCCTGTTCGTGGGCAACAGCTTCACCTTCGGCGGCGAAGCGGAGGCGGTTCTCAAGTACCGGCCGGAGACCGTGACCGACCTTAACCGGGACGCCACGGGAGGCGTACCCGCGCTCTTTCAAGCATTCTCAGACCAGTTGCATCTGGGTTGGCGCGTGTCGCTGGAGACTTCGCCCGGCAAGTCGCTGGAGTGGCATTGGGACAACAGGCGGCAGGTTCTGAACCGCAAGTGGGATGCGGTCGTCCTTCAGGACTACAGCACGCTCGATCCCGACCAGCCCGGCGATGCTTCGAAGACGGTGACCTATTCGGGCAAGTTCGCCGAAATTTTCCGGCGTAAGTCGCCCCATGTCGCTCTCAGCATGACGGCGACGTGGAGCAGGCCGAACCTGACGTACCCGAGCGGCCAACATTGGTCGGGGCAGCCGATCCAGCGCATGGCGAAGGACGTGCGCCGAGGGTACGACGAGGCGCGGGCCGCCCATCCATCGATCGCTCGCATCCACCCCGTGGGAGAGGCCTTCAACTGCGCCATCGCCCGCGGGATCGCGGATCCCAACCCCTATGACGGCATATCGCTCGGTATGATCGATCTGTGGGCGCCGGACCATTATCATGCATCCGTGGCGGGCTATTATCTGGAGGCGCTGGTCGTGTTTGCGGGAGTGACGGGCCTGGACCCTCGACGCCTTGGAAAGGATGAGCGGGCCGCCCACGATCTCGATCTCGATGAAGGCCTTGTGGTTCGACTTCAGCAGCTGGCCCAGGACATCACGCACGGCGACGGCTGCAAGGCTGCGGCCGCCCCCTAATGCCTGCGACGCCCGCCTGGCCGGCAAAGAGCCTTCCTCGCCTCTTCGTGCGGGGGGAGTTGAGCGAAGGCGGGCGCCTCGAGCTCGATCCCGGCCAGGCGAACTATCTCGGCAACGTCATGCGGCTGGGTGAGGGCGCCCAGTTGCTCGTTTTCGACGGCAGTTCCGGCGAGTGGCTCGCAACCGTCGCCGAGGCCGGCAAGAAGCGCATGACGTTGACGGTGGGGCCCCGGACCCGCGAGCCCGAGAGCATTCCCGACGTCTGGCTGGCCTTCGCGCCGGTGAAGCGCACGCAGACGGATTGGCTCGTCGAAAAGGCGACCGAACTCGGCGTCGCCAAACTCATCCCCGTCATGACCCAGCGAACCGTAGCCGAGCGCGTGAAGCTCGACCGGCTGCGGTCGATCGCGGTCGAAGCGGCGGAGCAATGCGGTCGGACACGGCTGCCGGAGATCGCGGAGCCGTTGTCGCTCAAGCAACTGCTCGAAGGGCGCGACAGCAGTCGGCCGCTCTATTTCGCCGATGAAGGCGGCGGAGAGCCGCCCTCGTCTTCATTCAATCCGGGGCCTGCGCTCATCCTCACCGGTCCCGAAGGCGGCTTCACCGACGATGAGCGCGCGACGATCCGCGCTACCGCCGGCGCGGTGCCGGTTTCCCTCGGTCCACGCATCCTGCGCGCCGAAACAGCCGCATTGGCCGCGCTGGCCGCTTTCATGGCGATTGCCGGCGACTGGCGCTGAAGCCAGCCTTATCGGCTTATAAGCTGGAAGTGCTGGCGCGGGCTTGGGCGCGCCGCTAACGGGCCGGTGATGACGACGCGTACGGACGACAAGAAGAGCCGCCTGATCGAGAGCCGCGAGGACTTGTTGTCCGTCTTCGCCGGCGGCGAGAAGCCGCCCGAGCGCTGGCGCATCGGTACCGAGCACGAAAAATTCGTCTACCGCCTCGAAGACCATCGGGCGCCGAGCTACGACGAACCCGGCGGCATTCGCGACCTGCTGATGGGTCTCACCGAGTTCCCGTGGCAGCCGGTCCTGGAGAACGGCAACGTCATCGCGCTGAGTGGCCCGGACGGCACGATCAGCCTGGAGCCGGCGGGGCAGTTCGAGCTCTCCGGCGCCGCGCTCGAAAACCTGCACCAGACCTGTGCAGAGGCGGGCCGCCACCTCAACCAGTGCAAGGAAGTCGGCGCGCGGTTGGGCATCGGATTCCTCGGCCTCGGCATGTGGCCGGACAAGGCGCGCGCCGACCTGCCGGTCATGCCCAAGGGCCGGTACAAGATCATGCTTAACTACATGCCGAAGGTCGGATCGCTCGGCCTCGACATGATGCTTCGCACCTGTACCATTCAGGTTAATCTGGATTACGCGTCCGAAGCCGACATGGTAAAGAAGTTCCGTGTCGGCCTGGCCCTGCAGCCGGTTGCCACCGCGCTCTTCGCCAACTCGCCGTTCACAGAACGCAAGCCCAACGGCTATCGCAGCTTCCGCAGCCACATTTGGGAAGACACCGACCCGGACCGCACCGGCATGTTGCCCTTCGTGTTCGAGGACGGGTTCGGATACGAGCGCTACCTCGACTACGCGCTCGATGTGCCGATGTACTTCGTCTACCGGGACGGCCAGTACATCGACGTTGCAGGCGAGAGCTTCCGCGCCTTCCTCGAAGGCAAGCTTCCGCAACTGCCCGGTCAGAAGCCGCTGGTTTCGGATTTCGTCGACCATCTCTCGACCATCTTCCCCGAAGTCCGCCTCAAGAGTTTCCTGGAGATGCGCGGTGCCGACGGCGGGCGCTGGGGCCGGATCTGCGGCCTCCCGGCGCTGTGGGTTGGCCTTCTCTACGACGATGTCGCGCTCGATGCGGCGTGGGACCTGGTCAAGGACTGGAACATCGAGGAGCGCAGCCAGGTTCGGCACGACGTTCCACGCTTGGCACTCAAGACGCCCCTGCCCCGCGGTGGCACGGTCCACGACCTCGCTCGCGAAGTCCTCGAAATCGCAGGCGAGGGCCTGACCCGCCGCAACCGGCTCAATTCCGCCGGGGACAATGAAGGCGGCTTCCTCGATCCCCTGCGAGAGGTCGTCGCAACCGGCGTGACGCCTGCAGATCGCCTGCTCGACAAGTATGAGAATGAGTGGAATGGCGACGTGTCGCGCATCTACGAGGAGTTCAGCTTCTGATGGACATGCAGACCACGCAGCGCCGAGGGCTCTATCCGGAGATCGAGCCCTACGAAACAGGGATGCTCGACGTCGGCGACGGTCACAGCCTCTACTGGGAACTGACCGGCAATCCGGACGGCAAGCCGGCGGTGATGCTCCACGGCGGACCGGGTGGCGGATCGAGCCCCGATCACCGCCGTCAGTGGAACCCGGACAAGTACAAGATCCTCGTTTTCGACCAGCGCGGCTGCGGCAAGTCCACGCCCTACGCGAGCCTCGAGAACAACACGACCTGGGACCTCGTCGACGACATTGAGAAGCTGCGGACGCAGGTCTCGAAGGTCGACAAGTGGCAGGTTTTCGGCGGCAGCTGGGGCTCAACGCTCTCGCTAGCGTATGCGCAGACCTATCCCGAGCGCGTCACGGAACTGATCCTGCGCGGCATTTTCCTTTTCGACCAATATGAGATCGACTGGATGTACGCCTTTGGCGGCGCATCGTCCGTCTACCCCGACAAGTGGGACGAGTTCGAAGCGGTCATCCCGCAGGACGAGCGCAGCGACATGGTCGAGGCCTACCGCAAGCGCCTAACTAGCGACGACAAGGCTGAGCAGCTCCGCGCGGCCCAAGCATGGAGCAAGTGGGAAGGGGACATCGTCACTCTGCTGCCGAGCCCGGCAACGATCGAGCATTTCACCAGCCCCGACGTCGCCGTGGCGGTCGCGCGCATCGAGAACCACTACATGGCGAACAACGGCTGGTTCGAGGAAGGCCAGCTGCTGAAAGGTGCGGAAAAGCTGCGCGGCATCCCGGGCGTCATCGTTCAGGGCCGTCACGACACCTGTACGCCGCCGGTCGCGGCGTGGAAGCTCAAGCGGGCATGGCCGGAAGTCGATCTCAACATCGTTCCGGACGGCGGGCACCTGTTCAACGAACCGGGAGTTCTCGACGGGCTGGTGCGCGCTACGGATCGCTTCGCCGACGCCTGACCCGGTGCGCTTGTGAGCGCTAACATTTAGCCTCGCCAACGGCATTAGCCGTGCTATCCATCACCCTTCGTTTTGGGAGAGGCGAAGGGCATGAACGAGTTTTCGCGGCGCGATTTCGGCAAGGTTCTTGGCTCGGCATCGGCCGCAGCGTTGGTGAGTGCGCATTCGACGGCCGCGAGCGCCGCACCGGTCGAGCTTCGCTTCCCGAAAGATTTCCGTTGGGGCTGCGCGACGGCGGCCTACCAGATCGAAGGCGCGGTGAAGGAAGACGGCCGCGGGCCGACCAACTGGGACGTCTTCTCGCATACACCGGGCAAGGTGGTCGGCGGCGACACGGGTGACATCGCGACGGACAGCTATCATCGTTACGCCGAAGATACGCAGCTTCTAAAGAACCTGGGCGTCAGCACCTATCGCATGTCGCTGGCCTGGTCGCGCATCTTCCCGGAGGGCCGCGGCAAGCCCAACCAGAAGGGCGTCGATCACTACAACAAGGTCATCGACAACCTGCTGGCGAACGGCATCGATCCCTACGTCACCATGTTCCACTGGGACTATCCGGCGGCGCTTCCGGGCGGTTGGCAGAACCGCGACACGGCGAAGGCCTTCGCGGACTATGCGGGCTACATGGCGGGACAGATCTCCGACCGTGTGAAGAACATCATGACCGTGAACGAGCTGCGCTGCTTCACCGACCTGAGCCACAAGGTTGGCATCCACGCGCCCGGGTTGAAGCTTCCCGATGCGGAAGTGAACCAGGTTCGTCACCACGGCGTGGTTGCTCACGGCTTGGCCGTGCAGGCCATCCGCGCGCACGCGAAGGCGGGGACGCAGGTCGGAATAGCCGACAACACGGTCTTCTACGTCCCCGTAATGGAGACTGACGACCATGTCGCTGCGGCCAAGAAGGCCACGCGCGAAATGAACGCCATGTTCCTGACCGCGATCATGGAAGGCCGGTACATCGACGAATATCTGACGCAGGAAGGCGCCAATGCGCCCAAGGTCCAGCCCGGCGACATGGAAGCGATTGCCAGTCCGCTCGATTTCCTGGCGCTCAACATTTACGCGCCCGAGTGGGTTCGCGCCGACGATTCACCGCGCGGCTATGCGACGATCCCGCACATCCCGTCTTCGCCGCACATGGCCTCGCCTTGGCTGATCGTCGGCCCGGAGGTCGCATACTGGGGCGTCCGTCAAGTCAGCGAGCTGTGGAAGCCGAAGGTGCTCTACATCTCTGAGAACGGGGCGTCCGCGGACGATCCGCTTCAGAACGGGCGCGTCGACGATGCCGATCGCGTCATGTACCTGCGCAACTACGTCTCGCAATTCCATCGCGCGGTCGCGGAGGGCTATCCCCTGAAGGGCTATTTCCTGTGGAGCCTGCTCGACAATTTCGAATGGGCCGACGGGTACAGCAAGCGCTTCGGCATCCACTACGTGGACTTCAAGACGCAGCGGCGCATCCCGAAGCTGAGCGCAGCCTGGTACAAGGAAGTGATCCGGCAGAACCGGGTCGTCTAACCCTCACTGCCCGGGCTTGTAGCGCCGCTCCGTGTGGCCCTTCAGCTGGTCGGGGTAGAAATAGACGTCGCGCAGGTTTCCGGTCGCGTAGCGTTCGGCTTCGTCGTTGAAGTGCGGCGACGTTGGATTGCCGCTCTCACCGCCGGCCGTAACCGCTCGGGCGCGCACGCGATTGCCGAACTCAACGACCGCGACGAAGGAATTGCCGTAGTCGCCGTACCACTTCTTCGTGCCGTCCCGCGGCATCGAGCGGAAGGACGCGAGCGAGCCGAAATTGCCGTCGGCGAACGGCACCGGAATGCTCGGCGCGGCGTCGCTGTAGGTCGCCTTGATCGCCGGCGAGATTCGCTGGAAGCGATTGATCTCTCCCCACGGGACCTGAGACCAGCCAAAGTCACGGCGTAGCGCGGCAACCGTCGTGTCGAGCGCCTTGAGCTTCTGCTCGGCCGTCGTGTCGCGGCCGAGGCGCATCATCACCTTGTTGCCGGGCTCGTCGGTTGGGGCATTGAGCGCCTTGCGAAGCGTCAGGCCCCAGTTGACGGCCAGCGACTGCGCCACCGAACCCGCGCTCCAGCGGTAGTCCCAGGTACGCAGGATGTTGATCGCTCCATCGAGCCGTTCGCGCCGCGGATCCTTCTTCGGAAGCGCGTCGAACGCCTTCACGAGCTGAGGGATGAGATCGACGAAGGCAGGCTGGAGACTGTCGTACGCGGCGGCCTGCAGCTTCTCGAGAGTCCAGCCGCTGCTGTTCGTCAGCAGCTGAAGAGCATGCACCCCGCGATAATTCTCGCCGTCCATGTCCATATATTTCGGGAAGCGCTTCGGATCGGCGCTGTTCGGCCCAGCTGCGCGATAGGGCCAAGTATTCGTGTTTTGCACCCAGCCGTTCGGTGGGGTCGTGACGCTCGGCAGTTCGGCGAGGGTGTGCAGCGGACCCCGGTCCGTGGCCGGGTCGCTGCCGTCGACGGGCTTCGTGTAGTCGAAGCGGTCGTCGCGCCTCGGGACGAACTGCGGGTGCAGGTAAGCGATCTCCCCCTTATCGTCCGCAAAGATTGTGTCGTTGGAACTGTTGCTCTTGAGATTTGCGACCTTCAGGAAGTCCGCGAGGTCGCGCGTCTTGGTGCGGAGGAAGCTCTGCTGAAGAGCCGTGACGGGCCGGTCCATCATCGCGAAGGCCACCCAGCGGCCGTTGGTCCCCCGCACGATCGGGCCGTGATGCGTTCGCCATGTCTTGAACTCGCGGGAGGCGATCTGGCCGTCGGCGGTGCGGTAGCGGACCGTCACCGGGCGCGTGGCGAGCGGCCGGCACTCCTTGCCGTAACGGTAGCAGAAGCCCTTGCCCTTGCGCTCGAGCTTCTCTGCGAACTCATCGACGCTATCGACGCCGCTGGACGTGTGCATCCAGCCCGCATGCTGGTTGAAGCCCTGGTAGATGAAGAACTGGCCCCAGGTCGCCGCGCCGTATGCGTTCAGACCTTCGTCGCTCGTCACCTGCTGCTCCGAGCGAAAGAAGAAGCTAGTGTGGGGGTTGATCAGGAGAAGCGCGTTTCCGTCTCGCGTGATCTTCGGAGCGATGGCGATTCCGTTCGATCCGTTCCGCTCGGGATCGCGCGGCTCGAACGCCAAGGTCTGCTTGCCGTTGTAGAACTTCTGAAGCTCGCCGAGGTCGATCCGCTCGATATCGCCGCCGATGCTGCCTTCGGTAAAGCTCAGCGCCATCCACGGTTCGAACCGCGTCAGCACGCGCGGATGCACCTGCGGATGCGTGGCGAGATAGTAGTTCACGCCGGCCGCCCAGCCGTCCATCAGCTTCTTCAGCCAGTCAGGGCTGGCCTTGTAGTTGGCCTGCAGCTCGCTCTCGCTGACGTAGAGCCGCGCGCGCAGGTCCTGCCAGATCGCCTTCTCGCCCTCGGCCTCCGCGGTACGCCCGAGGTTCGTGAGATAGTTGGCCTCGATCCGCGGGAAGTCGTCTTCGGCCTGGGCGTAGATCATGCCGAACACGGCGTCCGCGTCGCTCTTCCCCTTCACATGAGCGATGCCCCAGTCGTCGCGCGTGATACTCACGCGGTCGGCTTGTTTCTGCCACTGCTTCAGCTCTGCGGGCGAGGCAGCCGTGAGAACGAAGAGAAGGGGAAGGAGTGCTGCGCGGGTGCGGCTATGCATCCGGTAGCGATTGCGTCGCTTTTCCCCAGCCCGCAAGCTTCTTCAATTTCGCACGCCGCAGCAGTTCCCCGGCGTCCAGAATGGAAAAGGCGTGGCCGCTATCGAAGTCCTTGAGTTCGTCCCACGCGATCGGAGCCGCCACCGGAGCGCCTTCGCGGGCACGCGCCGAGTAGGGCATGACCGCCGTCGCGCCGCGCTGGTTGCGAAGCCAGTCGAGGAAGATGCGGCCCTTGCGCTGCACCTTGCGGATGTTGGCGGTGAAGCGCTCGGGCTCCGACTCCGACACCGCGCGCGAGAAACGGTCGGCGAAGCTCTTCACCTCCGTCCAGTCCGCGGTCGCATCGAGCGGGACGACCACGTGGATGCCCTTGCCGCCGGTCAGTAGCGGGAAGCTCTCCAACCCCATCTCTCCGACGAGATCCCGGACCCGGACAGCCGCGTCCTTCACCTTGCCGAAGTCCAGGCCCTCGTCGGGGTCGAGGTCGAACACCAGGCGATCCGGATACTCGACATTGTCGACCTTGCTGCCCCAGCCGTGGAATTCCATCGTGCCCATCTGCACGCAGGCGAGCAGGCCGCGGATGTCGTCGAAGTAGAGATAGTCCTCGAAGTGGCCATCCTTCTCCTCGATCGGAACCTGCTTTACGTCCGGGCCGAACGTGCCCTTGTCGTGCTTTTGGAAGAAGCATTCCCCGGTGCGCCCGCCGGGGCAACGGATCAGGGTCATCGGACGATCGGCGGCATCGAGCATGATCAGCGGCTCGATGGTCGCGTAATAGTCGGCGAGGTCCTTCTTGGTGAGGCCGAGCTCGGGGTAGATGATGCGCTCGGGGCTTGAGATTTCGATCCCGAAATCCTCGGCGCTCTTGAGCTTAGCCTTACCTCGTGACGGCGGCTTGGCCTTCGACTTCATGCTCGTTTCCTCGAGATGCTTCGGCACTTCGCGCACCACCTGCGCAGCCGGCTTGTCCTCGCGAAGGGCGATGAAGCTCGGGTGCCGGAGAACGCCATCCGAGGTAAACTCCGTGAAATTGATTTCGGCCACGAGCTTGGGCTCGATCCAGTGCGCGCCCTTGCGATCGGGCCGGGGCACTTCGACGGCCGCCTTGCCGGTCGCGAGCGGCTCCATCCGCTCCATCAGGTCCTCAATCAGCGCTGCATTGAAGCCCGTGCCGACCTTACCCGCGTAGCTCAGCTTGCGGCCGTCGCGCGTGGCGAGCAGCAGCGAGCGGAAGCCGCGCCGTTTGTCGCTCTCCGACCAGCCGATGATCACGAACTCCTGCCGCTGGATGCATTTGATCTTCAGCCAGTTGCGCGACCGGTCGCCGCGATACGGCGCGTTCGCAAGCTTGGCGATCACGCCCTCGCCGCCGGCCTTGCAGATCTCGCGGAAGAGTTCATCGCCGCGCCCGAGGACATGGTCCCCGAAGAGGATCGGCGCCGGAATACCAGCAAGCAGCGACTTCAACCGATCCTTCCGCTCGATGTTTGGGAGGCGGGTGATGTCCTCGCCACGGTCGACCAGCAGGTCGAAGGCATAGAAGGCGAGGTTCTTGCCGCGGCTGTCCTTCAGAGTGGACTGCAGCAGCTGGAAGTCCGGCTTGCCGTCATCGTTGAGCGCGACGGCCTCACCATCGATAAGGCAACCCGCGGGCAAGTTTGCCGCCGCTTTCACAAGTGCCCGAAACTTGTCGCTCCAGTCCTTGCCGTTGCGCGTCCAGGCCGTGGCTGCGCCGCTGCCGGTCGCCATCAGCAGCCGGTAACCGTCGTACTTGTATTCGAAGAGCCAGTTCGATCCGGCGGGCACTTCGTCGACGAGCGTCGCGAGCTGAGGATTGCGGAAGGGCGGAGGAGCCTCACTCGACTTCTTCTTCGCCCGTCCGCCCTTTTGCCCGCCGCGATTGGAGCGCCAGACGTCGGTGCCCGACGCGATCTCAGCCATGGTTCGCCCGGTCGTGACGCTGGTGACCGCTTCGTCGACCAGTTCGTCGCCATCTTCGGGATTGGCGAACTCGTCGGTGACTTTCTTGAGCATCCACGTCTCGCGCCGGTCGCCCGGACGGGGCTTCAGGCGGAACATCACCCATTCGCCTTTCATCCGCTCTCCCTCGAGCGTGAAGTGCAGATGGCCTTCCTCGATCGTCTTGCGCGGGTCCTTGTCTGGGTGGGGAATCCAGCGTCCGTGATCCCACAGCATCACTGTCCCACCGCCATATTCGCCCGCCGGGATCGTCCCCTCGAAGCTGCCGTAGTCGAGCGGATGATCCTCGGTCCGCATGGCGAGGCGGTTCTCGCCGGGATCGACGCTGGGGCCCTTCGGCACCGCCCAGCTTTTGAGGACGCCGTCCAGTTCCAGCCGGAAGTCCCAATGTAGGTGCGACGCGTCATGCTTCTGGACGACGAAGCTGTCCCCGGAGCCCTTGAGCCTGCGGCCTTTGGGCTCCTTGGTCTTCGTGAAGTCGCGCTTTTGGTTGTAGGTCTCGATGTCGAGGCCCGCGCGCTTCGCCATGACTATGCTCGCTTACGGGCCGGTTCTTTGGTCGCCTTCTTGGCAGGCGCCTTCTTGGCGGTTGCCTTCTTGGGCAATGCCTTCTTCTCGTCGCCGAGGCTCTTCTTGAGCGCAGCCATAAGGTCGATGACGTTGGAGCCCTTCGGCGGACCCTTGTCGGCATCTGGGTCCTGGATGACCTTCTCGCCCTTGCTCTTCTGCTTCTCGGCAATGAGGTTCTTCAGCGCGTCGACGTAGCGATTGTGGAACTCGGACGGGTCGAACTCGCCCGCCTTCCGCTCGATCAGCATGCTCGCCATGTCGAGGAGGTCCGGGTCCGGCTTGGTGTCACCGATGTCGCGGAAGAAGCCCGACGACTTGTGCACTTCGTCGGCGTAGCGGAGCGTCTCCATCAGCATGCCGCGGCCCGAAGGCTTGATCGCAACGACATATTCCTGCCCGCGCATCGCCATCTGGCCGACGCCGATCTTCTTCGCGTCCTTCAGCGCGTCGCGAAGAACGACATAGGCTTCCTCGGCCAGATCATCGGCCGGGACCACGTAATAGGGCTTCTCGAAGTACATAGGTTCGATCTCGTCCTCATCCACGAATTGGACGAGGTCGAGAGTCTTGCGGCTCTCGAGCTTCACCGCCTCGATCTCTTCGGGATCGAGCAGGACGTAATGGCCCTTCGAGACCTCGTACCCCTTCACGATCTCGTCCGGATCGACCGGTCCGACACCGGGAACCACCTTTTCATATTTGATCCGCTTGCCGGTCGGCTCGTGGACTTGGTGGAACTGGATCTGGGCACCGCTCTTCGTGGCCGGATAGATCTCGACCGGGATCGAAACCAAGGCCAGGCGGATCTGCCCTCTCCATGCTGGACGCGACGGCATTCTTGTACTCTCCCGAGCTTGGAACCGCGCGATTCAATACGCTCGCCGCTGACTCGTTCCGTTGCGCATGCGAATCGTCTTTTATCACGCGCCTTCGCAGAAGCAGATTCATCGGCTAACCGCCGCGCATGCCCCGTCTCCCCACCGTAGCGATCGTCGGACGTCCCAATGTGGGGAAGTCGACGCTCTTCAACCGCCTCGTCGGCAAGAGACTGGCGCTGGTGGACGATCGCCCCGGCGTCACCCGCGACCGCCGCGAGGGCGACGCGAAGCTGCTGGGGCTGGAGTTCCGCGTGATGGATACCGCGGGTTACGAGGACGAGGATCCGCATACGCTTCCCGGCCGGATGCGCCAGCAGACCGAAGCGGCCGTGCGCGCTGCTGACGTGGCCCTGTTCCTGATCGACGGTCGAGAGGGCCTGACGCCGCTCGACGAGGAGATCGCGCGCTGGCTTCGTGCGGGCCAGACGCCCGTCATCGTCGCCGCCAACAAGGCCGAAGGGAATGCCGGCGAGAGCGGCCGTCTCGAAGCCTTCGCTCTCGGCCTGGGCGAGCCGATCGCTATCAGCGCGGAGCACGGCGAGGGGATCGTCGACCTCTTCGAGAGCCTTCGCCCCTTCGTCGAGCGCGAGGAGGACGAGTTCGAGGAGGAAGAGGACGAAGAGGATCCCGGCCGGCCGCTGAAGCTCGCGATCGTCGGCCGCCCGAATGCGGGTAAGTCCACGCTTGTGAACCGGATGCTCGGAGAAGAGCGCATGATCACCGGTCCTGAGGCGGGCATCACGCGCGATTCCATCACCCTCGACTGGGAGTGGAACGGACGTCCGGTTCGTCTCGTCGACACCGCCGGCCTCAGAAAACGCGCCAAGATCGAGGACAAGCTTGAAAAGCTGTCAGGGGCGGACGCCCGCCGGTCGATCGAGCACGCCGAAGTGGTTGTGCTCCTCCTGGACGCAACGCGCGGGCTAGAGGCCCAGGACCTGCGCATTGCAGACCACGTGATCGAAGAGGGCAGGGCTCTCATCATCGCGCTCAACAAGTGGGACGTTGCCGAGCACGCCTCCTCGCTGTTCAACGGCGTGAAGAGGGCGCTGGAGGAGGGCCTCTCGCAGCTGAGGGGCGTGCCCGTGCTCGCCATCTCCGCGAAGACGGGCAAGGCGGTCGACGACGTTCTCAAGGTCGCCTTCGATCTGCGGGAGTCCTGGTCGCGTCGCATTTCGACGGGAGAACTCAACCGCTGGTTCGAGCATGCGGTCGATGCCAACCCGCCGCCCGCGCCGTCCGGCCGGCGCATCAAGCTGCGCTACATCACGCAGGTGAAGACCCGGCCGCCCACGTTCGTGGTGTTCGGTACGCGCGTCGATCAACTGCCCGACAGCTACCGCCGCTACTTGCTGAACTCGATGAGGCGGGACCTGAAGATCGAGCCGGTGCCGCTGCGGCTGTCCTTCCGCGCGCCGAAAAATCCATTCGACGATCGACGCTAAGGCTAATTTTACCCTTTCGCCCGTAAGCCGGAGTTCAAGTGGGCACACGGGGAAGATGATGAGCGACGACGACTCCAAAATCGTCGATTGGGTACATTTCGAGAGAAGCCGTTCCGAACTGGGGGCGGGCTTCATCCGAATCCTGAGCTATTTCCGCGAAGACGGAGCCAAGTCGGTCTCACAGATCGAAGAGGCGATGCACGACCAGAACACGGCCGCGCTCGTCATTCCCGCGCACACGATCAAGGGTGAGGCCCGCCAGTTCGGCGCGGAGCCGCTCGCTGAGATCGCAGAGCTGATCGAAAGCACCGCGCGCCTGTGCGTCGAAACCCGTCGCTTTCCCGACGAGCTCGTTCCCGAAGTGGTGGAGCTTCGCCGTCTGTTCGATCGCACCGTCGACCTGTTCGACCGCGCGACCAATCCCCTCCTGACGCGCAACCCGCAGGGCGCATTCGGGCGAAAGGTTTCGAACCAGAACTTCGGCCGGATCTAGGCCGCAGCTTCCCTTCCGCTCTTCCGCATCGGCTGAAACTCCAGCCGCGCAAGGCTGCGCCACAGCCATTCGAAGGGACCGTAGCGGAAGCGGTCGAGCCACGGCTTCGACCACAGCAGCATCAGCAACCAGACGAACGGGACGACGAGCCACGCCTCGGCGCGGGTCAACTTGCCGTACCAACCGAGTCCCCAGCCGTAGAAGATGAAGGTGCAGACGAAGCTGGTGCCGAGATAATTGCTGAAGGCTGCTCGGCCGACCGCCGCGAAGCGCTGCACGATCCAGCCCATGTTCCGGCTCAGCAGGATCAGCAGCGCGGCATATCCGGAGGCCATCGCCAGCCGAAAAGGAACCATCAGCGATTCAAAGCCCGTGAGCAGGGTGGGCATGTAGAACCTGCTGGCGATGTCCACGATCACAAGCGCGCCGAAGCCGGCCAGGCCTATGGGAATTCCCAGCCTGACGATCCGCCAATAGTCGCGATCGTCCCAGGCGCCGGTCAGGAAGCCGGACCTGAGCCCGGCCATTCCAAGCAGCATCAGTCCGAGCGTATCGGGCAGAAGCAGCAGATCGTTGGTGAGAACGTCAGTGGCCTCACCGGCCTGATGCTTGACGATGCCGGTCCAGGGCCCGCCGTAGACTGCACGGTCCTCGGCCACGTCGTCCGCGGGCGGGTAGAAGGATGAAAGGTTCAGCTCCCAGTTGAGCCGGTCAAGCGGGTCGGCATTTGCCGCATGCGCCTGGACGTCCTGCCGCAGGAGCGTAACGCCGATCGCCGCGAACAGGATCAGGTTGAAGAGTGAGAAGCTCAGGCCCGCAGCGACCAGCTTCTCCGTCGCAAGCTTTCGAAACGGAAAGGCGATCAGGCCCGTGATCGCATAGAGCGTCAGAATGTCACCGCGCCACAGCAGAATGGCATGCGCGGCGCCGATGACGAGAAGCACCGCCATGCGCCGCCAGTGGACCGTCCAGCCACTCTCGCCCCTCCGTTCGGCACGGTCGATGATCAAAAGCATCGAGGCGCCGAAGAGCACGGAGAACAACGTCCTGAACTTGCCGTCCACGAAGAGCATGTTCGCGATCCAGACGGCGAGGCTCGCGGGGTCGGGCCACCCGAAGGCCGCGGGGTTCAGATAGGCGGCCTGCATCATCGAGAAGTCGACGATGTTGACGGACAGGATGCCCATGACGGCGACGCCGCGGATCACGTCGAGTGTGACGATGCGGCGATCGCTGCGGGCGATTGTCTCGGTCGTCATGCGGCAATCACCCTCCAGCAAGGGCGTCGTAAACCGCTAACGACAGTGGGCGCTAGTCCTCGGCCGGCTTGGACTGGAGCTGGATGTAGTTCTCGAGGCCCATGCGCGCGATCATCTCGAACTGCGTCTCGATGAAGTCGATGTGCTTCTCCTCGTCCTCGAGGATGCTGCGCGCTAGGTCGCGGGTGACGTAGTCGCGGACGCTTTCGGCGTGTTGGATCACGTCGCGGTACAGTTTGGCGCCCTGCTGCTCGGCTTCCATGTCGGCCTTCAGGATCTCCTCGACATTCTCGCCGATGCGGAGCCGGCCGAGCGCCTGGAAGTTGGGCAGGCCGTCGAGGAAAAGGATTCGCTCGGCGAGGCTGTCGGCATGCTTCATCTCGTCGATGGATTCGTGACGCTCATATTCGGCGAGCCGCTTCACGCCCCAATTGTCGAGCATGCGATAGTGCAACCAATATTGGTTGATCGCCGTCAGCTCTTCCTTGAGCGCCTCGTTGAGAAGCTCGATGACCTTGGCGTCGCCCTTCATGCGCTAAGCCTCCCTGTTCGGCCGGAAGGCTGTACTCCCCATATATAGCTTAGGGAAGCTCAAAGAATGGCGGAAAACAGGGAAAAACATGCGACTGATAGTCAGTCGCAGGAGAGGTCAGGCGGCCTTGCAGCTCACCAGGCGGAGGTGTGGCGCCTTGGCGTGCTCCTCGTCGATCACTTCCTGCGCATAGTCGAGGCAGCATCCGCACTGCACTTCGCAGCCGTGGCAGGCGTAGGCAGCCTCAGGCGTCGTAGAGCCCGCGCGCGCGGCCTTGCGGACTTCGCTCTCGGTGATTCGATTGCAGACGCAGACGATCATGGAGATCGATATAATCGATAATGCGAACCATTCGCAAGTAAAATCAGGTCCGACGCTTCATCAGCTTCAGCCCCGACCACGTCGCATCGACCGCGCAGACCTTCACATCGACCAGGCCCGTCGGCAGGCAGACGTCACGGATCGTGTCCTCGGTGATGTCGGTCGCGACCTTCGATGCCTTCTTGGGCCAGCTACCCAGATGAAACCGGACGCGGAAAGGAGCGGCATGAGTTGGCGCAGGCGTTCTTCCAGCATTGCCGGCTCGGTAACGAAGACGTGCGCCGCATCAATCGGCGCTTCGGCAACGGTGAGCAGGTCGAGCGCGAGCCCTTCCGATGCGATCTCATGCGCGACACTGTCGGGCATGCCCTCGCGCCAGACGCGCATCCCATCCTTGAGCGACAGCTTCTTCGCGAGCGGAGTGCCGGAGTACCCGGCCGTCACGCGTGTTTCGGTCGCAGGTATCGTGCGGCGACGAGGGCCATCGGGATGCCGACCAGGCAGATGTGAGCGAACAACTGTGTCGCAATGGAGATAGGCTTCGGCGGCAGCGGCGTTCCGAAGCGGATCGGAACCGCGATCAGGTTCATGACCGCGTAGGTCAGGAGGCCGTAGCCGATCCCGGCGAGGATCGGGCTTTCGAGGAGCCGAGGCCGCTCGCACACGATCAGCATGAAGACGGCCGCCATGATCGCCATCAGCGCGAAGTGGACCACCACGCCGAGGATCGCGCCGCTCGCCCCCATCTCCGTCGCGGCGGGGAACGGGCCCGAGGCCACGAACCGCAACATGTTTCCAATCTCGCGGCCGAACCAGACAGTCAGGATCATTGCGAACAGGATGTCGAGCGTGCCGCTGACGGCGGTCGCAACGGCGATCGGTTTGAGCATGGAGCCTCCCCCTCGATGGAGGGAGGCTGGGTCCCTGCTCCGCTCAAGTCAAGCGAGCGCCGCGTCGGCTCCCATCAGCTTGGGGAAGAAGCCTTCGTGGGCCGCGCGGAGGTCGCTCAGCGCAACGGTCTGCGGGCCGCCACGATCTACGAGGTCGAACGTCAGTGCGTCGCCGCCGGTCGTGCCGATCGGTACTGCGAAGAGCTGCGCGTCATTGGCGAGCGCGCGGACGCGATCGGGGTCGGTGGTGGTCACGACGTAACGACCCTGATCCTCGCCGAAGAGGATCGCAGCGGGGTTCGGAATCTGCGGAACGACTGTCATGGTCATGCCGATCTTCCCGGCAAGCGCCATCTCCGCGACCGCAACTGCGGCACCGCCGTCGGCACAATCGTGCACCGCGGTGACAAGAGCGTCGGCAATGAGCTTGCGGATGCATTCACCCGCGCGGCGCTCGGCGTCCAGGTCGACCGGTGGCGGCGTGCCTTCGCGGCGGCCGTGACAGACGTCGAGCCACAGCGACTGGCCCGCATGGCTGTCACTATGCCCGATGAGGATGACGTGCTCGCCCGCCGCCTTGAACGCGATCGTAGCGCTCTTCTCCCAGTCGTCGAGCAATCCCACGCCGCCGATCGCCGGCGTCGGCAAGATCGCGCTTCCACCGCCCGTCGCCTTGCTCTCATTATAGAGGCTGACGTTGCCGCTCACGATTGGGAAGTCGAGCGCGCGGCAGGCTTCGCCCATGCCCTCCAGCGCGCCGACGAACTGGGCCATAATCTCCGGGCGCTGCGGGTTGCCGAAGTTGAGGCAGTTGGTGACCGCCAGCGGCTTCGCGCCGACCGCGCAGAGGTTGCGATAGGCTTCGGCGATCGCCTGCTTTCCGCCCTCGAGCGGGTCGGCATAGACGTAGCGCGGCGTGCAGTCCGTGCTGATCGCCAGCGCCTTCTTCGTCCCGTGCACGCGCACGACAGCTGCGTCGCCTCCCGGCTTCTGCACCGTGTCCGCGCCAACGGACTGATCATATTGCTCCCAGATCCAGCGGCGGCTGGCGAGGTTCGGCGATCCCATCAGCTTCAGCAGGTCGGCCGCGATGTCCGTGCTTTCGGGCACGCTCTCCAGCGGCTTCACGCCCGCCCACGACTTATACTCGTCCTGGCTGATGTAGGGCCGCTCATAGCAGGGCGCCTCGTCGGCCAGAGGGCCGAGCGGGATGTCGCAAACGACCTCCCGATTCCACTCCAGCACCATGTGACCGGTGTCGGTGACTTCGCCGATGACCGCGAAGTCGAGCTCCCACTTGCGGAAGATGGCTTCGGCCATGGGTTCCTTGCCTGGCTTCAGCACCATGAGCATGCGCTCCTGGCTCTCGCTCAGCATCATTTCGTACGGGGTCATGCCCTCCTCGCGGCACGGCACCTTGTTCATGTCGAGGCGGATGCCCGCGCCGCCCTTCGACGCCATTTCGACGGAGGATGAGGTGAGACCCGCGGCGCCCATGTCCTGGATGGCGACGATGGCATCGGTTGCCATCAACTCGAGACAGGCTTCGATTAGCAGCTTTTCGGTGAAGGGATCACCGACCTGCACGGTCGGACGCTTCTCGTCGCTATTCTCGTCGAAGTCGGCGCTGGCCATAGTCGCGCCGTGAATGCCGTCGCGGCCGGTCTTCGAGCCGACGTAGACGATCGGATTCCCGATGCCCGTCGCCGCTGAGTAGAAGATCTTGTCCGTCTTCGCGACGCCGACGGTCATGGCGTTGACGAGGATGTTGCCGTCATAGGCGGCGTCGAAATTGACCTCGCCGCCGACGGTGGGGACGCCAACGCAATTGCCATAGCCGCCAATGCCGTGGACGACGCCGGCAATCAGGTGGCGCATCTTCGGATGGTCGGGCCGGCCGAAGCGAAGCGCGTTGAGGTTCGCGACCGGGCGCGCGCCCATGGTGAAGACGTCGCGCAAGATTCCGCCGACGCCCGTCGCGGCGCCCTGGTAAGGCTCGATGTAGGACGGATGGTTGTGGCTCTCCATCTTGAAGATGGCCGCATCGCCGTCGCCGATGTCGATGACGCCCGCATTCTCGCCCGGACCCTGGATAACCCATGAGGCCTCGGTGGGAAGCTTCTTCAGGTGGAAGCGCGAGCTCTTGTAGCTGCAATGCTCCGACCACATGACGGAGAAGATGCCGAGCTCGACGAGGTTCGGTTCGCGGCCGAGCGCATTCAGGATGCGATTGTATTCCTCGGGCGAAAGTCCGTGATCGGCGACCATCTGCGGCGTGATGCGGGGAGCTTCGAGAACGTCCATGGGCGGCCCCTTAGCCCCGTCTGCCAGCGGCGGCTAGGTTGCGACGAACGGCAGGCGCAGCCCTTGGGGCGACTCGTTGCGCGGCTGTAAGGTTCTGGCGGGCGGGGGAGAGGAGAAGTCACATGCCGAAGCCCATTCCTGAAGGCTATCACAGTGTCACGCCTTACCTCGTCGTCGACGATGCGAATGCCGCAATCAAATTCTACGGACGAGCGTTCGGGGCGACGGAAAAATTCCGGCTACCGATGGGCGACCGCATTGGCCATGCCGAGCTCCAGATCGGAGACAGCGTCGTCATGCTCGCCGACGAATTCCCGGACATGGGTCACCTGGGCCCGAAGAGCCGCGGCGGTCCGACCTCGAGCATTCTGCTCTACGTCGACAATGTCGATGAGGCCTTCAACAAGGCGATCAATGCGGGCGCCACGCAGCAGCGGCCGCTGGAAAACCAGTTCTGGGGCGACCGCATGGGCACGCTCGTCGACCCGTTCGGACACCAATGGAGCCTCGCTACCCATGTCGAGGAAGTGCAGCCGGACGAGATGCAGCGGCGGATGGAGCAGATGGGCTCGGCCCAGAAGCAGGCCGAACCCGCCTGAGCTGAAACGAAAACGACGCGGGAGAGCATCCCGCGCCGTTTGAATTGCTTGGATTGCGGCTTAAGCCTTGCAGCTCTGGCCTTTGTAGGTGATCGAAGAAGCTGCAGCATCGCCCGTGAGCGAAGCGTCGCCGGCCGGGATCGAGGTCCCGACGTCGTTACGATCCTTTTTCGCGCGCGCGGAGCCGTCGGACAGCCAGTCGAGGTAGACGACGCTGTTGTCCTTGCAGCGATAGACCTTGCTGGCGTTGATTGACGGCGGAAGAACGACACCGACGTTGTTCATCGGCTCATCGTCGGCTCCAGGCCCGGCAACGATGGTGTGGTCTTCATTGTTACAGCCGGCTAGCGCGGCGACCGCAACGAGCGTGAGGATTGTGAGGGGGCGAGTCATATCGTTGCCTTTCACAACCGGAGTGTAGAACGTCAAGGCACCTGCTTGCATTGTACCGTCTCGGGCCATAGCTTCCAAACACAATGGCTGCAGACGCCGGCACGACCGCTCAGCGCATACGTTATGGGCTTACTGGCCTCGCGATTGCCTTCCTGATTGTCCTGATGGGATCCGTCATCAGCAGGGCAAGTCGCGAGAACTCGCCTACGCCGACCAACACAGTCTCGAACGAAGCGGATCCTAGCGAGCCGATGGCGCAGCTCGGTGTCGCGCCAGGTGCCGAACCGACGGACAACGGCTCCACGAACAAACAGTGACGATGCGCCGCGGCGCGCGGGTCTGGACTTTCGCGGCGGCCGCGCTCGCTCTGGCTGGGGCCGCCGCAATTGCGGTCACCAGCCGCGACGCATCGCGCGCCGTTTCGCCTCGCCCGGAAAACGAGCGGCCGCCGTTGCTGCTGGTCACCAGCCTTCCCTTGGTCTTCGCTGAAGAGTTCACGCTGAAATCCGGGGGTTCGCCCGCTTTGCAGGCGCTCGACAGCCGGTACCATGTCGTACCCATTGGCACGACAGACCCCGCTTCGCTCCGCCAGGCAAAGCTCTTGCTGATGGCGCATCCACTGGCGCAGCCCGCAGAAGACCTCGTCGCGCTTGACGACTGGGTGCGGCAAGGTGGGCGCATCCTGCTCCTTGCCGACCCGCGCCTGGATTGGCCAAGCGAGCGGCCGCTCGGCGACAAGTTGAGGCCGCCGCCCGCGTTCGCGGACACTGGGCTGCTGTTGCATTGGGGCCTGCGTCTGCAACCTCCCGAACAATCGAGCGTCGAGCAGCGCAGCCTCGGAAGCCGTACCATCCAAACGGCATCTCCAGGCGCCCTGATCGGGGCCTGTCAGATCGCAGCCGACCGGCTGGTCGCGCACTGCCGTATCGGGAAGGGGCGGGCAACCGTGATCGCCGATGCCGATTTTCTCAACGTCGAGCGGTTTGGCGACGAAGGCTCATCCAACCTTCAGGCGCTGCTCGCCGAACTCGGCCGGCTGGAACACTGAGTCGCCAGTGACTTGCCGGTTGATTCTCCGATTCGGTCTGCGCACAGACTTATCCACAGGATCAAAGAGGTAGAACAGTTCAAGAACATCCCGTCGATTTGAGGTAAAAAAGCCGCAGAAATCCGCCTTTGGGCATAAAAACCCATGAAATGGCATCAAAATCCATTGAGTCCCCAAACCCGTTGAGTTACCAACATCGGGTAGTGCGGGGCTGACCCCAATGCCTGTGTGTTTGGGCGCGGAAGCGCGGCGATGCCGTGCGTCCGTGAACGGGAAAGCTTTGCGCTGCGAACGGGGAATTGGACGTGGCGCTAGAGCATCTGTTTCAAGGCAGCGCACTGAACGCGGTCGACGCAAAGGGCCGCGTATCCGTTCCCGCATTCCTTCGCTCCGTGATCGAGCGCCGCGGCGATTCCCGCACGATCGTCCTCGCCAAGCACGAAGCCTTCCCCTGTCTCAGCGCCTATGACCCCGCATACGCCGCGCTGAAGCACGCGAAGCTGGAGCGGTTGCTCGAGAAAGAAGAGACGAGCGCCGACGCGCAGCTCGAATATCAGCAGCGCAACCTGATGGCCTTCGCGGCGACGGAAGAGGTCCCGTACGACCCGTCCGGCCGCATCGTCCTCCCGCCGATGATGCGCCGTAAGGGCGGCCTCGAGGATCTCGCACTGTTCCTCGGCACCGGCGAGACGTTTCAGATCTGGAACCCGACCGCGTTCCTGAAGGACGCGCGCATTCCGGACGATATGAAGGACATCGCCCGCTTCCGCCTGGAAGAGAAGGGGCTGAAGGCATGACCGGCCGTGACGCAACCGCGCCGCACGTGCCGGTGCTTCTCGAGGAAGTCGTAACCGCGATGGCCCTCCATGAGGGCGAGACCGCGGTCGACGGAACTTTTGGGGCAGGCGGCTATACGTCCGCGCTGCTTCGGGTGGGGGCGGGACGAGTGATCGCTTTCGATCGCGACCCCGAGGCGATCGAAGCTGGTCGATCACTCGTCCCAGACTCACGACTGACGCTGGTCGAGGATCGATTCAGCCAGATGGACCGCGTGCTTGCGGAACGGGGCATCGGCCTCGTCGATGCGATCACGCTCGATATCGGCGTCTCCTCGATGCAACTGGACAGAGCGGACCGCGGCTTTTCCTTCTCGGCCGACGGTCCGCTCGACATGCGCATGGAAAAGGCCGGCCCGACGGCCGCCGACTTCCTCAACGAGGCCGACGAGGCCGAGATCGTTCGCGTGCTGCGCGACTATGGCGAGGAGCCGCGCGCTCGCGCGATCGCTCGCGCCATTGTCGCCAACCGGCCGATCGAGCGCACCGGCGAGCTTGCGGCGATCGTCCGCCGCGCCGTCGGCTATCGGCAGGGCCAGAAAAGCGATCCTGCGACCCGGACATTCCAGGCCATCCGCATTCACCTGAACGCCGAGCTCGACGAGCTGGAGGGTGGGCTGGCGGCCGCCGAGCGTGCCCTGAAGCCCGGCGGCCGCCTTGCAGTGGTGACCTTTCACAGTCTTGAGGACCGTATCGTGAAGCGGTTCTTCCGTGAACGTAGCGGCGCGACGCCAGCGGGGTCGCGTCACCGCCCTGTCGTTGTTCAAGGCCCCGCACCAACATTCGAACGGGTTGCGAAGCCGGTCAGCCCATCGGAGGCCGAGATCGCACGCAACCCCCGGTCGCGCTCCGCCCGGCTGCGCAGCGCGATCCGCACCTCGGCTCCAGCGTGGAAGAGTACAGGAGACAAGAAATGAGCGCCGCCCGTAGCTTCCGCTCGGTGTTCATGGTCGCGACGTGCGCAGGTGCTGCGCTGACTTGCTATCTCGTTTCCCTAAACGTCGCCTCGGAGCGCGCCTCCCTCGAGGACGTAGAGACGAAGATCGTTCTCGCACAGCGTGACATCCGCCTGCTGCAGACGGAAATCGGCACGCGCGGCCGGCTCGCGCAGCTCGAGCGGTGGAACGTCAAGGTACTCGCTTTGTCGGCGCCGGCCGCCGACCAGTTCCTGGAAGGTGGATTCCAGCTTGCGCGCCTCGCGCGGCCTGAACAGAAACTCGACGTTCAGGCGCCGGTCGTGCTCGCCTCGGCGCCCGCGCCGCGTCCCCCGTCCGCGCCGCTTAATGAGACTGAGCACGGCGCGGATGACGGCGCGGGCGTCACCGCCGTGCCGGTATCTCGGCTCATGCGCGAAGCCAGCCTGAAGGTTCCGATGCGGGAGACGGTCGAAGCGCCTCCGGCTCCAACTCCGAAGTCGGTGGCTCCGAAAGTTGAAGCGCTGCAGAAGCCCGCGAAGCCTGCCACTACGAGCAAGCCTGTCGCGGTGAGCAAGCCCGCGCCGGCCGCCGACAAGAAAGCTGGGGATAAGAAAGCCGCGACTGCTTCCGCGACGGTGACAAAGCCGGTGCGCCTCGCCAGGGTCGATCCGCTGGCCCCGCTTCCCGCGAAGGCTAACCCGAAGAAAACAGCCAAGGATTCCGGCTCGGCCCGATGAACGCTCCGACTCCCGCTCTCGTCGCACCACGGCCCGAGCGGCTCCGACTTGTCGGGCAGCGGCGCCAGATCCTCGGCATGATGCACCAGCGGCTGATGTTCGGCCTGCTGGTCTACGCCGGCATCATCGCGATCATCGCCTTGCGCATCCTCTATCTCGCCGCCTTCGGTGACCATGCGGGGGCGAAGCGCGGGCTGACGGCGCTCGTGCCCGAACGTGGGGACATCGTCGACCGCGACGGTGCTCCGCTCGCCCGTACCATCGATGCCTGGACCATCGGGCTGTGGCCGAAGAAGGTCATCGGCGACAAGCTGGCGCTGGCAAGGCGGCTCGCCGAGCTCATGCCCGAACGGGACGAGGCGGCCTATTTTGCGATGCTCCGCTCGGACAAGAGCTTCTACTTTCTCCGCCGCCGCGCGGCGCCGAGCCTGGTTGAAGCCGTCAATGCGATCGGAGAGCCCGGCCTCGCGCTCGAGCGCGAGCCCGATCGCCTGTACCCGCAGACGACCCTTGCTTCCCACGTCATCGGCTTCACCGATATCGACGGGCATGGCGCGGCGGGCGCCGAGCGGGCCTTCGACAAGCATCTGTCCGAGGCCGCCACGCGCGGCCAGCCGCTGGTCCTTTCGATTTCTAGCAAGGTTCAGCAAGCGCTCGAATTCGAGCTGAACGCGGCGGTGACCGAATTCTCCGCGATCGGCGCTGCAGGCGTAGTGATGGACGTTCACACGGGCGAAGTCCTGGCGATGACGTCCCTACCGTCAATCAATCCCAACACTCCAGGGCAGGGCACGCCCGAGGCGCACTTCAACCGGGCCACGCTCGGCGTGTTCGAGCTCGGCTCGACCTTCAAGCCCTTCACGGTCGCGATGGCGATGGACTCCGGCGTCATCAAGTCGGTCGGCCAAGTCTACAACTGCCCGAACGCGCTGCCGGTCTATGGCCATGTGGTTCACGATACCCATCCTTTCGGCCGCGCCTGCACGGTGGCCGAGATCATGATGGAAAGCTCCAACATCGGCACTGCGCAGATTGCCGACCAGCTCGGCAAGGAGCGTCAGAAGGAATGGCTCAAGAAGATGGGCTTCCTCGACAGGGTCGAGATCGAGCTCAGGGAGCGGGGCCGCGCGCTGAACCCGGGATCGCGCTGGGGACCCTTCGAGACCATGACTATCGGCTTCGGTCAGGGCATCGCAGTTGCACCGCTGCAGCTGGCGATGGGTTACGCGACGCTGTTCGACAACGGCGTCTACCATCCGCCGACGATCCTCAAGCGTGGGCCGGGCAATCCGCGTCCGCCGGGCCGCCGCGTCTTCTCGGAGGAGACGAGCTACAAGATGCGCTCGCTGCTGCGGCTCGTGGTCACGAAGGGCACCGGCAAGAACGCGGATGCTCCCGGTTACCGCATCGGCGGCAAGACCGGCACCGCCCAAAAACTGATCAACGGGCGCTATAGCCAGTCGATCAATATCACGAGCTTCGCGGGTGTGTTCCCGATGGATGACCCGCGCTATGTGATCGTCGTGATGCTTGACGAACCCAAGGCAACGCCGAAGACTTACGGCTTCACCACGGCCGGCTGGAACGCCGCGCCGGTGGTCAGCCGCACCGTTAGCCGGATCGCCCCGATGCTCGGTGTGCGCCCGGACAAGAACCGCGAGCCCGACATGTCGGCTGTGCTTCCCTACGTTCACGAGAAGGCGGAGCACTAAAGACGGTGAAGCTGCGGGATTTGGCGGGCGTCGACAGCGATTCAGAAGTGACGGGTTTTGCCATCGACCATCGCAAGGTGGTCCAGGGCAGCGTCTTCGGCGCCTTCAAGGGCGCGGTCTTCAACGGCGAAGACTTCATCGCCCTCGCGATCGAACGCGGCGCGGTGGCCGTCGTCGCACGCTCGGAGGCTTCGGTCCCGGACGTGCCGCGCCTCTCCGACACTGAGCCGCGGCGGCTGTTCGCGCAGCTCGCCTCGCGCTTCTACGGCCCGTATCCCGAGACGGTCGTGGCGGTTACCGGCACCAACGGAAAGACTTCGACCGTCGAGATGACGCGCCAGCTCTGGCGTATGGCTGGCCACCGCTCGGCCTCGATCGGGACGCTCGGCGTGACCACGTCCGACGACCAGGTGAAGACAGGACTGACGACGCCCGACATCGTCACCTTCCTCAACAATATGGCGGGCCTGAAGCGCTTGGGCATTTCCCATGTCGCTTACGAAGCGTCGTCGCACGGACTCGACCAGCATCGCGCCGAAGGCGTGCCGCTGAAGGCCGCGGCCTTCACCAACTTCAGCCGCGATCACCTCGACTATCACCCGTCGATGGACGCCTACTTCGAAGCGAAGATGCGGCTGTTCGACGAGCTTCTGCCGCAGGACGGAACGGCGGTCGTCTGGACCGACGACCCCAAGTCCGCCGAAGTGATCGAGCGGGTCCGCCGCCGCGGCATCGCCCTGATGACCGTCGGGCGCGCGGGCGAGACGATCCAGCTGGTCGAACAGCAGCCGACGGCGCTCGGCCAGAAGCTGGTCATCCGTTTTGCTGAAGGAACCTACCGTCTCGCTCTGCCTTTGATCGGTGCGTACCAGGCGTCGAACGTCCTGGTTGCGGCAGGCCTGGCTATGGCAACCGGCAGCAAATTCGAGACCGTCTTCTCCGCCATGCAGCGGCTCGCTCCGGTGCGCGGCAGGCTGGAGCGCGCCGTCATCAGCCGCGCCGGAGCGCCGGTCTACATCGACTATGCGCACACGCCTGACGCGCTCGAGGCTGCGATTGCCGCGCTTCGCCCGCACGTCAGCAACCGCTTGATCACCGTCTTCGGTGCAGGCGGCGATCGCGACCAGGGCAAGCGTCCGGAGATGGGCGAGGTCGCCGCGCGCCTCTCGGACGTCGTCATCGTCACCGACGACAACCCCCGCGGCGAGGATCCCGCCACGATCCGCGCTGCCGTCCTCGCGGGCGCGCCGGGGGCCAAGGAAATCGGCGGTCGCCGCGAAGCCATTGCCGAAGCCATCCGCATCGCCGTGGACGGAGACATCATCCTCGTGGCGGGCAAGGGTCACGAGACCGGCCAGATCATCGGCACCGGCGCGAACGAGCGAGTGCTTCCCTTCGACGATGCCTTGGTTGCTCGGGAGTGTGCCGCGTGAGCCCGCTCTGGACTTCCGCCGAGATCGAGGCGGCCACCGGCGGCCGTGCGAGCGCCTCTTTTGAAGTCTCCGGTGTGACCTTCGACAGCCGCGAAGTTCAGCCGGGCGATCTCTTCGTGGCCATGCCCGGCACGGTCTACGACGGGCACAAGTTCGTCGCGGGAGCATTCGCCGCCGGAGCCGCGGGGGCGATCGTTTCCCAACCGGTCGACGGCCCGCACATCCTTGTCGAAGATACTGCAAAGGCTCTCGAAGCGCTCGGCCGCGCGGCCCGCGAACGCTCCCAGGCGCGCATCGTCGGCGTTACCGGCTCCGTTGGAAAGACCAGCACCAAGGAAGCACTCTACGCAGCGCTCGACCGCGTCAGCGGCGGCAAGGCGCACCGCTCCGTCAAGAGCTACAACAACCATACGGGTGTGCCGCTGAGCCTCGCCCGCATGCCCCGCGAGGCCGAATTCGCCGTCCTCGAGATGGGCATGAACAACAAAGGAGAGATCGCCGCGCTGACCCGGCAGGTCCGCCCGCATCTGGTGCTGATCACGGCGATAGCGCCCGCGCACATCGAGAACCTCGGGTCGGAGGAAGCCATTGCGGACGCCAAGGCCGAGATCTTCGAAGGGCTGGAGACCGGCGGCACCGCGATCATCCCGAACGACACGCCGCACCGCGACCGGCTGGTACGCGCAGCGCGCCGCTATGCCGAAAACATCCTGACCTTCGGCCATGGCGATGCGGACGTTCACGCGCTTCACGCGGTGCGCTCCCGCGACGGCGGAAGCCTCATCTCGGCCGCGCTTCTCCAGAGCGAGGTGACTTTCACCATCTCGCAACGGGGCGAGCACTGGGTGTCGAACTCGCTGGCGGTTCTCGCTGCCGTGGAAGCGCTCGGCCAGGATATTGCGGTCGCCGGACTCGCTTTGGCTGACCTCGGCGGGCTCAAGGGTCGCGGCGAGCGTCACACTATTCAGACGGCCGACGGCGAGATCCTGCTGATCGACGAGAGCTACAACGCCAACCCGGCCTCGATGGCGGCGACGCTGAGGAGTCTCGGCGCCGAGATCGGCATCGACCGGCGTATCGCCGTGCTGGGCCCGATGCGCGAGCTCGGAGAGCACAGCAGCGCGCTGCATGCGGGCCTGGCGCCGAACATCCTCGACGCACGCATCGACCGCGTAATCCTGATTGGGGACGAGATGCGGCCGCTCGCGGAGAAGATCGTCGGTCGTGTCGGCCTCGACCTCGCTGCGGACGTTGACGAGGCGACCGAAGCCTTGCTGTCGATGATCCGGCCTGGGGACGCGATACTCGTCAAGGCATCCAACTCGGTCGGCCTTGCGAAGCTGGTGGAACGAGTGTCAGGGGAGCTCAAAGAAACATGCTCTACCTGATCGCCGAACAGCTCGGTTTCCCGGGCATCTTCAACCTCATTCGCTACATCAGCTTCCGGGCTGGTGCAGCGAGCGCGACCGCGCTGCTGATCGGGCTGGTGCTCGGCCCTTGGCTGATTTCCTACCTGCGCGTCCGCCAGGGGAAGGGTCAGCCCATCCGCGCCGACGGCCCGCAAAGCCACCTCGCCAAGCGTGGCACGCCGACCATGGGCGGCCTGCTGATCCTCATTTCGGTCGCGACGTCGGTCCTGCTGTGGATGGACCTTCGAAACCCCTACGTCTGGGCATGCCTGCTGGTAACGGGAGGCTTCGGCCTGATCGGTTTCCTCGACGACTACGACAAGGTGAAGAAGGCCCATCACGCGGGCCTGTCCGGCAGGACGCGGCTCGCGCTGGAATTCCTCATCGCCGGCTTCGCGACCTGGCTAATCGTGAGGGCCGGGACAACGAACCTCTACCTGCCATTCGTCCAAGGTCCGGTGATCGACCTCGGCTGGTTCTACATCGCGTTCGGTGCGTTCGTGATCGTCGCGTTCGGCAATGCGGTGAACCTGACCGACGGGCTCGACGGGCTTGCGACCATGCCGGTGATCATCGCCAGCATCGCCTTCCTTTTGATCTCGTACCTTGTCGGCAACGCGCGCTTCGCCGAATACCTCGGCATTCCGCACGTGCTCGGCGTGGGCGACCTCAGCGTTTTGTGCCTCGCCATCGTCGGCGCGGGCCTCGCCTTCCTCTGGTTCAACGCGCCGCCGGCGGCGGTCTTTATGGGTGACACCGGCAGCCTCGCGCTAGGCGGCGCGCTCGGAGCCATCGCGGTCGCGACGCACCATGAGTTCGTTCTGGCGATCATCGGCGGACTGTTCGTGATCGAGGCGCTGTCCGTGGTGATCCAGGTCTTCTTCTACAAAAGGACCGGCAAGCGCGTCTTCCGGATGGCGCCGATCCACCACCATTTTGAGCATCTCGGCTGGTCGGAGCCGACGGTCGTCATCCGCTTTTGGATCATCAGCTTCGTGCTCGCGCTGGCGGGCCTCGCTACCCTCAAGCTTCGGTGATCACCGCCAAGGCCTTCGCCGGCAAGCATTACGCAGTTTACGGTCTCGCTCGGTCGGGCTTGGCGACGGCAGAGGCGCTGCTCGCCAGCGGCGCGCACGTCACCGCCTGGGACGCGAAGGAACAGGCGAGGGCGAACGCGCCTGCCGGGACCGAGATCGCAAATCTGGACGAAGCGGATCTCAGCCAGTTCGACAGCCTGGTCGTCACGCCCGGCCTGCCGCTCAACCGCCATCCGATCGCCCAGCGCGCCCGCGACGCAGCCGTCGAGATCATCGGCGACATCGAGCTGTTCGCCCGCGCCCGGCCCGAGCTTCCGCCGCACAAGGTCGTCGGGATCACCGGCACCAACGGCAAATCGACGACGACCGCGCTCATCCATCATATCCTCAAGACCGCGGGCGTGCCGACGGAGATGGGCGGCAACATCGGCCTGCCGATCCTCGCGCAGGACCCGCTCCCCGAAGGTGGTGTCTATGTGCTCGAGCTTTCCAGCTATCAGATCGATCTGACGCAGAGCCTCGATTGCGACGTCGCGGTGCTGCTCAACATCACGCCCGATCATCTCGACCGGTACGAGAGCTTTGAGGCTTATGCTGCGTCGAAGATGCGACTTTTTGCGATGCAGACCGATCAGCATTGGGCAGTGGTCGCCGTTGATGACACCACCATCAGGGACAAGATATTCGATTTGAATGATGGCCCCGGAGCTTTGCATATCCCGAACGAAGGCGAGTCCATCGTGTTTGCGGACCAGGACGAGTTCCCATCTCTCCAAGGTCCTCACAACGCGCAAAATATTTGGGCCGCCGAACGAGTTTGCGGCAGCCTCGGGATAGATCGTGACGCGTTCGAAAAGGGCCTCCGCACCTATCCCGGCCTCCCGCACCGCATGGAGCGCGTCCGCGAGAAAGACGGCGTCCTGTTCGTAAACGACAGCAAGGCGACCAACCCGACCGCGACTGCTCCGGCGCTCGCCGCCTTCCCGTCGATCCGCTGGATCCTCGGCGGGCGGGCCAAGACGGATGAGCTCGACGAGTGCGCTCCGCACTTTGCGCACGTCCGCTCCGCCTACACGATCGGAGAGGCCGGTGAATTGTTCGCGAAGTTGCTTGCTCCGCACATGCCGGTCTCAAACTGCGAAACGCTTGAAAATGCGCTGAATCACGCCGCGGAGGATTCACAGCCGGGCGATACCGTTCTACTCTCTCCCGCCTGCGCGTCGTTCGACCAGTTCAAGGACTTCGAGCAGCGGGGGGACAGGTTCCGGGACCTGGTGGGGGCGTTATGATCGGAAGCATCTCAGGACAGATCAAGGCGAAGGCCGCTCGGCTCGACCCAAGCAACTATGGCCGGTCCGATACCTCTGCCGTCGGCCGCTGGTTCTGGGAGATCGACAAGGTCCTTTTGCTGCTGCTCGCGGTCCTCATCGGAATGGGCTTGATCGCAGTCGCGGCCGCCTCGCCTGCAGCGGGAGAGCGCTATTCCGGCGGCTCCGTCCGGTTCTCCGAGCTGCATTACTTCTATCGCCAGATCGTGTGGATCGGCGTCGGCGTGCCGGTGATGATCGCCATCTCGATGATGTCGCGCGAACGCGCGAAGCGCATGTCGCTCGTCGGCGCTGCAATCTTCTTCACGCTGCTGATCTTCGTGCCGATCCTTGGCCCCGAGGTGAACGGCGCGACGCGCTGGATCGACATCGGCATCGGGCAGCTTCAGCCGTCGGAATTCCTCAAGCCCTTCTTCGTCGTCTCGATGGCCTGGCTCCTGTCGCTCCGTGAGCAGGATAAGTCATTGCCCATCTTCCCGCTTTCGGCGGTGCTCGTCGGCGCCGTCGCAGTGCTTCTCATGAAGCAGCCGGACTTCGGCTCGACCATCATCTTCGCCAGTGTATGGATCGCGATGCTTGCCCTTGCCGGCGTGTCGCTGCGGGTGCTTGGCATTCTCGCGGCAGCCGCAGTGGTGGGCGTCATCCTCGCCTACTTCTTCTATCCCGTGGCGACCGTTCGCATCGATGGCTTCCTCTTCGGCGAGGGCGACAATTTCCAGGTAGAGAACGCCATGCGGACGCTGACTGCAGGCGGCCTGTTCGGCATGGGCCCGGGCGCCGGCACGCGCAAGTTCGGCCTGCCGGAGCCGCACACCGACTACATCTTCTCGGTCATCGGCGAGGAGTTCGGCCTGATCGCGTGCCTCGCCATCGCCTGCCTCTATCTGACGATCGTCGCGCGCGTGCTGATCAAGCTGCTCGACGAGGACAACAGCTTCGCGCTTCTCGCCGCCGCTGGTCTTGTCATCGAGTTCGGCTTGCAGGCGCTCATCAACATGATGGTCAACGTCCAGCTTGCCCCGTCGAAGGGCATGACGCTGCCTTTCATCAGCTACGGTGGAAGCTCGATGCTGGCCTTGTCCATAGGCATGGGCTTGCTTCTCGCCTTCACGCGCAGAAATCCGTATCTGACGCGCTCGCCCTATGTCGTGAAATGGAGCGGGGAGCAGACCGCCTGATGAATTTCGTTTTGGCCGCTGGAGGCACCGGGGGTCACATGATCCCCGCGCACGCGCTCGCGGCAGAGCTGAAGAAGCGCGGCCACGGCGTGCTTCTGATCACCGATCAGCGCGGCGCGCGCTTCCCCGGCCTGTTCGAGGGGGTGCCGGTGCACATCCTGCCGGCGGGAAGGCTCGGCGGCGGGCCACTCGGCTGGCTGCGCGCAGGGCGCTCCGTGCTTGCAGGACGGCGTGAGGCGCGGATGCTCTATCGCGACCATCGGCCGGACGCCGTGATCGGCTTCGGCGGATACCCGGCCGTCCCCTCGCTTCTCGCCGCCACGGCCATGCGCATTCCGACGGTGTTGCACGAGCAGAATGCCGTCCTCGGTCGCGCAAACCGCTTTCTCGCTGGCGACGCCGTGGCCATCGGCACTGCGTACACGCAGGTCGAGCGGCTGAAGAAGAGGCTTGAGGACAAGGTCATCCTCGTCGGCAATCCGGTCCGCGACGAGATTGCGCGGCTTGGCGAGCAGCCGTTCCCGGCCTTCGATGAATATGCGCCGTTCAAGATCCTCGTGACGGGCGGGAGCCAGGGCGCGACGGTATTGAGCAAGGTCGTGCCGGAAGGCCTCGGCATGCTCGATCCGTCGCTTCGCCATCGCCTTCAGGTCGTTCAGCAGTGCCGGCCCAACGACATCGACGAGGTCCGGGGTCGCTACGCGCTTCTCGGCATTCCGGCGGAACTGATGACCTATATCGAGGACATGCCCTCGAAGATTGCCGAGGCGCATCTCGTAATCGCGCGCTCCGGTGCTTCGACCGTCGCCGAGCTGACCGCCGCTGGCCGGCCGGCGATCCTGATTCCCTATCCGTCGGCAACCGACGATCACCAGACCGCCAACGCCCGCGACATCACGCAGGCGGGCGGCGCGCGTACGATTATCGAGGAGCAGTTCACGCCCGACGTCCTCGCCCGCCAGATCGAGGTGATGGCCAAGGACCCGCAGGCGCTCGCAAACGCCGCAGCGCGGTCGCTGTCGGTGGGCCGCCCGCATGCCGCGGAGGATTTGGCCGACCTGATGGAGCGTGTCGGCGGCGGGCTTTCGCCGATCGAGGTCGGTCCATCGCTCACTCCGCGCGTAAAGGCGACGGCTCCGACGGGAGGCGTTCCGGCGTGAAGGCGATTCATCTGATGGGACGCCTTCAAAAATGAAGGCTTTGGGCACGGACATCGGCACGATCCATTTCGTCGGGATCGGCGGCATCGGCATGTCTGGAATTGCCGAGGTCATGCACCAACTCGGGTACAAGGTGCAGGGCTCCGACATTTCCGAAGGCTATATCGTCGAGGGGCTTCGCAAGCTCGGCATCCCCATCATGATTGGCCAAAAGGCCGAGAACCTGGGCGATGCCGCGGTCATCGTGATCTCGTCCGCCGTCAGCCGCGGCAATCCGGAAGTCGAAGCAGCGGTCGAGCGCCGACTGCCCATCGTCCGCCGTGCGGAAATGCTGGCCGAGCTGATGCGCATGCAGAAGACCATCGCGGTCGCCGGTACGCACGGGAAGACGACGACGACGTCGATGATCGCCGCAATGCTCGACGCCGGCGGGCTCGATCCCACCGTCATCAACGGCGGGATCATCAATCGCTACGGATCGAACGCGCGTCTCGGCAAGAGCGACTGGATGGTCGTCGAAGCCGACGAGAGCGACGGCAGCTTCCTTCGTCTCGATGGGACGATCGCAGTCGTCACAAACATCGATCCGGAGCATCTCGAGCATTACGGCGGCTTCGAGGAGGTCAAGAGGGCCTACTGCGAGTTCATCGAGAACGTCCCGTTCTACGGCCTCGCGGTGATGTGTATCGACCATCCGGAAGTGCAGAACATCATCGGCCGCATCCGCGACCGCCGCATCTTGACCTACGGCTTCTCCGCGCTGGCAGACCTGCGCGCCGACAATGCCACCGGCGGACCGGGCGGGAGTATTTTCGACGCGGTGATCCTGGAACGTGACGGCTCTCGCCGCACGATCGAGGACATCACTGTCCCCATGCCTGGGCGGCACAACGTGCAGAATGCGCTCGCCGCAATCGCCGTCGCGCTGGAACTCGGTATCAGCGAGGAGCAAATCCGCGAAGGCTTCGCGCGCTTCGACGGCGTGAAGCGGCGCTTCACCAAGGTCGGCGAGGTCGACGGCGTGCCGATCATCGACGATTACGCGCACCATCCGGTGGAAATTCGCGCCGTGCTTTCGGCGGCTCGCGAGAGCGCTGACGAGCGGGTGATCGCGGTGATGCAGCCGCATCGCTACACGCGCCTCAATGATCTGATGGAAGACTTCCAGAACGCGTTCAACGACGCGGACGTGGTCTTCGTGACCCCTGTTTACGCGGCGGGCGAGCAGCCGATCGAGGGCGTGGATTCCGAAGCGCTGGTGGAGGGTTTGCGGGCCCACGGACATCGCATGGTTCGCACAGTCGCTGACCTCGACGATCTTTGCGGCGCGCTTCGTGACCTGGCGGCGCCCGGTGATCTTGTCATCTGCATGGGTGCGGGCGACATCACCAAGTGGGCTGCGTCGCTAGGCGATTGCCTGAGCGAGGCGAGGGCGAGCAAGTGAGCGTCGCCGCCCTGCCGCATGTCCGTGGCAAGCTCACCGAAAGCGCTCCGCTTGCCCCGCTGGTCTGGTTCAAGAGCGGCGGCGCCGCGCAATGGCTGTTCGAGCCGAAGGATGAGGAAGATCTCGTCACCTTCCTGCGCGAGCTCGATCCCGATGTCCCCGTGATGGCGCTCGGCCTAGGCTCCAACATGATCGTCCGCGATGGTGGCGTGCCAGGTGTCGTCGTTCGCCTCGGAAAGGCATTCGCCAAAATCGATAAGGTCGACGACGTGACGCTCCGCTGCGGCGGCGGCGCCAGTGGCATTCTCGTTTCCTCGACCGCTCGCGATGCCGGCATTGCCGGTCTGGAGTTCCTGCGCGGCATCCCTGGTACCGTCGGCGGCTTCGTCCGAATGAACGGCGGGGCCTATGGGCGGGAAGTGCAGGACATTCTCGTCGAAGCGCGCGTCGTCCTGCGCGACGGCACGGTCGAGACCTGGCCGCTCGACAAGCTCGGCTACACCTATCGCCATAGCGAAGTGCCTCCGGGCGCCACAGTCGTCGAAGCGACCTTCCGCGGCACTCCGGGCCATCCCGAAGCAATCGGCTCAGAGATGGACGCGATCGCCCGCGCCCGCGAGGAGTCGCAGCCCCTGCGCAGCCGCACGGGCGGTTCGACGTTCAAGAACCCGCCCGGTCACAAGGCATGGGTGCTCGTCGACGCGGCGGGCTGCCGCGGGCTGACGATGGGCGACGCCCAAGTGTCCGAAAAGCATTGCAACTTCCTGCTCAATCTCGGTAGCGCCACCAGCGCCGACATTGAGGCGCTGGGCGAGGAAGTCCGCCGCCGCGTGTTGGAAAGCTCCGGCATCACCCTTGAATGGGAAATCCAGCGGATCGGCAGGGAATGAACAGGGATTTGAACGTCGTCGTCCTGATGGGCGGCTGGTCTTCCGAGCGCGAGGTGTCGCTGACCAGTGGCCGCGGCGTCGCCGCTGCGTTGCGCGAGCGCGGCTGGTCGAACGTCACTGAAGTCGACATGGACCGTAACGTGGCCCAGGTGCTGACGGGGATCCGGCCGGATGTCGTCTTCAATGCCTTGCACGGCACACCGGGCGAGGACGGCACGGTTCAGGGTATGCTGGACCTGATGCAGATCCCGTACACGCACAGCGGCCTCGAAACGTCGGTGATCGCCATCGACAAGGAACTGACCAAGATGGTCCTCGTCCCGCACGGCGTTCGCATGCCGGCAGGAAAGGTTGTAACGAGTGAAAGTTTGCATCGCGAGGATCCGATCGCGCGACCCTACGTGGTGAAGCCCGTGAACGAGGGCTCGTCCGTGGGCGTCGCCATCGTCACCGCGGACGGCAATTACGGGAACCCGATCGGCCGCGACGTCGAGGGGCCGTGGAAGCATTTCGACCGCCTGCTCGCCGAGCCCTTCATCAAGGGCCGCGAGCTGACAGTCGCCGTGTTGAACGACGAACCGCTCGCGGTCACGGAGCTGCAGCCGAAGGCCGGTTTCTACGATTACGACGCGAAATATACCGACGGCCTCACGACGCACGTCTGCCCGGCACAGGTTCCGGACGACATTGCCAAGGCGATGATGGACATGGCCGCCGAAGCGCATCGCCTGCTCGGCTGCCGCGGAGCGTCGCGGTCCGACTTCCGCTGGGACGACGAGCAGGGCGAAGCCGGCATTTTTCTGTTGGAAGTCAACACTCAACCCGGAATGACCCCCTTGAGCCTTGTGCCAGAGCAGGCGAAAGTGCGGGGCATCAGCTACGGTGAGCTGGTCGAGCGCTTGATCCACGAAGCGCTCGAGCGAGAAAAGGTGACCTGATGGCGACGCGGGGGGCCAAATCGAAGCGCAAGCCTTCTTCGCAGAAGGGCGCGAAGAAGATTTCCGTCGCCAATGCGCGCGCCAACAAGCTCGCGGCTTTCGCCTTCACCGGTTTCCTGGTGCTCATGGCGGGTGCTGCGGCGATCGCCCTCGATCTGCCCGCCAAGGCCGCTCTGTCTGCAGGCGAGGCGGTGGGCAGCGCGGGATTCCGTGTCGACGGCTATCAGATCGTCGGTTTGAAGCACATGGACCGCAAGCTAGTCGACGCAGTGGTGCTCGACGAGCTTCGGCTTGCGGCGGCCGCCGCAGGCGTGGCGAAGCCCGCCCAGCCGCTCGTCAATGTCGCGCGGATCCGCGACCGCCTGATGCGCTTCGGATGGGTCAAGGACGCCCGCGTGTCGCGCCGCCTGCCTGACACACTCGTCATCGATATCGTCGAGCGCATTCCTTCGGCGCTGTGGCAGGACCGGCAGCGCCTCGCCCTCATCGACGGCGACGGCGTCGTCCTCGATCGCGTGCCCGTCGACAAGATGCCCGACCTGCCGCTGGTTATTGGGCCGGGGGCGAACTCGCGCGCCAGCGAGCTCAAGGCGATCCTAGCCGCTGCACCAACCATGCAGGCGCAACTGGCGTCCGCGACTTGGGTTGGTGGGCGCCGCTGGGACCTCAGCTTCCAGTCCGGCGAAACCGTCGCGCTTCCCGAAGGCGAGAAGGCAGCGAGTGACGCACTCGCGCGTTTCGCCAAGATGGATCGTTCGACAGGACTTCTCGGCCGCGGCCTCGTTCGCTTCGACCTTCGCATTCCCGGCAAGATGATCGTTCGCTTGCCCCGTTCGCCGGGCGAGCCGATCGACCTTTCGCCCACCCTGCAACAACCAGCCGAGGGCTGACTTCGAACCGTGGCTTCTCCGGCTGACCAGCCCCTGATTGCAGCACTCGATATCGGCTCCTCGAAGGTCGGGGCGCTGATCTGCTCGCTGACCGACGACGGCCGCCTGCAGGTGCTCGGCACCGGGCAGCGCGAAAGCCGCGGCGTCAAGCGCGGCTACATCACCGACATGGAGGCGAGCGAGCACAGCGTCCGCGAAGCGGTCGAGCTCGCCGAACGAATGTCGGGCCTGACGATCGAGGACGTGTGGGCGAGCTTCGGTGCCGGCGGGCTCAGCAGCAACCTCGCCAACGTCGAGGTCGAGCTTGGCGGCCATCAGGTAGAGCAATCCGACGTCGACGAGCTGCTCCTCGGTGGCCGCAATGCGATCGACCGCAACGGCCAGGTCGTGCTTCACGCGCACCCGGCGCTTTACACGATCGACGGCGTTGAGGGCGTGAAGAACCCGATCGGGCTTCATGCGGATCGCCTTGGCGTCGATATTCACGTTGTTGCAGCCGACCCCGCTCCGCTCCGCAACGTCGACTACGTCATCCGCTCGGCGCACCTCGGCGTGAAAGCGATCGTCGGATCGCCCGTCGCCGCCGCGCTGGCGTGCCTCAGCGAGGATGAGCGCGATCTCGGCGTTGCGCTCATCGAGCTGGGCGCCGAAGTCACCAACGTCTCGCTTCACGCGGGGGGCATGCTCCTCGGGCTGCGCTCGATCCCGCTCGGCGCGAAGGATATCACCGACGACATCGCCTGCGCGTTCGGCGTGCAGCGCCGCGATGCCGAACGGCTGAAGTGCTTCTACGGCTCGGCCATGACCAGCCCGCGCGACAATCATGAGATGATCGAGGCGCGGCAAATCGGATCGGAAGAGGCCGCCGAGCCGCTGCGCATCACGCGCGCCCAGCTGATGACCGTCATCCGCCAGCGCGTCGAGGAACTGACCGCAAAGATCGAGGAAGCGCTCAAGAGCCTCGGCTTCACCGGTCCGGTCGGACGCCAGGTGGTCCTGACCGGCGGCGGCGCGGAGCTGAAGAACATTGCAGACTACATGCAGGGCGTGTTGGGCCGCTCCGTCCGCGTCGGGCGGCCGAAGCAGATCACAGGCCTTCCGGACGCGCACAGCGGACCGGCCTTCTCAACCCTGGTCGGCCTCGCCATGCTGGCGTCGTCCCGCAGCGGCGACATCCGCGACCTCGCGCTCGGCAAGATCACGCAGAAGAAGCCGGCGACCGGCATGTTCGGCCGCCTCTTCGCCGCGATGAAGGGCGGGATTTAGCCGTCCGGTCTAGGTTTCTGCTTTGGGTGGAGGGCCGACACTAACGTGGCGATGACTTGAGTTCGAAGATGTGGCCGTCGGGGCTGCGAAAATACTGCCACGCAAAGCCGTTCCATCGGCCAATTTCCCCGATCAGCTCGATTCCGGCGAGCCTGAGTTCCTCACGAGCCGTTTCCAGGTCATCCACCTCGAATGCAACTACCGGCGACGACGTCAGCTGCTTTTCTCGCTCGTCCCTTCCGAAGATTTCGAGCTGGTGCCCGGAGGCAGTCTTCAGGATTGCCTGTTCGTCCCCGGCGACCCAGACTTCAAGCCCGAGAACGTCGCGATAGAACCGAAGGCTACGTCCGAAGTCGGAAGTCGAAACGCCGACCCAAGAGAAGGACTTAACCTGCACGCGTGCACTCCCTCGCAGGGAGGATAGCGAAGCATCGTCGTCGCTCAACAGATGCTCGTGTGATGGCAGG
This sequence comes from Sphingomonas telluris, assembly GCF_022568775.1. Classification (NCBI taxonomy): domain Bacteria; kingdom Pseudomonadati; phylum Pseudomonadota; class Alphaproteobacteria; order Sphingomonadales; family Sphingomonadaceae; genus Sphingomonas; species Sphingomonas telluris. Next base: position 1,790,162 of record NZ_JAKZHW010000001.1, on the reverse strand, counting down.
ATTGGGTCGAAAGCGGACACTCGCGGTGGCCGGCGGGAGCCTTTTGCGCGCTGCTCCATTTGTATGGCTCGGTGTCTTGGGGTTTCGCGCAAATGCCTGCTTATAGGATGGTGGTGTACAGTGAGGATGACCGGTTCATTGTCGTGGACCGCACCTTCCATGCAGAGAACGACAATGCGGCCACGGAGACAGTGGTGTCATTGAGGCGCGGTCGGCGTGCCATCCTCAAGCGATCCTACGACGTGGTTCAGACGTGGGATTCCGAGCCAGAGGAATTTGTCGAGACGAATGTCGTCCCGCTCCGCCGCCTCACGCGGCCGCTGCCCCTGAGACTTGAGCGGCAGAATCTGTCTTAGGTCCGAAGGATCGCCTCGCCGGTGGAACCGATGGGCGCACGGCGATAAGGCGTTCCGCAATGCAGACCATAGCGCTCCTCATCATCTCGAACATCTTCATGACGCTGGCCTGGTACGGCCATCTCAAGTTCCCGCAGTGGCCGATGATCACGGCCATCCTCGTGGGATGGGGATTGGCCTTGGTCGAGTATTGCTTTGCCGTCCCGGCGAACCGGCTGGGCTATGCGCACGGCTTCACCGCAAGCCAGCTCAAGATCGCGCAGGAAGTCATCACACTTGCTGTGTTCGCCGTGTTCGCGGCGGTTGTGCTGAAGGAGCCGATCGGCTGGCGCTACGCCGGCGCTTTCGTGTGCCTCGCGGGCGCAGCAAGCTTCATGTTCCTTGGACGCGCCTAGCAGGCGCGCCAGAAGCACGGAATTAGCAATTGCTCTCCTGGGCTGGAGTGGCATGCTCCCCCCGTCGCGCAGTGGGACGTTTGCAGGCAGGCGGGGGAGTGGGCAACCATGACGGCAATCGGTGCGAGGCGCGGCGCTTCGGGTGCGCTCGTCTTCCTGCTCGGTGCGGCGATGTTCCTGAACTACGTCGATCGGGGGGCGATCGGCATTGCGTCGCCCTTGATGAAGTCGGATCTGGGTCTCAGCGATGAGGCGTACGGCGTCGCCTTCTCCGCTTTCTTCTGGGTCTACGCGCCGGTACAACTCTTCGCGGGTTGGCTGTGCGATCGCTTCTCAGTCTACAGACTGATGGCGCTCGGCATCCTGCTGTGGGCGGGAAGTACGCTGTTAATCGGTCTCGTCGGCGGCTTCGCGTCGCTGCTCGTTCTGCGGATCATGCTCGGGGTCGGCGAGAGCATTTCCTTCCCCGGAAGCTCCAAGATTATCTCACAGCAGGTCCCACCGGGACGGCGCGGTATCGCCAATGCAGCGATCGCTGCGGGCCTGGCGCTGGGGCCCGCCGCCGGGACCCTCGCTGGCGGACTGATTCTCGCCCACTCGGGCTGGCGAATGATCTTCATCGTCTTCGGGATCGTGACTCTGATCTGGCTGTGGCCATGGCGTCAGACGGTTCGGTCGCTGCCGACGGTGACTGAAACTCAGGCAGATGATCGCGTTTCGCTGGGCTTCCTGATGAGAAAGTGGCCGCTGTGGTCGATGTCGATCGTCCACGCTTTGGGCAACTACTGCTTCTACTTCCTCCTCGCTTGGCTACCCTTGTTCCTAACGAAATCGCGCGGCTTCTCGATCGGCGAGATGACCATGCTCGCGACGCTCGGCTACGCCGTGCAGGCGGCATGTGCCCTCGGCTACGGTCACTTTTCGGACTGGTGGACGCGCTCCGGCCGGTCCGAGGCCGTGTGCCGGCGCTGGATGATGGTTGCGAGCCAATTGCTTGCGGCTGGAGCGATCCTCGGCCTGGCCTTCGCGCATGACGCAGTGACGATCGGCATCTTGCTGTGCCTCGCGGGAGCAGCATCCGGGTCCCTTTCGCTGAATCTCTACGCGGTCGCCCAGATGTTCGCCGGTCCTCGCGCGTCCGGCACCTGGGTGGGAGTGCAGAATGCGATCGGCAACCTTTCAGGCATCATCGGGCCGATCATCACCGGTATTGTGGTGCAACGCGCCGGCTACAACAGCGCGTTCGTCCTGACCGCAGCGATCGCGGCATTCGGCGCAGCTTGGTGGGCCGTGGGGGTCCCCAAAATCGAACAGGTCGCCCTGGGAGAGGAACAACCGCAACGCGATTGAGTCTTTCAAGCCACGGAATCGACACTTTTTTCGGCGGTTGTTAACTTTTTCGCTTGGCAGGCGACTCGCGATGATTCAGAAGATTCGTGGTGGTGGTTCAACGCGCTAGCGGCGCTTGAGGGGGTTTAAGGTCCATGAGCATCGATTTCATTCGGCCCGAGGTTGACGAGCTTCGTCCCCGGATCAGCGTAATCGGCGTGGGCGGTGCTGGCGGAAACGCTGTCGCCAATATGATGCGCGCCGACGTGCAGGGCGTCGACTTCGTCGTCGCGAACACCGACGCGCAGGCCCTCAACGCCTCCGCAGCCGACCGGCGCATCCAGCTGGGCCTCAAGATCACGCAGGGGCTTGGCGCAGGTTCTCGGCCCGAGATCGGCCGCGCCGCAGCCGAGGAAACGATCGAGGATATCGAGCGCGCCCTCGAAGGTTCGCACATGTGCTTCATCGCCGCCGGCATGGGCGGCGGTACGGGCACGGGCGCGGCTCCCGTGATCGCCAAGGCTGCTCGCGACCGCGGCATCCTGACGGTCGGCGTCGTGACCAAGCCGTTCGCCTTCGAAGGCGCTCGTCGTGGCCGTTCTGCCGACACCGGCATCGAGGAGTTACAGCAGCACGTCGACACTTTGATCGTCATCCCGAACCAGAACCTGTTCCGCTTGGCCAACTCGGAAACGACCTTCAAGGAAGCGTTCGAGATGGCCGACGAAGTCCTCCAGCAGGGCGTTCGCGGAATCACGGACCTGATGGTTATGCCGGGCCTCATCAACCTCGACTTCGCCGACGTCCGCTCGGTGATGGGCGAGATGGGCAAGGCGATGATGGGCACCGGCGAAGCGTCGGGCGACAATCGCGCCATCGAAGCCGCCGAAAAGGCGATCTCGAACCCCCTGCTCGACGGCGTTTCGATGAAGGGCGCCAAGGGCGTCATCATTTCGATCACGGGCGGCGAGGACATGCGCCTCATGGAGGTCGACGAGGCCGCCAGCCACATCAAGGAACTGGTCGATCCGGACGCGAACATCATCTGGGGTTCTGCGTTCAACAACGACCTCGACGGCCGCATCCGCGTGTCCGTGGTCGCCACGGGGATCGAGGCGGAAGCCGTTGCGCAGCCGCAGCCGGGCAAGGTGTTCGCCTTCCCGCGCGCGACAACTGCCCCGGTCGCAACCGCTCCGGCCGCGCCGGCTCCCGTCATCGACGAAACGGAAAGCGACGACGACGAGACGCTCGAGCTGACGGACGAGGCTGGCGACGAACTGCTGCTCGACAGCGACGATGTCCTGACCGCGCCGGTCGGCTCGGCTCCGATCGCTCCGCCCACGGACGAAGACGAGACCACGATCGAAGCGACTCCGACCGAGGAGAAGCCGAAGGTTCGTGAGACCGGCACTCTGTTCGAGCGCATGTCGAACATCGCTCGCGGCGCCGCCCAGGCGCAGGTCAGCGATGAGGATGCGACTCCCGGCTTCCGCCGCGAGCCGATCGACATTCCGCGCTTCCTCAACCGGCAGAACAATCAGTAACGACAAGGATCGTTGACGTGACGGGCGCCTTAACGAGCGCTCGCCACGGCTCGCCGTTAATCCACTGGCGCGAAACCTTTGAGCAAGCTCACGTCTGTCATGGGGAGGTCCATGGCAAAAGGTCTGTGCATTCACGCGCGCGTAGCCGCGCTGAATTTGGCGTTTCTTGGGTGCGCGTTAGCGCTGCCATCGCAAGCTGTTGCGCAAATGACGTACGCGGAAAGCCCCGCGGACGCACTGACTCGCAACGTGAAGATCCTCGGCGAGGATCCGAAGAACTTCCAGGCGTTGATCGCCGCCGGTCGTGCTGCGCTCGCCATGGGCGACACGCAGGCAGCCGTCGGTTTCTTCGGTCGCGCGGACGAGGTCTGGTCGACCAGTCCGTTGCCGCAAGCCGGCATGGGCGCAGCCATGGCGCAGAGCGGCGAGGGCTCGCAGGCCCTCCAATTCTTCCGCGCGGCCACGCAACGCGGCGCAACCCAGTCGATGATCGGCGCCGACCGCGGTCTCGCCTACGATCTGTTGGGCCAGCATGCACAGGCTCAGGCAGACTATCGCGCTGCCTTGTTGGGCCCGGATAGGGACGAGGCACGGCGGCGTCTCGCCCTCAGCCTGGCAATCACTGGGAACAAGACTGAAGCGCTATCGCTGCTGAGTCCGCTAATGGCTCGCGGCGATGCTGCCGGCGCGCGGGTTCGCGCATTCGTCCTTGCGCTGACCGGCGACGTATCCGGCGCGCGATCGGCGATCGAGGCGGCAATGCCCGGATCGTCGCGCGAAATGGCCTACTTTTTCCAGAAGTTGCCGACGCTGCGTTCCGATCAGAAGGTCGCCGCGTGCAACCTCGGTATCTTCCCGAGCAATGGATCCTCGCTCCCGTCCGTTTCGGTGGCGTCCGTTGTGACATCCTACTCAGCTTCGCCCGCGGCGCCTGCTGCCAAGGAAGACCGCATGAGTTCGATCCAGCAATGGCTTTCCCAGGGCAACTCGACCGCAGCGACCGTCACTGCGCCGACACCGATCCTTGCCCCGCCTCCGGCGCCGGCAACCACGCAGGTCGCCTCTCTGACGACGAGCATCCCGCAGCCCAAGGCGGCGACGGGGTCAGCCACGTACACGACAAGCAAGCTCTGGCTCCAGCTCGCGAGCGGCACGAACGCAGCGGCGATGCCGGAGCAGTTCGAGCGTATGAAGTCCCGCGACCACGAGCTATTCGAGGGGATCAATGGCTATGTCGTCGAGGAAGGTGGGAAGGCGCGCCTCCTGGTGGGCCCGTTCCGCAACAGCAGCGACGCGAATATTTTCGCCGACGATCTTGCGTCGGTGCGGATCGACGCCTTTACGTGGACCAGCCGACCCGGCCAAACGATCAGGAAATTGCCCGCCGAATGACCCTTCTTCCGGACCTCGCCGCGCAACCATCGAAATCGCGCGGCAGGGCCCATCCGGAAGCGGACGGGGGACCTCGCGGTCCTCGCGACATCTTTCAGCGCGACCGCGACCGGATCATCCATTCCGTCGCTTTTCGCCGCCTCCGCCATAAGACGCAGGTCTTCGTCGCTCCCGACGGGGACCATTACCGCGTCCGCCTAACCCACAGCATCGAAGTCGCGCAGATCGGAAGGACGATCGCCCGCGCTCTCGGGCTGAACGAGGATCTGACGGAAGCGCTGTGTCTTGCCCACGACCTTGGTCATCCGCCGTTCGGTCATGCAGGTGAGGACGCCCTTCAGGCGGCAATGGCGAGTGCCGGCGGCTTCGACCACAACGCCCACAGCATTCGCCTCGTTACCAAGCTGGAGACGCCTTATCCGGGATTCGACGGCCTCAACCTGACGTGGGAAGCGCTCGAGGGGCTGGCCAAGCACAACGGGCCGATCGCCGCGCCTTCATGGGCGCTTGCTGCGGCCAATCATTCCTTCGACTTTGAACTCGGTAGCTGGCCGTCGCTGGAGGCGCAGGTCGCGGCCGTCGCGGACGACATCGCCTACGACAATCACGATATCGACGACGGCATGCGCGCGGGCTTGCTAAACCTCGACGAGCTGATCGAGGTGCCCATCGTCAAGCGCCACTGGGAGGACATCGAGCGGCGCCATCCCGGCATTCCGAACGACAGAAGGCTCCGCGCCCTGGTGCGGGACATGATCGGGACGATGGTGGGTGACGTCCTCACCGAGACGGAATTGCGGGTCGCTGCAGCGGGCGTGGCGACGAGCGATGAGGTTCGTGCTGCCGGCGAGCAGCTTGCGGGCTTCTCGGCGGAACTCGCCGAAGAGGAGAGGGAGCTGAAGCACTTCCTTTATGCCCGGCTCTATAATGCACCGGAACTCGTGCCCGTCCGCGTCGAAGCGCAGCGCGTTGTGGCCAACCTTTTTGAAGTGTATCGGGCGAATCCGGGGAAGCTGCCGGAAGACTGGCGCGGCGGCGCCGACGAAACCGAGCGGCTCCGCATCATCGGCGATTTCATTGCTGGAATGACGGACCGGTTCGCTGCCGCGCGCCACGAAGAGCTTATCGGGCGGGTGGACCTTCCCGACCGCTTCTGAAGCGGCATGGGTGGGGTCCGTCCCTCGCGTCGCTCATCAAGAGCCGGACCCCATAAGGCTTCTCAATGGCTTGGGTGGGACCCGCCAGCTCCGGTGTCGCGTAAGAGCCGGGGGTCCCGCAACAGGACCCGCTCCCTCCCACTAGGGGAGGAAGCGGGTCTTTGGTTCATGGACTGCCATTGTGAACGGCCCGAGCAGCCGCTCTTTCCTGGACTGCTAGGCGACCTGGGTCAGGAGCGCCTTGCGGCGGCGGCGAATGCTGTATCCAGCAGCGCCGAAGCCGATGATCATCATCGCCCAGGTTGCCGGCTCAGGAATCGCGCCGTTGACCGGGATTGCCTTCGACACGAGGTCGTAGTTGTTCTGGCTGCCGACCCAATCAATCTTGAAGGCCGTCTCGTAAGCGTCCCAGCTCCCGACCGTGTTCGAGGTCACGCTGAACATGATGCTCAGCGAGTCGCCGAGCAGGGCGGCTGGGATTGGCGGGATGCTGGGGTTGTCGAAGCAGTAGAAGTTGCCGCTTCCGTCGCAGCCGGTGCTGTTCAACCCCCCGGTCATGAAGTTGAAGCCAGCGCTCGACCCAGACACGGCGGTCCCGACGTGCGGGTCATTAAACGCAAAGGCGTTGATGCCTGTACGGCCACCCTCGGTATCAGAAGCGCTGTTGATGCCGCTGATGGCCAGAGTGAAGTTGCCCGTCAGGCCCCCGTTGGTGATTGAGTCCAGCGACAGGTCGTAGGTGATACCATCTGCGATGAGGACAGCAGCCGAAGCGGGCGTTGCGAACGCTAGCGCGGTGCTGGCGGCAATTACGGTTAACAGAGCGGATTTCATGGCGCGTCCTTTCCCAAGGCAGCGAGCCATCGCGCACCCTCCGAGCGCGGTGATTCGTCACGAGTTTGATCTAGCGCAATACGTTGAAGTTGGGCCCTTATCTTTAGTTAACCTTAAGCAGATTCTCGATAATCGCTGTTAACAGCCTGTGCTAAAACGGGACATTTCTGTCCCAGGGTGGGGCCCGCGCCTCGCGTCGCTCGTAAGACGCGGACCCCGCAACGGGTTGGGACCCGCCCGCCCCCGGTGTCGCGAAAGGGCGGCGGGCCCCGTAAACGATCGATGCGATTCTGGAAGCCGCTTTGGGCGAATGGGTTAGCGCTTCCCTCGTCACATCAAGGGGAGCCTCCGCGCTGTGTCGAACGCGTCGACTCGTCGACGAGGGGGCTTTTACGCCCGCCATCCCGCGATGTTAACATTCTATTCACTTTTCATTTACCACCGCGGCGACAGGTGACGGACCGGCACTGCTGCGCTAGAGGCCGCGTCTCCCGACATTCGCGAGAAGAAATGAGCATCTACGCGCGTTACTCCGCGCTCCTCGACGGAGTGCTGGACGACCTCCAATCCAGTGGCGATCTGCCGGCCGATTTCAATCGCCGCGCGGTTGCGGTCGAGCCCCCGCGCGATGCGTCGCACGGTGACCTCGCGACCAACGCCGCGATGGTGCTCGCCAAGCCCGCCGGCACGAACCCGCGAGCGCTTGCGGCGCTGATCGCTCCGAAGCTGGAGGCCTTGCCTGGAGTCACGGCGGTCGAGGTTGCGGGTCCGGGGTTCATCAACCTCCGCCTGTCGCCCGACGCATGGCGTAACGAACTCCGCACCATCCTCAACGAGGGTGAAAGCTACGGCACGTCGAACGCCGGCAAGGCAGAGCGCGTCAACGTCGAATATGTCTCGGCGAACCCGACTGGTCCGCTGCACATGGGCCATTGCCGCGGTGCCGTGGTGGGCGATGCTCTTGCGCGCGTGCTCGAAGCGGCGGGCTACCGGGTCACCAAGGAATATTACGTCAACGACGCGGGCGGCCAGGTCGATACACTCGCCCGCTCGCTGCACCTCAGGTACCGCGAGGCGCTCGGCGAGGACATCGGCGAGATCCCGGAAGGACTCTACCCCGGCGATTATCTGATCCCGGTCGCGACCGCGCTGGCTGCGGAGTTCGGCGATCAATATGTCGGCCAGCCCGAAGAGGCTTGGCTCGAGACGTTCCGCACCCGCGCCGTCGCGGCAATGATCGAGCTCATCCGCCACGATCTCGGCCTGCTCGGCATTCATCACGACAAGTTCGCTTCCGAGGCGGAGCTGCAGAAGTCGGGCGCCGTCGAGCGGACGATGGAAGTGCTCAAGGCGAAGGGGCTAGTCTACCAGGGAGCGCTCGAACGGCCGAAGAGCCTCGACCCGCACGACGAGTGGGAGCCGGTGGAGCTGACGCTGTTCCGCTCGACGCAGTTCGGCGACGACCAGGACCGGCCGATGAAGAAGTCGGATGGCAGCTGGACCTACTTCGGCGCCGACGCAGCTTATCACCTGCAGAAGGCCGAGCCCGCGGACCATCTCGTCAACATCTGGGGCGCCGACCACGCCGGCACCGTCAAGCGCGTGCAGGCGGCGGTGACTGCGCTGACCGACGGCAAGGTCGATCTTGACGTGAAGCTCGTCCAGATGGTGCGCCTGTTCCGCGCCGGCGAGCCGGTGAAGATGTCGAAGCGCTCGGGATCCTTCGTCACGCTGGCCGACGTCGTCCGCGAAGTCGGCAAGGACGTGGTGCGCTTCATGATGCTCACCAAGCGCGCCGACACGATGCTCGACTTCGACTTTGCGAAGGTGGTCGAAGCATCGAAAGACAATCCCGTCTTCTACGTGCAGTACGCGCACGCCCGGATCAGCTCCCTGAAGCGCAAGGCGGCGGATGCCGGCGTCAGCTTTGACGATCCGGTCGACCTCGATCTCTTGGACGACGAGGAATTGGCGCTGGTGAAACTGGCCGCGCAATACCCGCGCACGGTTGAGTCCGCGGCGACCACGCACGAGCCGCACCGGATCGCCTTTTACCTCTACGATCTGGCCGCGGCGTTCCACGCGTTGTGGCATCGCGGCAACGACGATCCAAATCGTCGCTTTCTCGTTGAAAATAATCCGCAACTTTCGCGCGCGCGACTGGAACTCGCGCTCGGCATCGGGCAGATAATCCGGAGCGGTCTGGCGCTCATGGGGGTCGCCGCGACCGAGGAGATGCGTTGAAGTCATGCCGAATATTTCGACGGCTGCGGACGCCGACCGGCTTCCCTGGCTGACCGACGAGATCAAGCGGCGTCCGAAGCGGTCGTCCAGCTGGGTCGTTCCGTTCCTCGCCGCTAGCGCTGTCGCACTGATTGCCGCGCTTTCCTTCTGGCTCGGAATGAGTGGGGCGCTGCGGCAGAAGGCCGTCGAGGCGCCGAACGCTCGCGTCGAGCTGCCCCCGGCCTCCCTGCCGTCGGAGCCCGTGCTGCTGCAGCCTGAACCGGTCATGCCGCAGGTTGCGCCTGCGCCGTCCCCCGAGGTTGCGTTGCCGGAGCAAAAGGAAGTCGCGATCGAAGCGCCGCCTCTGAGGCGCGCCCGGCAAGCCGCGGCTGTCGCGGTTCACCGCTCGCATGCCGTTGCTGCCAAACCGAAGCCGTCGACGGCAAAACCAGAGGAGGACAAGGGCGGCCTGAGATATGCCAGTCCATGGGAGTCCAAGGACGTGTCGGGTCGGATGGTCCGCGTTGGCGCCTACTCCACCCTCGAGAAGGGCAAGGAAGCCTGGACGCGGCTGGCCCAGCTGTCACCCGCGATCAAGCAGCTTCCCGCCGTCGTCACCGACCTGCCGGGCAGGAGCGGCAAGGTTTATTACTGGCTCCAGATCGGAACCACTTCACAGGCCCACTCCGAAGTGCTTTGCCAGCGCATGAGGGCGATCAAGCAGAGCTGCGTGGTCGTCGATTTGGCGGGGGCGCGGAAGGGCAGCGGAAATGAGCGACAGCCGGTCGGCATATGACGAACAGCTGCCGTGGCTGGAGGCAGTCGATGACGAGGACGGCCCCAAGGGTCTCCCGGCACGGCGCATGCTCGCCGCGTTGCTCGTCGTTCTCCTCGCCGCAGCGTTAGTTTCAGCGACCTTCTTCTGGCTCGGGCGGCAGAATGCCGTCGACACGGGTGTCGCTCCCGAGATCATCCGTGCGGAGCCTGGTCCCTATAAGGTCCGGCCGGTCGATCCCGGCGGACTCGACGTTGCCGGCGAAAGCGAAACCGCGTTCGAAACGAGCGCGGGGCAGGACACGGACGCGCAGCTCGATCTCAGCAAGGCGCCGGAAGAGCCGGTCGCCGCGCCGAAATCCGCCCCGAAGCCGGAGCCCGCAGTTGCAGAACCCGCCAAGCCGGCAAAAGCCGCGGAGCCGGAAGCCGAGGCCGCTCCCACGGGCGGCAAGGGCAGCGTGGTCCAGCTCGGCGCATTTGCCAACAAGGCGCAGGCGGAGCGGGCCTGGTCCGCGCTTTCCGCGCGCTTCCCGTCAGTCGCTGCCATGAACAAGATGGTCATCCCCTTTTCCGGCGGGATCCGCCTGCGTGGCGCGGCGGCATCCCCGGCCGATGCGAAGACGGTGTGCCAGACGCTCAAGGTCGCGGGCGAGAATTGCTTCGTGGCCAACTGATGCAGGCGGCGATCTACGGGCTGGAAGGGACGGAGCTGAAGCCGGGAGAGCGCGACTTCTTCGGCGATGCCGACCCGGCCGGATACATCCTCTTCAGGCGCAATTGCGAAGACCGGGCGCAGCTTCGGCGGCTCACGGACGGGCTGCGCGAGATCAGCGGACGGCCCGACCTTCCGATCCTCATCGACCAGGAAGGCGGACGGGTCGCGCGCCTGCGTCCGCCGGAATGGCCCACGTTCCCCTGCGGCGAGGCGTTCGACCGGCTCTATCAGGTGGCACCATCGAGCGCGATCGAAGCGGCGCGGGTGAACGCGCGAGCGCTCGCGCTGATGCTCGACGAGGTCGGGGTCAACGTGGACTGTCTACCGATGCTCGACGTTCGTCAGCCCGGAGCGACCGACATCGTCGGTGATCGAGCACTGGGATCGGAGCCGATGCAGGTCGCGGCGCTGGGCAAGGCGATCCTCGACGGCCTCCATTCGGCGGGCGTGCTCGGCGTCATCAAGCACATTCCGGGACACGGGCGCGCACTGGTCGACAGCCACCACGAGCTTCCGGTTGTGGATGCAGGCGAGGAAGAGCTCGCCGTCGATCTCGAGCCGTTCGAGCGGCTTCGCGGCGCTGCGATGGGGATGACCAGTCACTTGCTCTACAAGCAGTGGGATCCGGAGCGGCCCGCGTCGCAATCGCCCATCGTCATTCACGACATCATCCGCCAGCGCATCGGCTTCGACGGCTTCCTGATGAGCGACGATATTGGCATGGAAGCGCTTGCCGGCGATCACGGGCAGCGCGCGGCGGCCTGCGTGGCGGCAGGATGCGACGTCGCGCTCCACTGCGACGGCAAGATGGAGAACATGGTGCTGGTCGCCGGCGCGGTTCCGTCGCTCTCGCCGGAAGCGGAGGGGAGGCTCGCCCGCGCGATGGCGTTGACCTTCACGCCGCAGGACGGCGAGGATTTCGCGGCTGCGGTCGAGAAGCGGGACGCTCTGCTGGCGCTCGCCTGAGTCGGGAACTTATCCACAGGACTCTGGGCTTTTCCCTTCGCATGACAGGAACTTGCGGTTAGTCTTCGAGCCGTGGAGGGGAATGCGCTCGATTTCTCGGCGGGTTCGGAAGAGCTGACGCTGAACCTGGACGGGTGGGAAGGCCCGCTCGATCTGCTGCTCAACCTCGCGCGCGCCCAGAAGGTCGACCTCGCGCAGATTTCCATCCTGCAGCTCGTCGACCAATACACCGACTATATCGCCGGCGCCCGTGCGCTGAAGCTGGAGATCGCGGCCGACTATCTCGTGATGGCCGCCTGGCTGGCCTACCTGAAGTCCTGCCTGCTGCTGCCGAAGGACCCTGAGCAGGACCCGAGCCCCGAAGAAGTCGCGCTGCGCCTGCAGATGCGCCTGCAGCGGCTCGACGCGATGCGCGAGGCTGGTGCGCGTTTGCTCGGCCGCGACCGCATCGGCCGCGACGTGTTCGTGCGCGGCGCGCCGGAGGGACTGCGGCTCGTGCGCAAGTCGGCGTGGCAGGTCACGCCGTTTGATCTGTTCTCGGCCTACGGTTTCGTGAAGGCGCGGACGCAGCCGGCGATGCACGTGATTCATACGCGCCACGTGATGACGCTGGACGATGCGATCGAGCGGGTCAGCAAGATGATCGGCATGGCCATCGACTGGATGGAGATCGAAGCCTTCCTTCCTGCTGGTGACGATCCCGCGTTCCGGCGCTCGGCGCTCGCGTCCAGCTTCGTGGCGGCTTTGGAACTCGCCCGCAGGGGCAGGCTCGACATCAGGCAGGACGAGCCTTTCGCTCCGCTTCAACTCCGCGCCGCCTGATGGACGAGTTCGTTCGCGCCGTAGAGGCCACGATCTTCGCCTCGGCCGAACCCCTGACGCCCGATGAGATCGGGCTGCATGCGGGTGAGGGCGACGTCGACGTGGCTCTGCGCACCCTGACCGAAATCTACACCGGTCGCGGGATCGAGCTCGTCGAGCGCGGCGGGAAGTGGCACTTCCAGACCGCGCCGGATCTCGCGCATTTGCTGCGGCGTACCCGTGAGGAGCCCCGTCGCCTGTCACGCGCGGCTACGGAAACGCTGGCGATCGTCGCCTATCACGAGCCCGTCTCGCGGGCAGAGATCGAGGCCATCCGCGGCGTCCAGATCTCCAAGGGCACGCTCGACGTGCTGATGGAAGCGGGATGGGTCCGCACCGCCGGGCGCCGTGAAACGCCCGGCCGGCCGCTGCTCTACGCGACGACCAATGACTTCCTGAAGCACTTCGGCCTGGGCTCGCGCCGCGACCTTCCGGGGATCGACGACCTGAAGGCCGCCGGATTGCTCGATCCGCTCGACGAAACCGTCTTTGAGGCTCTCGGGCAACTCCAACTGGAAAGCGACGAAGAGGAGGACTAGAAGGCCCGCCAAAGGAGTTTCATTCGATGGGCGGTTTCAGTTTCTGGCATATCCTGATCTTCGCGATCATCCTGCTGCTGTTGTTCGGCGGCAACCGCTTCTCCAACATGATGGGCGACGTCGCCAAAGGCCTGAAAAGCTTCAAGCAGGGCATGGCGGACGACGAGGACGACAAGATGCGTCGCTATGAGGAGCAGCGTCGCCAGGACCCGCGCCCGCTTCCGCGCAACGAGGACCGCCCGATCGACGTGACTCCGGAGCCACGCCGTTCCACCGACTCCGTGCCGCCCGCCGGAGACGACCGCACCAACGGCTAAATTCAGGCGGGACGCCCGGCATGTTCGGCGTCGACACCAGCGAGCTTCTTCTTGTCGCCGTCCTGGCGCTGATCTTCATCGGCCCCAAGGACCTGCCCAACGCCCTGCGCACCCTCGGCCGCTTTGTCGGTCAGGTTCGCGGGATGGCTCGCCATTTCCAGTCCGGCATCGATGCGATGATCCGCGAGGCCGAACTCGCAGAGATGGAGAAGAAGTGGCGCGAGGAGAATGAGCGCATCATGCGCGACTATCCGGCGCTTCTTGAGGGACAGAGGGCGGAGGCTGCCCATGCGAAGCAGCCGGACCTGCCGCTCGACAGCGCTCCGGGCGTGCCAGACCCGCTGAATCCGCCCTCCACGCCGCCGGAAACTGAAAACACTCCCGAGAAGAGGGAGCTTCCGTGAGGGACATCGACGACACCAAGGCGCCGCTGATCGAGCATCTGATCGAGCTGAGGAAGCGCCTGCTCTATTCGCTCGGCGTGCTCGTCGTGCTTTTCTTCGGCTGTCTGGCCTACGCCAAGACGATCTTCGCAATCCTCGTGCAGCCGCTGATCGCCGCGGGGCAGGGCAAGATCATCTACACCGACATCTTCGAAGCCTTTTTTGCCGAGGTGAAAGTCGCTCTTTTTGCGGCGCTGATGGTCGGCTTCCCCTTCTTCGCAATCCAGGTCTGGAAGTTCGTCGCGCCCGGGCTCTACGCCAAGGAGAAGAAGGCGCTCTTGCCCTTCCTGGTGCTGACGCCCGTCTTCTTCGTCGGCGGCGCGTCCTTCGCTTATTTCGTCGCAATGCCGTGGGCGCTGCATTTCTTGCTTAGCTTCCAGGGCGACGTCGGAGGCATCCAGCGCGAAGCACTTCCCGGCGTTGGCAATTACCTGAACTTCTGCACGCGCTTCCTGTTCGGCTTCGGCGTCGCGTTCCTGACGCCCATTCTGCTGATGGTGCTGGAGCGTGCCGGGCTGATTACTCTCGAGCAGCTCACCAAGTCGCGCCGCTACGCCATCGTGGGATGCGCGGCGGTCTCGGCCGTGCTTACTCCGCCGGATGCCGTTTCGATGCTTCTGCTGCTTGTGCCGCTCTATTCGCTGTACGAGCTGGCCATCCTCGCCATCCGCCTCACGCACTGGCGTCGGGGACGCAAGGAAGCGACCGCTCCCAAGGCTGATTCAGGCTCTGAAGAAAATGAGGGCCCGGAAGCGCCACCGGGGGGGGGGAGGGTTGGCGGTTCCGGGCCCATTTAATCGGATAGCGAGAGCGGGGGGGCAAAAGGTCACTATCCGAAGAGCAAAACGGCCATGCCCGTCTACGGTTCCGGACATTTCGACAATTTTTTCGTCGTGACCGTAACGACCTAACTAGAGGTCGCGCGGAGGGAAAACCGGCAATTCGACGCTGTAGCGGCCAAGTTTCCGCTCAAGACTAGACCGGAGCTGTTTCGCCAGGCCGGAAATGATCCTTTCGAACTGAACCTTCTCGCGATCGCCCTCTTCGTCGGGGTTGAGGACTTTGCTGTTGAGCGTCAGTCGGGCCGTCAGCTCGCTCGTTCTCCGAAGCGAGATTTCGACCGGGTCCTCCGGTGTCCTCAACATTGCGAATTCTACGATCTCGGTGACCAGGAAGGCCACCGACACGGCAACGTCCTGGGTGGTGTTTGCACCTTCAAGGTCCAGGTCGATGCGTAACGATCGGGCCGATTCCGGCGCCGTCGCGCGCAGCTCCGCCGCGAGCTCCGAAATCAGCGGGCGAAGGGAGATCCCCCGATTCTCCTCCATCTCCGCGAAGTGGTTGCGGTGGACGATCGCGAGTGCGCCAACGCGGCGGCTGATCGACCCGTAGGCGGCGCGCGCATGGGCACTCTCGGCGTTACGGCCGTGGATGTTGATCAGCGACGCGACCACCTGGAGATTGTTCTTCACTCGGTGATGGACCTCGCGGACCAGCCGCCTCTGCCCGTCAAGCGCGCCCGCCATCTCGCGTTCGGACTCCTCCACTCGCGTCACGGCCTTTTGGAAGGAGTCACGCAGGTCCTGAATCTCGGTCGACGGTCCGAGTTTGCTCGGCAGCTGGAGACCGTTCCCGCCGGGCTCGTAACTGCCGACGGCGCGCTGCAGCTGGCGCAGCGGCCGGATGAGTAGCCGAGTCACCAGCACCCAGGTGATCAAAGCGGCAATCAACCACATCAGGAACGGGAGCATGAGCATGACGCGGTCGCCGGTCGTGATGCCCGGGACGTGGGTGGAGACGAGTACCTTCAGCCGGCCGTTTCCGATCGCCCACTCGCGCGTCTCGACAGGTGGATCGGCTGCGTCGCCTGCATCCGGGGCGATAATGGTGAGCGCACGGTCGCCTTCGCGGACGATTAGGGCGCTTACGACAGCGCCGGTTTCGATGGCCGCCGCACGGAGGTCCTGCTCTGACAGGCTGCCTGTGGCCATTCCGTCGCTCAGGCCTACCCGGAACGTGAGGGATTTAGAGTCGGGGGAGATGCCGAGCGCGATGTCACCCGGCGCGACCATGTTGAGTTCGCTCGTGTCCGGAACCTCTCCGACCTCGCAAATCGGGGTGCCGTCGGGGCGTTCGAGCTCGAACCGCCGCGCCACGGCCGGCGTAATGCTTAGCGAGCGTTGGACCCTTTGGCAGGGGTCGGGGCCCGTCAGCTCACCATTGGCGGCGATCCGAAGGGCCATGGCATTGCGCGCGACGAGGCTTTCCACGGATCGCGCGGCGAGCCGCGACTGCTCCTGCGCTCGGCTGCGCAGGATCGCGTTCGCGTCGCCGATGCCTTGGTTGGCAGCCCAGAAAAGCCCGATCCCGATCGGGAGCAGGGCCGCGCTGAGAATAAGGAGAAGCTTTACGGCAGTCGGAAGCGCGGCAAACCACCGCCCTGCCGCGCTTAGCATTGCGGGGGCCCTACTAGGGAATCAGCTGAGCTTGCCGAGGAGGTCCGAAAAATCATCGGGCACGGATTCGCGGAGCGTGTCATCGTAAATCGTGCGAAGAGCCCGACCGATGTCGCTCGCCCGCTGCTTGCGGCCCTTCTTTTCGTCAGGCGACTTCCCGTGCACTGCCTTCTCCTCGGCACCGCCAGAAGGGCCGCCCTTAGTCTTACCACTCAACTCCTCGTCCCCCCTTGCGCGGGTACAAGCGCGCTTCACTTACCGATCAACTTCAACGGTGCAACGGCTTTGACAGCTTGCCGCGAGGAAAATGTACCGGACAAGGACGCAGAACCGCACCCGCAGCACCTTGCTGCGCGATGGGGGAAACCAAATGGCCAGTTCTTTGTTCCAGCGAACAACACTTCTTTGCGGGGATGAGTACCGGACCGAAAGACACAACCCACCAAGGGTTGCATCAATTGTTACGCACGCTCAAAGAATGCCTCGCTCACGATTGGGAGAGCTCGAATATATGTCGCTTGGTCAGGAACTCGCACCGCATCTGCCATTTCTGCGCCGCTACGCGCGCGCTCTGACGGGAAGTCAGACGCATGGTGATGCGTTCGTCCGCGCGACGCTCGAGGCTATTGTCGCCAAGCCGGACGAGTTCCCGCGCGACGTCGATCCGCGTCTCGGTCTGTACCGGACCTTTCACGCAATCTGGTCTACGGCCAACGTGGAAGAAGGCGAAGAGCCGACGAAGGACTACAGCGGCGCCGAAGGCATTGCGCAGGCACGCCTCTCGCGCATCACGCCGCTGTCCCGGCAGGCGCTGCTTCTGACCTCGCTCGAAGGTTTCTCGTCCGACGATGCCGCGTATTTGATCGGCGCGACGCCTGAAGACGTGGATTCGCTCGTCGCCGAGGCTCTCAGCGAGATCGAACGCCAGACCCTGGCCGACGTCCTCATCATCGAGGACGAGCCGATCATCGCAATGGATATCGAGACGATCGTCCGCGACCTCGGCCATAACGTCACCGGCGTTGCGGTGACTCGCGACGAGGCGGTTGCGCAGGCTCGCCAGCACCCGCCGGGCCTGGTCCTCGCCGACATTCAGCTCGCCGACGATTCCAGCGGCATCGATGCGGTGAAGGACATTCTGGCCGAATTCTCGGTCCCGGTGATCTTCATCACGGCGTTCCCGGAACGTCTCCTGACGGGCACCCGTCCGGAGCCGACATTCCTCATCACCAAGCCGTTTCAACGGTCGACGGTGAAGGCGGCCATCGCGCAGGCGCTGTTCTTCGACGCGGCAACGGTACCGGCCTAAGTTTCCGACGTAACGCAGGCGGAACATGGTTCGCGACAGCGCGTTGGCCCGTCGAAACTTGGCTTGAGAGAATTGATGAGCGACCAGAGGCCGGAACAGCTTACGACGACTGAAGCGCGGGCGGGGTACACGCCCCACATGACGCGCTACGTTTTGGGCATCGGTCTCGTGCTGGTGGTGGTGATTTTCGCGTTGATATACCTGTTTTACGCGGCCTGAGCTTCCTAAGTTCAATTACCTCGCAAGCCATGCGTCCGGCAGGTCCGCTGCCGGGAGAACCGATTCAACGGGTGGGGAATAGTGGCCGAAGATCAAGACGACGACATGGACCTTGATGGCGAGATGCAGCCGGCTCCCGAGCCGGTCCCGCTATCCGATCCCGAGTTCAAGGAGCAGCTGGCGGCGGTCATTCCGCATCTGCGTGCCTTCGGCCGTTCCCTTTCGGGAAGCCGCGATCTGGCGGACGATCTGGTGCAGGAAACGCTTCTCAAGGCGTGGGCCGCGCGCAAACGCTTCCAGGCGGGCACGAACATGCGTGCCTGGACCTTTATCATCCTTCGCAACCTGTTCCTCAGCCAGATGCGCCGTGCGCGCTTCAAGGGCGAGTGGGACGAACTGACGGCCTCGAAGATCCTTTCGGCCCCCGCGAGCCAGGATCGTCACATCGAGCTCAGCGACATGCAGCGTGCGCTCATGCATTTGCCGCAACCGCAGCGTGAGGCACTCATCCTCGTCGGTGCGGGCGGGTTCGCTTACGAAGAAGCCGCCGAGATCTGCGGTTGCGCCGTCGGCACGATCAAGAGCCGCGTGGCTCGCGGCCGCGTTGCTCTCGAGGGTCTGCTTTCGAGCGGAAAGCTGCCGTCGCGCAGGCAGCACAAGACCGATCCGAACAAGTCGGCGCTTCAGACGATCATGGGTGAAGTGGACGACCTCAGCCGAGACCACGAAGGTCAGGGCTGAAAGCTAGTTCAGGCGGCGCAGTAGATCGTCGAAATCGGACTCGCGCCGGTCTTCGTTCACCGGCGCGAATGCGCGCCGGAGAGCTGCCGTAATACCGGCATGGGCTGGCGGGATATCGACGCGAATGATTCTGCGGTCCATGCTGATATCCGATGCCGCCGTGGATCGACGCTCCGTGTCCATGGTCTGTAGATAACTATCGATTAGCAGGGAGGTTTCCCCTGAAGTCGGCCATTGGCCAAGAAACTGCCGCAACCTCGCGTCCTGCTGCCGGTGCAACGCGGCAAGCCGCGCTGGATCGCGCACGGGAGTTCTCGCCGTTCCTGCGCGAAGCCGCGGCAGCGCTTCCCCAACTTGCGGATCTGTTCGTCGAGCAGGGGTCGGTTTCCGCGATCGAGGCCGCGGTCGCGGTTCGCGGCGACACGGTCGAAGCAGAGCTGCGGCGGCAGCGGCTTGGGCTGGCTCTCACTGTGGCGTTTGGCGATTTGGCCGGCGAACTGTCGTTCGAAGAGGCAACCGGTGCACTGTCCGATTTTGCGGACAGCGCGATCGAACGGGCGCTTGCCGCGGCCTTGAATGAGCGCGTGCCGGGTTGCGAGGTCAAGGGCATCACCGCGCTCGCACTCGGCAAGCTCGGAAGCCGGGAATTGAACTATTCGTCGGACGTCGACCTGCTGCTGCTGTTCGACCCCGAGACCATGCCGCGTCGAGAGCGCGACGATCCTTCGGAAGCCGCGGTCCGCGTCGGCAAGCGCATGATTGAGCTGCTGCAGAAGCGGACAGGTGATGGCTATGTCGTCCGCGTCGACCTCCGGCTGAGGCCGTCGCCTGAAGTCACCCCCATCGTCCTGCCCGTGAATGCCGCCATCTCGCATTACGAATCGAGCGCTTTGCCGTGGGAGCGGGCCGCGTTCATCCGCGCTCGCGTTTGCGCGGGCGATCGAACGCTAGGCGAGCATTTTCTGCAGTCGATCAAGCCGTTCGTCTGGCGCCGCTCGCTCGACTTCGGCGTCATCGAGGAAGTGCGCGAGATTTCCGCCCGCATCCGCGATCATTATGCCCAGGGCGCTCAGCTTGGGCCCGGCTTCGATTTGAAGCGTGGGCGCGGCGGCATTCGCGAAGTCGAGTTTTTCGCCCAGATCCAGCAGATGATTCACGGCGGCCGCGATCCGGCCGTTCGCGAACCGGCAACGCTCGACGCTCTCGATGCTCTGCAGCGGACGGGCAAAATCGGGGCCGACGACGCGGCGGCGCTGGCTGAAGCCTACCGGCTGTTCCGCACGATCGAGCACCGGGTGCAGATGATCGATGATGCGCAGACGCACCTGCTTCCGCTCGATCGCAGTGCGCTAGACCAGGTCGCGCACTTGCACGAACTGCCCGATGGCGACGCATTAATCGAACTGCTCCGGCCGCACGTCGAGCGCACCGAGACGCTGTTCAATTCGCTGGCGCCCGACCGCGAGGGCCGCCTGTCCAACGACGAGGACAAGCTCGCGGAGGAGCTGCGCACGCTCGGGTTCGACAATCCCGACGTCGCGATGCGCAGGATCCACGATTGGAGGTCGGGCAAGGCGCGGTCCCTGCGGTCGCCCGCCGCGCTAACGGCCTTCGAAGGCATGCTGCCGGGATTGCTCCGTGAGATCGCGACGGGCCCCGATCCGGAGCGCGCGCTCAACCGCTTCGCCGACATCATCGAGCGCCTCTCGAGCGGCATCAACCTGTACCGATTGCTCGAAGCGCGGCCGCAGCTCGCGCGCCATCTGGCGCTGATCCTGGCTCACGCACCGCCTCTCGGCGATATGCTGGCGGCGCGGCCTGATCTACTCGACGGCCTGATCGACGAGTCCAGCTTCAGCTTGCCGCCCGAACCGGATGTGCTTTCAGAGCGGCTGCTGTCGGCGATGGCCGGGGAAGCCTACGATCGCGCGCTGGATCGCACCCGGCGCCAGGTCAACGAACGGCGTTTCGCGCTCGGCGTCACCTTGATCGCCGCGCATGCCGATCCGCTCGACGTCGCCATCGGCTACAGCGACGTGGCGGAGAGCGCCGTCGTCGCCTTGGCCGAGCTGGCGACCGACGAACTGGCGAGGACGTACGGCCGCGTTCCGGGCGCGGAGCTGATCATCTTGGCGCTCGGGCGCTTCGGGGGACGCGCGCTCACACACGCGTCGGACCTCGACATTATTTACCTCTACGATGCGCCGCCGGGCGCCATGTCGGATGGCGCCAAGTCGGTCAGCGCGACGGATTACTTCAACCGCCTCGCCAACCGAGTGACCGCGGCGCTCAGCGTCTCGACGGCGGTGGGCGGGCTCTACGACGTCGATACGCGCCTCCGGCCGCAGGGCAGCGAAGGCATGCTCGCCGTGTCGCTGGAGGGTTTCGTCGATTATCAGCGCGGCGAAGCCTGGACGTGGGAGCATATGGCGCTGTGCCGGGCCCGGCCCATCTACGGCTCCGCACAAAAGCGCGAGAAGATTCGTCAGGCGATCCACTCCATCCTCGCCGATCGCGGGGACAAGGCGAAAATCCGCGCTGACGCCGCCAAGATGCGCGACGAAATGGCGCGGCATAAGCGGCCGTCCGGCCCATTGGACATCAAGCTCGGGCCAGGCGGGCTCGTTGACCTGGAGTTTGCGGTGCACACGCTCCAGCTGACGAACGGGCAGGGGCTCGACACGAGGCTTGAATGTGCGATCGCCGGCCTCGCGGAGAAGGGCCTGATGGACCCCTCCTACGACGCCGACCTTCGCCTGCTCAGCCGGATGCTGGTCGTGATGCGGCTGGTTGCACCGGACGGTAAGGAGCCGCCGGAAAAGTCGCGCGGCCTCGTCGCGTCGCTCTGCGGCCACGAAAGCTGGGAGTCGCTTCTTGCAGCGCATGACGAGGCGCGGCAGAGGATCGCGGCGCTGTGGAAGAAGGTGAAGGAAGCTCCATGATTGACGAAGGCGACAAGGCCCCAGCCATTACGGTGATCGCAAGCGACGGGAGCAGCGTCGACCTCTCCTCGCCGAGCCAGCCGCTCGTCCTCTACTTCTATCCAAAGGACGACACTTCCGGCTGCACCAAGGAAGCGCAGGATTTCACCGCGCTTGCGGGCGACTTCAAGAAGGCTGGTGCCAAGGTCGTCGGCGTGTCGCGCGATCCAATGAAAAAGCACGAAAAGTTCATCAGCAAGTACGACCTCGCCGTGCCGCTCGCTTCCGACGAGGACGGCCGCATCTCCGACGCGTTCGGCACCTGGGTCGAAAAGTCGATGTACGGCCGGAAATATATGGGCATGGAGCGCGCGACCTATCTTATCGATTCGGACGGCAAGGTCATCCGCGCCTGGCGCAAGGTGAAGGTGCCTGGCCACGCGCAAGAAGTCCTGAGGGCGGCCGCGCAGGTTTGAAAAGATGGGGCGCGGGTGATAGCGCCCGCGCAAGTCAAATAGGAGCAGGCCTTGGCCGAGTTTCGCCTTCCCAAGAACAGCCGCATCACCAAGGGCAAGAAGCACCCGGCCGAAGAGGGCAAGCGGCTCAAGACGTTCAAGATCTACCGTTACGATCCGGACGGCAGCGCGAACCCGCGTTTCGACACCTACACCATCGATCTCGACAAGACCGGGCCGATGGTCCTCGACGCGCTCATCCGCATCAAGAACGAGATCGATTCCACGCTGACCTTCCGCCGCTCCTGCCGCGAAGGCATTTGCGGTTCCTGCTCGATGAACATGGACGGCCGGAATGGCCTCGCCTGCACGACCGCGATCGAGGACATGAAGGGCGACGTGCAGATCACTCCGCTTCCGCACATGGAAGTGGTAAAGGACCTCGTTCCCGACCTCACTCACGTTTACGCGCAATATGCGTCAATCCAGCCGTGGCTGAAGAGCGTGACGCCGGCACCGTCGGGGCGCGAGCGGCTGCAATCGCCCGAAGACCGCGCGAAGCTGGATGGCCTCTACGAGTGCATCCTGTGCTTCTGCTGCTCCACAGGCTGCCCGAGCTACTGGTGGAACTCCGACCGCTTCCTCGGTCCGGCGGTGCTGCTGCAGGCCTACCGCTGGCTGGCCGACAGCCGTGACGAAGCGACGGGCGAGCGCCTCAACGATCTCGAAGATCCGTTCCGCCTGTATCGCTGTCACACGATCATGAACTGCGCGAACGTCTGTCCGAAGGGCCTCAATCCGGCCAAGGCGATCGCGGAGACCAAGAAGCTGATCGCCGAACGCGCCGCGTGAGCGAAGACGGCCACACTTTAGGCGGCGAAGGGTTGGAAGACGTCGGCGTTCCCGCCGGAGCCAAGCCCGACGCAGACAATCCCGGGTGGTACAGCTGGGGCGACTTCCCGCGCGGATCGTTCGCCGCCGCGACCGGACGCCTGCTGTTCAGGCCTGACGGGCCGGGGCGCGGCGTCGCCCGCATGTTCCCGACCGAAGCGCATATGAACATGGGCGGCTCGATCCACGGCGGCGCTGTCATGAGCTTCATTGACATGGCCATGTTTGCCGGCGGCCGCTGCGCGGGCATGGCGCAGGGTCATTACGTCACCCTCGACCTGACGACGCACTTCCTGGCGCGCGGCAAGGTCGGCGTCCCGCTCGATGCGCACGTCGAGCTGGTCAGGCAGACGCGCGCGCACGCCTTCATGCAAGGCGTGGTGAAGCAGGACGGAGAGGCCTGCTACAGCTTCACCGGCACGCTGAAGCGCATCAAAGAGAAGAACGCGCCCGCATGACCGGAGCGGTAGGCCGCGCCTACCAGGAGATGGTCAGGGCAGGGGAGCTGAAGCCGGACCCGGCGCAGGAACGCGCCGTCGCCGCTCTCGACCGGTTCGCGCAGGACCTGGAATCGGACAACGGCAAAAACTTGTTCTCCCGCCTGTTCGGCAAGCGTCAGGACGGGCCGGTCGGCGTGTACCTCTGGGGCGGCGTCGGACGCGGCAAGTCGATGCTGATGGACCTCGCCTTCGACCATATCGCGGTGGAGCCAAAACGGCGCGTCCACTTCCACGCCTTCATGATCGAGACGCACGCGCGACTTCGCGACAAGCGCAAGGACGAGGAAGGCGATCCGCTGGAGCGGGCGGCCGACGACATCGCCGATGAAGTGAAGCTGCTTTGCTTCGACGAGATGCAGGTGACGAACCCCGCCGACGCGATGATCCTGTCGCGCCTGTTCGAGCGTCTGATCGAGCGCGGCGTTCGCATCGTCACCACGTCGAACCGGCCGCCGCGCGATCTCTACAAGGACGGACTGAACCGCGAGCTCTTCTTGCCCTTCATCGACCTTCTCGAGAAGCGGTTCGCGGTCGTCGAGGTGAACGGCCCGACGGACTATCGCCTGCATCGATTGACCGGCGTGAATGTCTGGCACGTGCCCAACGGGCCGGAGGCGACGAAGGCGCTTAGCAACGCCTTCTTCAAGCTCACCGACTATCCGGTCGAGGACCGCGCCAAGGTTCCGACCGAGGAACTATCCGTCGGCGGCGGCCGCACTCTGCACGTGCCGAAAAGCCTGAAGGGCGTCGCGGTCTTTTCGTTTAAACGGCTGGTCGGCGAACCGCGCGGCGCCGCCGATTATCTGGCCATCGCGCAGCGCTATCACACGGTCATCATCGTCGGCATTCCGGTGATGACGCGCGACATGCGCAACGAGGCCGCTCGGTTCGTGACCCTGATCGACGCGCTTTACGAGCACCGCGTGAAGCTGCTCGCCGCCGCCGACGCCCAACCCGAAGGCCTTTACCCGCAAGGCGACGGCAGCTTCGAATTTCAGCGCACGGTTAGCCGTTTGGAAGAGATGCGCAGCGCCGAATATCTCGCGGAAGGCCACGGAACCGACCACGCTTGACGGGCCACGCTGCGCCGGTAGCTTCACGCAACTCATTTCGGGGGAGTCTTACTGATGCGCCGTCTGCCTGCCGCTGCGTTCGCCACCGTTTCGCTCGCCGTTCTCGCCGGCGCCTCACCCCCGCAACTGACCCAGGCGCAGCGCGACTCCACACACGCGATGTTCGAGCATGTGGTCAACACGCCCACGGTCATTGGGCGGCACAAGACTCCTGAAATGGCGAATTACGTCGCCGACCAGTTCAAGGCCGCAGGCTTCCGGGCGGAAGATGTGCACGTCGTTCCCTACCACACCGAAAGCGCAACGACCGGCGGCGATGACACGGCTGCAGTGATCGTTCGCTGGCGGGCTCCAGGCAAAAGCAATCTGAAGCCGATTATGCTGATGGGTCACATGGATGTGGTCGAGGCAAAGGTCGAAGATTCCACCACCGATCCGTTCGTGCTGACCGAGCGGGACGGCTATTACTACGGGCGCGGCACCACCGACATGAAGGACGGGATCGTCGCCATCACGCAGGCGATGATCAATCTGAAGGCATCCGGCTTCAAACCGAAGCGCGATATCGTCGTCCTGTTTACGGGCGACGAGGAGACCAACGGCATCGGCGCGAAGAAGGGCGCGGGCGAGTGGCTCGAGCTGCTCAGCCACCCGGAATTCGGATTGAACGCCGATGGCGGCGGCGGCGGCATCAATCCCGACAAGTCGCCTGCCGGGTATACGATGCAGACTGCCGAGAAGACGTTCGCGGGCTATACGCTGACAGTGCGCAATCGCGGCGGTCACTCGTCGAAGCCGCGCAAGGACAATGCCATCTACAGCCTCGCGCACGCGCTGGATAAGATCGAAGCCTACCGCTTCGCGCCGATGATGAACGAGACGACCCGCGCTTACTTCGCGGGACGCGAGAAGCAGGAGAAGGGGCCGCTCGGCGATGCGATGCGCGCCTGGCTCGCCAATCCCAATGACGGCGCCGCGGCCGACACGATCGAAGCGAGCGAAAGCGAAGTTGGCCTGACGCGGACGCGCTGCGTTCCGACCCGCCTGTTCGCGGGACACGCGGACAATGCCCTTCCGCAGCTCGCGACCGCGATGATCAACTGCCGCATCTTCCCGGGCGTCGATCCGAACGACGTGAAGAAGGAACTGGAGAAGATCGTTGCCGATACGGAAGTCGTAGTGACTCGTAACGACGACAATCCAGCTTCGCTAGCATCACCGCTGCGTCCAGAAGTGACTGCCGCCTACACGAAAGCGATCCACGCTCTGCACCCGAACCAGCCGATCTTCCCGGAAATGTCGACGGGCGCGAGCGATGCGCGGCCGTTCCGTGTTGCCGGCATCCCGGTCTACGGGGTGAACGGCAGCTGGTACGTTGTGCCCGTCGACTTCCGTGCACACGGCAAGGACGAGCGCATTCCCGTGCAGGCCCTCTACGACAATGTCGTGCACTGGCAGATCCTGCTGCGTGAGCTGACCGGCAAGTAAAGCGGTTCGCCGCTTGACCCTTCGTCCAGTCGTCCTAGCCTTCGAACATTCCAGCCAAAGGTCATTCCCGATGAAGTCTGTTCTTGCCTGCGTACTCGCCGCGGCTCTTGCGAGCACCGCGTCCGCTGCAACCAATCCGCTGACCGTTCCGACCAAGCTCGAACCAGCCTGGCAGGCGAAGACGCGCGACGTGTTCAAGCAGGCGATCGAGATCCCCTCCGTCCATCATCGCGGCGAGATGCCGCGCATGGCGAAGCTGCTCGCCGACCAGTTCCGCGCGGCGGGCATTCCGGAATCCGACATCCACATCATGCCCTACGAGGCGCTTCCGGGCGACAAGACTGTCGCGCTGATCGTCCGCTGGCGGTCGCCGCACGCGACGAAGAAGCCGATGATGATCCTCGGCCACATGGACGTCGTCGAAGCCAAGCGTGAGGATTGGAAGTTCGACCCGTTCGTGTTCCGCGAAGAGGGCGGCTATTTCCTCGGCCGGGGCACCAGCGACATGAAGAACGGCGACGTCGCGACGACGATGGCGGCGGTGAAGCTGATGAGCGAAGGCTTCAAGCCGAACCGCGACATCATCTTCTTCTACAGCGGCGACGAGGAGACGAACGGACGCGGCGCGACGCTTGGCGCAAGCGAGTGGCGCAACCTGACCGACGCCGAATTCGGTCTGAATGCCGACGGCGGCTGCGGTGCGTACGACAAGAACTTCCGTCCCCTCGGCTGCGGTATCTCGACTGCCGAGAAGACGTTCCAGACCTACTTCTTCACGACGATCAATCCGGGCGGCCACAGCTCTCGTCCGCGTCCGGACAACGCCATCTACGATCTCGCGGATGCCTTGAAGGCGCTCCAGAACCATCGCTTCACGCCGATGATGAACGAGACGAGCCGCGGCTATTTCGAGGAGCGTGCGCGGCAGGAAGGCAATAGCGCGCTCGGCAATGCGATGCGGCGTTGGCTCGCCAATCCGAACGACGGCGCCGCCGCCGACGAGATCGAGGCGAACCCGCTGGAAGTCGGCCTGACCCGCACCCGCTGCGTTGCGACGATGCTGGAAGGCGGTCATGCCGACAATGCGCTGCCGCAACGGGCAAAGGCGACCGTGAATTGCCGGATCATGCCGGGCGTGCAGCCGAAGGACGTTCAGGCCGAGCTTCAGCAGCTCGCCGGCCCGAAGGTGCAGGTCACGCCGGACCCTAATTATATCGGCGAGCCGACCCCGCCGTCGCCGCTTCGTCCCGACGTGTTGAAGGCGGTGACCAAGTCGATCCAGAAGCTGCACGGGCCGCAGATGCGGGTCTATCCGCTGATGTCCACGGGCGCGAGCGACGGCTCCTTCTTCAGGGCCAAGGGCATCCCGGTTTACGACGTCGACGGCAGCTGGGGCATCTCGCCCGACGACGAGCGCGCCCATGGCCTCGACGAGCGTATCCCGGTCCGCGCGATGTACGACGACGTCGTCCACTGGCAGTCGATCATCCGCGACCTCGCCAGCTGAGGCTGGTCATGCTGCGGGTGCTGCTGGCGGCAATCGGACTGGCGTTCAGCGCGGTCGCTTCGGCGACCGTGCCGCCTCCGCCGCCGATTGCGCTCGTGTCCGCGGACATGCGGCCGCACCAGAGCCTCGACGGTCCCTGGCACTGGTCCGTCGACCCCTATCGCGACGGCCGCGCGGGCTTTCATGGTGGCCCGCCGGGTCCGAGCAGCCAGCGCTACGCCGACATCATCCAGGCGGACGTTGCGGCCAAGGATCCGACGGCGCTGTTCGAATTCGACATGCAGCGCTCCCCCACGGTCGAGCTTCCCGGCGCGTGGATCGGGCACTCGCCGGAAATGCGCTATTACAATGGCTTGGTCTGGTATCAGCGAACGTTTGACTTCACGCCGCAGCCGGGAAAGCGGACGTTCGTCCGCTTCGGCGCCGTGGATTATCGCGCCGACCTCTACTTGAACGGCAAGAAGCTCATCAGCCATTTCGGCGGCTTCACGCCCTTCGCCGCCGAGGTGACGCAGTTCGTTCGCCCGGGCAGAAACCAGATCACCGTCGGCGTGGATTCCGAGCGCAACAGCCTGGACGTCCCGCCGGTCGTGACCGACTGGGAGAATTACGGCGGGATCACGCGGTCCGTGAGCCTAATCAGCGTTCCCGAGACGTTCATCGACGATGCTTGGGTAAGGCTGACGAAGGACGGGCGCATCGCGGCGTCCGTGCGTCTCAACGGTTCGCAGATGGCCGGCTTCCCCGTCCGTCTACGTATCCCTTCTCTGGGCCTGACGATTGCCGGAACGACGGATGGCGATGGCAGGTGGACCGGCAACGCGCCCGTCACGCGCGCCCTGCGTCGTTGGTCGCCGGAAAGTCCGACACTTTACGACGTGCGCTTCGAAGCGGGCATCGATGTGCTCGCCGATCGCGTCGGTTTCCGCACCATCGAAGTCCGCGGCGAGGACATATTGCTCAACGGCAAACCCATCTTCCTTCGCGGCATCTCAATGCACGAGGAGGAGCTGGGCGAAAATCCGGTGCGGAGGATCACGCCGGAAGCAGCGAAGGCGCTGCTGGGTACCATCAAGCAAGGGCTGCACGGCAATTTCGTGCGGCTCGCTCATTATCCGCACAGCGAGGTGATGACGCGGGCGGCCGATGAACTTGGCCTGCTCGTGTGGAGCGAGATCCCGGTCTACTGGCAAGTCCAGTGGGACAATCCCGGCGTGCTCTCCAGCGCCGAGGAGATGCTGCGCGAGAACATCGTCCGCGACCGCAATCGCGCTTCGATCATCCTGTGGAGCGTCGGCAACGAGACGCCAGTCAGCGATGCCCGGACAGCTTTCATGCGCGCGCTGGTGAAGCAGGTGCGTGAGCTCGACGACAGCCGGTTGGTGACGGCAGCGCTGCTGAGCGCGCGCAAGGGGAATGTGCAGACCATCGACGATCCGCTTGCGGGCGGACTCGATGTGATGGCGGTCAACACGTACAACGGTTGGTACACGCCAGACCCGCTGGCGAGCCTGCCGGAGCTTGAGTGGCGCTCGCCGGTGAGGAAGCCGCTCATCTTCTCCGAGTTCGGAGCGGACGCGAAGGCGGGCTACCACGACGAGGCGGCGAGCCCGCACAAGTTCAGCGAGGAATATCAGGCGGAATATTACCGCCAGACTCTCGCGATGGCACGCAAGGTCCCGTTCCTGCGCGGGATGAGCCCATGGATCCTCAAGGACTTCCGCTCGCCGCGCCGGCAGCACCCGGTTTTCCAGCAAGGCTGGAACCGTAAGGGGCTCATTTCGCCAACCGGCCAGCGCAAGGAAGCGTTCGGCGTTCTCTCCAAAGAGTATCAGGCACTGGAGGCTGTAGGAGTAGGCAAATAAAAAGGGCCGGAGGATCGCTCCTCCAGCCCTTCTCTTTTGCCTTGGGTCGCGGACCTAGAAGTCCATGCCGCCCATGCCGCCCATGCCGCCGGCACCAGCCATCGCAGGCTTGTCCTCGGGCATTTCGCTGACCGCCGCTTCGGTGGTGATCAGCAGGCCGGCGACCGATGCCGCGTCCTGGAGTGCAGCGCGGACGACCTTGGTCGGGTCGATCACGCCAGCCGCAACCAGGTTCTCGTAGACCTCCGTCTGGGCGTTGAAGCCGAGGGTCGGGTCCTTGGCGTCGATCAGCTTGCCGGCAACCACGGCGCCGTCATGGCCCGCGTTCTCGGCAATCTGCCGCACTGGCGACTGGAGCGCCTTGCGGATGATGTCGATGCCGCGGGTCTGGTCGTCATTCTCGCCCTTGAGGCCTTCAAGAGCTTTGGTCGCGTAGAGCAGCGCAGTGCCGCCGCCCGGGACGATGCCTTCCTCGACCGCGGCGCGGGTCGCGTGGAGAGCGTCGTCGACGCGGTCCTTGCGCTCCTTCACTTCGATCTCGGACGCGCCGCCAACCTTGATCACCGCGACGCCGCCGGCGAGCTTCGCCAGCCGCTCCTGCAGCTTCTCACGGTCATAGTCGGAGGTCGTGTTCTCGATCTGCTGACGGATCGCGGCAACCCGGCCCTCGATCGCTTCACGCTGACCGGCACCATCCACGATCGTGGTGTTGTCCTTGTCAATCGTGACGCGCTTGGCCTGACCGAGCATGTTCACAGTGACGTTCTCGAGCTTGATGCCGAGATCTTCGCTGATCATCTCGCCGCCGGTGAGGACTGCGATGTCCTCGAGCATCGCCTTGCGGCGATCGCCGAAGCCCGGCGCCTTTACCGCCGCAACCTTGAGGCCGCCGCGCAGCTTGTTAACGACGAGCGTCGCGAGAGCTTCGCCTTCGATGTCCTCGGCGATGATCAGGAGCGGACGGCCGCTCTGGACGACCGCTTCCAGGATCGGAAGCATCGCCTGGAGGTTCGAAAGCTTCTTCTCATGGATGAGGATGTACGGGTCCGTCAGCTCGACCTGCATCTTCTCGGGGTTGGTGATGAAGTAGGGCGACAGATAGCCGCGGTCGAACTGCATGCCTTCGACGACGTCCAGCTCGAACTCGAGACCCTTGGCCTCCTCGACAGTGATCACGCCTTCCTTGCCGACCTTCTCCATGGCCTCGGCGATCTTCTCGCCGACTTCCTTGTCGCCATTGGCGGAGATGATTCCGACCTGGGCGATTTCCTGGCTGCCCGCGACGGCCTTCGAACGGCCCTTGAGGTCCTCGACGACCTTGCCGACGGCGATGTCGATGCCGCGCTTGAGATCCATCGGGTTCATGCCGGCCGCGACCGACTTCATGCCCTCACGGACGATCGACTGCGCCAGAACGGTCGCGGTCGTGGTGCCGTCGCCGGCGAGGTCGTTCGTCTTCGAAGCGACTTCGCGCAGCATCTGCGCACCCATGTTCTCGAACTTGTCCTTGAGCTCGATCTCCTTGGCGACGGTGACGCCGTCCTTGGTGATGCGCGGTGCGCCGAAGCTCTTGTCGATGACGACGTTCCGGCCCTTGGGGCCCAGCGTCACCTTCACTGCGTCGGCGAGAATGTCGACGCCGCGGAGAATGCGCTCACGCGCATCGCGGGAAAATTTGACGTCCTTGGCTGCCATCTGGCTACCCTTTCGTTTCTTGGAAGTTCGCTAAGTTCACTGCTCAACGCGCATGCGCGCGAGAGCCGAAGGTCAGCCGACGATCCCGAGGATGTCGCTTTCCTTCATGATGATCAGGTCTTCGCCGTCGATCTTCACTTCGGTGCCCGACCACTTGCCGAACAGGATCTTGTCGCCGGCCTTAACGTCGAGAGGCGTGACCTTGCCCTCGTCGCTGCGAGCCCCGGTGCCGACGGAGATGACTTCGCCTTCCTGCGGTTTTTCCTTGGCGGTGTCCGGAATGATGATTCCACCGGTCGTCTTCTCATCAGCCTCGATACGGCGGACGAGGACGCGGTCATGAAGCGGCCTGAAACCCATTGTGTGAGCCCCTTGTCTTTCTTGTTGAACCTATACGCGTTGGCACTCCCGCAAGGAGAGTGCCAGCGATGGCCGGCATATGGGTGTGGCGGTTTAGGGCGTCAACACCCTGAGCGCACATTTTACGCGTCGGCTGGAAGCAACCCCAATTTGTCGCGTCGGCTCCAGCGCCTGATCATCAGAACGGCAACGACTCCAAGACCCGCGGCCAGTCCAGTCCAGATGCCGACGCCGCGCCACTCCATTGCGAATGCGAGCGCGACACCGATGCCCAGGCCAATGGCCCAGTAACCGAACAGAGCGAAGACCATCGGCACCCGTGTGTCGTGGATGCCGCGCAGCATACCGGCACCGACCACCTGCCAGCCGTCCACGATCTGGAAAAGAGCGGCGATGCGCAGGAAGGATACTCCGAGGGCGATCACCGTCGCATTCTCCGGCGTGTCCGCGAGGAAAAGCGTGATCAGCTCGTGCGGGAAGATGAACATCAGCGTTGCCATCAGCGTCATGAATGCTGTGCTGAGGCCCAATGCTGTCCAGCCCGCGAGGCCGATGGCGGCACGATCGCCTCGACCGTATGCCAAGCCGACGCGCACCGTCGTCGCCTGCCCAAGCGCCAGCGGGACCATGAAGGTCGTCGCGGCGATCTGCAGCGCGATCTGGTGAGCGGCTACGGAGGAGGCTCCGAACAGGCCCATGAGGTAGGCGGCAGCGCTGAACACACCGCCTTCGAAGCCCGTGGTCAGACCGATTGGGAGACCGAGCTTGAAGAGCTGGCGGAAGCGAGGCCAGTCGGGCCTCCAAAAGCGGCCGAAGAGATGGAAACGGCGGAACTGGCGGTCGGTGAGAATGACAAGACCCAGCGCCAGGGCCATTGCCGCCCAGACGACCGAGCTGCCGATGCCTCCGCCGATAAGACCTAGCTTCGGCAGGCCGAGATGGCCGAATATCAGCGACCAGCTGACGATCGCGTTTAACGGAATCCCGAGCGTGCTGATGACGAGGACCCACCCGGGACGCTCCAGCGCGGAAACGAAGTTCCGCATCACCTGGAACAGCATCCAGGGCGGGATGACCCACATGTAGCCACGCAGGAACCAGCCCGCGAGCCGCGACAGCTCCGGATCCTGGCCGAAGAAGAGGATGACCTTCTCGGCGTTCCACAGGACGATCAGCGTCGGCCCGGCCATCAGCGCGGCGGCCCACAGACCCTGGCGGAAGGTGCGGCGGACGTCGCGAACGGCATTGGACCGCGCGCCGAGGGCAGACGCCATCATCGGCGAAGTGGCGGTGAGCACCCCAAGCGCGAAAAGGATCATGCCGAACGAAAGGCTCAGCCCGAGCGCGGCAGCGGCAAGCTCCTTTGATCCCAGCCAGCCGAGCAGGACGACGTCTGTCGCCTGAATGAGCTGCATCGTCAGGTTGGCGAGGATCAGCGGCCAGGCGAGCGCGAGCGTCGCGCGCAGTTCGTCCGTCCAGCGGGCGCGGCTTTCGGCGGTCATGCTTGCGGCCGTATCCATGCGCGGGCCCTAGCCGCCCGCGAGAGCCTTAGTCGAGGTTGGGCCGCACCCAGCGCTCTGCGCAGGCGACATCAACGCCGCGGCGGCTGGCATAATCTTCCAGCTGGTCGCGTCCGATGCGTGCGACGCCGAAATACTGGCTGTCGCGGTGCCCGAAGTAGAAGCCGGACACGGCCGACGTCGGCAGCATCGCGAAATTCTCGGTCAGCGTGACTCCGGCCGGATCGCCGCCGAGCATCTCGAACAGGATCGGCTTCAGGCTGTGGTCCGGGCAGGCAGGGTAGCCGGGAGCTGGGCGAATGCCCTCGAACTTCTCACGGATGAGGTCGGCGTTCGACAGATGCTCGTCCGCATAACCCCAGATGCGGCCACGTACTTCGGCGTGGAGCACTTCCGCGAAGCTTTCCGCAAGACGGTCGGCGAGCGCCTTCAGTAGGATGTCCGAGTAATCGTCGTGCGCGGCCTTGAAGCGCTCGAGATGCGGTTCGAGGCCGTGGATGCCGACCGCGAAGCCGCCGATCCAGTCCTCGCCCTCCGGGTTGATGAAGTCGGCCAGGCATAGGTTCGCCCGTCCTTCGCGCTTTTTCACCTGCTGGCGGAGGAAGGGAACGCGCGTCCAGTCGTTGCCAGCGAGGACCAGGACGTCGTCGCCTTCGCGCTTGCAGCGCCACAGGCCGACCGTGCCGCTGGCTGTCACCCAGCGTTCTGCGATCAGCTGGTCGAGCATCTTCTGGGCGTCGTTGAACAGGCTCGTCGCGCTCTCACCGACGACGGGGTCGTCGAGGATCTGCGGATAGTTTCCGGCCAGCTCCCAGGCGCGGAAGAAGGGCGTCCAGTCGATCGAGGCTCGGAGATCGGCGAGCGGCCATTCGCCGAACTGGCGGAGGCCGGGATATTTGGGCGCCGGAGCCTGGCCCGTCGGGTCGAAAGCGAAGCCGTTGGCGCGCGCATCCTCAAGCGAGGAAAGCTCGCTCTGGCCGCTGCGGGAGCGGGCCTGGCGGAGCGCCTCATATTCGTCGGCGGTCTTTTCGACGAGCGGCTCGCACTGCGTGTCGGACATGAGCGACGAGGCGACGCCGACCGCGCGGCTGGCGTCGAGCACGTGGATCACAGGACCTTTGTAGGCGGGGTCGATGCGCAGCGCCGTGTGCGCCTTGCTCGTCGTCGCGCCGCCGATCAGGAGCGGGGTCTTGAGGCCGAGCCGCTGCATCTCGTCCGCGACGGTCACCATTTCGTCGAGCGAAGGCGTGATGAGGCCGGAGAGACCGATCATGTCGGCGTTGTTGTCCTTCGCGGACTCGAGGATCGTCTGCCACGGGACCATGACGCCGAGATCGATGACCTCGAAGCCGTTGCACTGGAGGACGACCCCGACGATGTTCTTGCCGATGTCGTGAACGTCGCCCTTCACGGTCGCCATCACGATGCGGCCCTTGCCCTGCGTCGCGCCGGTTGCTTCCTTCTCCGCCTCGATGAACGGAATGAGGTGGGCGACGGCCTTCTTCATCACGCGGGCGGATTTCACGACCTGCGGAAGGAACATCTTGCCGGAGCCGAACAGGTCGCCGACGACGTTCATGCCGTCCATTAGCGGGCCCTCGATGACATGGATCGGCCGCTCTGCCTGCTGACGGGCCTCCTCGGTGTCCTCGACGATGTTCGCGTCGATGCCCTTCACGAGCGCGTAGGACAGGCGCTCGGCGACCGGCAGGCTGCGCCATTCGGCGAGCTTCTTTTCCTCGGCGGCGTCGGTACCCTTGAAGCGCTCGGCGAGCGCGATGAGGGTCTCGGTCGCGTCGTCCTTCCGGTCGAGGATGACGTCCTCGACGGCTTCGCGAAGCTCCGGGTCGATCTGATCGTAGACGTCGAGCTGGCCGGCGTTGACGATGCCCATGTCCATGCCGGCCGGAATGGCGTGGTAGAGGAACACACTGTGCATCGCGCGGCGCACGGGCTCATTGCCGCGGAACGAGAAGCTGAGGTTCGACAGGCCGCCCGAGATGTGCACGCCGGGGCAGCGGCGCCGGATGTCGGCTGCCGCCTCGATGAAGTCGATCGCGTAGCGGCGATGCTCGTCGATACCCGTCGCGATGGCGAAGATGTTCGGGTCGAAGATGATGTCCTGGGCTTCGAAGCCGTTGGCGAGGAGCAGATTGTAGGCGCGCTCACAGATGGCGACCTTGCGCTCGGCCGTGTCGGCCTGACCGACCTCGTCGAACGCCATGACCACGACGGCGGCGCCGTAGGCGTGACACTTGCGGGCGAGCTCGAGAAACGGACCTTCGCCTTCCTTGAGGCTGATCGAATTGACGATCGGCTTGCCCGACACGCACTTGAGGCCCGCCTCGATCACGCTCCACTTGGAGCTGTCGACCATCACGGGGACGCGGGCGATGTCCGGTTCGGCGGCGATGCGCTTCAGGAAGGTGGTCATCGCCTGCTCTGAATCGAGCAGGGCTTCGTCCATGTTGACGTCGATAATCTGCGCGCCGTTCTCGACCTGGTCGCGCGCGACCTCGACCGCGGCGTCATAGTCGCCGGCGAGAATCAGCTTCTTGAACTTGGCGGAGCCGGTGACGTTCGTGCGCTCGCCGACGTTGACGAAGCGCGCGCCTGCCGCGACCTGCTCGGCGGGTTCGGGCTCAATGACGGCCTGTGCACGAATGCTCACGCGGCGATCACCATTGGTTCGAGGCCCGCGAGAAGAGTCTGGCGAGGTGCTGCCGGGACCTTGCGCGGTTCACGCCCGCGGGTCGCTTCGGCGATGGCGGCGATGTGCGCGGGCGTCGTTCCGCAGCAGCCGCCGACGATGTTGACCAAGCCGGCGTCCAGCCATTCGCGCACCTGTGCCGCGGTCTCCTCGGCAGCCTCGTCATATTCGCCAAGCTCGTTCGGCAGGCCGGCGTTCGGGTAGGCCATGATCAGAGTGTCGGCCAGGGTCGAGAGCGCCGCGAGATGCGGGCGAAGCTGCGCTGCCCCGAAGGAACAGTTCAGGCCGATGGTGACCGGCCGCGCATGGCGGACGCTCGCCCAGAATGCCTCGACCGTGTGGCCCGACAGGTTGCGGCCGCTCAGGTCGGTCAGCGTCATCGAGATCATCAGCGGAAGCTCGCGGCCGAGCGCCTGTTCTGCCTCCAGCGTCGCCATGATCGCCGCCTTGGCGTTCAGCGTGTCGAAGATCGTCTCGATGAGGATGAAGTCGACGCCGCCTTCTATGAGCGCATCGATCTGCTCGCGGTACACGTCCTTGACCGTGTCGAAGTCGACCTCGCGAAAAGCGGGGTCGTTGACGTTCGGTGACAGCGACAGAGTCTTGTTGGTGGGCCCGAGGGCGCCGGCGACCCAGCGCGGCTTGCCGTCCTTTGCGGTGTAGCGATCCGCGACCTCGCGCATGATGCGCGCAGAGGCCCAGTTCATCTCCGCCGCCAGGTCCTCGGCGCCATAGTCGCCCTGGCTGATGCGGTTCGCATTGAACGTGTTCGTCGCGAGGATCTCCGCGCCCGCGTCGGCGAAGCTCTCGCAGATGCTGCGGATGACCTGCGGCTGCGTGATGTTGAGAAGGTCGTTGTTGCCCTTCTGGTCCTTCACGAGGTCGAGACCGGCGCAATAATCGTCGGCGCCGAGCTTCCGCGCCTGGATCCCGGTGCCGTACGGCCCGTCCTTGATCAGGATGCGCTTCGCGGCCTCCGCACGAAGGGTGTCAGCGATACTCATGCTTTCGCCCGAACTCCAAGAAGATGGCAAATGGCGTAGCTGAGCTCCGCCCGGTTCAGTGTGTAGAAGTGGAAGTGGCGGACGCCGCCCGCGTAGAGCTGGCCGCAAATCTCCGCTGCCACCGTCGCGGCGATCAGCTGCCTTGCCGACGGAAGGTCGTCGAGGCCTTCAAACAGCTGGTCCAGCCATTGCGGGATGCTCGCTCCACAGGTCGCGGCGAACCGGCGCGTGGTGGCGACGTTCGAAACCGGCAGGATGCCCGGCACGATCTCTGCGTCGATGCCCGCTGCGGCCGCCTCGTCGCGGAAGCGGAAGAAGCAGTCGGCGGAGAAGAAGAATTGCGTGATTGCGCGGTCGGCGCCCGCATCGACCTTGCGCCGCAGGTTCTCGAGGTCGAACGAGCGCGACGAGGAGTCCGGATGGACCTCGGGATAGGCGGCGACCGAGATGTCGAACGGCGCCACGGCCTTCAGGCCCGCGACCAGCTCGCAGGCGTCGCGGTAGCCTTGTGGGTGCGGCTGATACTTGGTGCCGGCTTCAGGCGGATCCCCTCGGAGCGCGACGATGTTGCGGACGCCGAGATCCCAATATTCGCGGGCGATGTCGTCGATCTCGCCGCGGCTCGCGCCGACACAGGTCAAGTGGGCGGCCGGCGTCAGCGAGGTTTCCTTGAGGATGCGCTCGACCGTCTGGTGCGTCCGCTCACGGGTAGATCCGCCCGCTCCGTAGGTTACGGAGACGAAGCGAGGGTGCAGCGGCTCGAGCGTCTTGACCGAATCCCACAGGGTCTCGGCCATCTTCTCCGTCTTGGGCGGGAAGAATTCGAAGCTCACCTCGATGTCGCCGCGCGTCTCCGCGAAGAGCGGCGGGTGGTTCGCTAGGGTTTCGAGCTTGTTCATGCCGCCCTCCGCCGGCGTTCCGCAGCCTT
The DNA here is from genome assembly GCF_022568775.1 of Sphingomonas telluris. NCBI lineage: Bacteria > Pseudomonadati > Pseudomonadota > Alphaproteobacteria > Sphingomonadales > Sphingomonadaceae > Sphingomonas > Sphingomonas telluris. The sequence goes on along the minus strand of NZ_JAKZHW010000001.1, from coordinate 1,752,675 downwards.
CAGGCCGCGCCACAGCGTAACGGTGAGCTCTCCGCCCTCGAGCCGCTGCACGTGATCGATGGTGAGGCCGGCCGCCTTGAACCAGCCGCTCATGGTCTCGTCGTCGAAGCCCAGCCGAACGTGTGCGTCAGTCGTCCGCAGGTCCTCGCGCTCATGCGCGGCGAAGTCGACCACCAGCAACCGGCCACCGAACGCCAGTACCCGGCTCGCTTCCGAGATCGCGGCGGCGGGGGAGTGCGCATAGTGCAGTACCTGGTGAATGATCACGGTATCCGCGCTTCCGTCGTCCAGGGGCAGCGCGTTCATGTCGCCCTGACGCAGGCTCGAAGAGATACCCGCAGCCTCCAGCTTCGCACGGGCCAGACGCAACATTTCGGAGGAGCGGTCGATGCCGATTGCTTGCTGGGCGTCGCGCCCGAACAGCTCGATCATTCGCCCGGTGCCGGTACCGATGTCGACGAGACGGCCGAGGGGCTGGTCGTCCAGTGCGATAGCGATCGCCTGCTCGACCTCGCTCTCCGCGACGTGGAGCGAGCGAATGCTGTCCCAGACGTTGGCGTGCGAGGTGAAGTAGCGCGACGCGGCCTCAGCGCGCTCCAGCCGGATGCGGTCCAGCTTCGAAGCGTCGGCTTCAAAGATCGCGCAGGTCGCTTCGTCGGCCCAGGCATCGACCAACCCGAACATCGGGGCGGTCCTCTCCTCGCCCGCGATGGTCAGGAAGACCCAGCTTCCTTCCTTGCGGCGTTCCACGGCTCGCGCGTCCGCCAGGATGCGGACGTGCCGGGACACGCGCGGCTGGCTCTGCCCAAGAAGCTGGGCAAGCTCGCCGACGGACAGCTCTATGCGCCGAAGGAGCGCGAGAATCCGCAGCCGCGTCGGGTCGGCGAGGGCCTGCAGGAGGTCGGCAAGGGGAAGCGCGTCCATCTCGGAAAGCTGATATAAAGAAAACTTTATATGTCAATGAAGCGAGGGAAGTCCAATTTGACCGCAATATGAATTGCGCATTGCACGGCTGTTACACCCTCTGTAATGCCGCGCCCTGGCCAGAGCGGCTTAATCGCGAACGGCCGAGCCCAAAGCCCCCGCGTGCGGGGGCCTGCTTTTTATGGAGTGGAACGATCATGAAGAAGGTTGCTGTGACCGTTGCGGTCCTGGCGCTCGGCCTTGCCGCGTGCCAGCCGAAGGCTGAAGAGAACACCGCCGGCAATGAAGTGAACGTCGAGAACGCTGCGGAGACCGACGTCAACGCCGCCACCGTCGACGCTTCGAACGCCGCCGACAACGCGCTCGACGCGGCCGGCAATGCGATCGAGAACGCGGGCAATGCGGTCGAGAACGCTAGCGACGCCGTCGCGAATTCGGCCGACAACTCAGCGCACTAAGCGTTTCGTTGACTGATTGAAGGGGTCGCGCGCCAGCCGGTGCGCGGCCCCTTTTTCATTGTGCTAGAGGGCTCCGGATGTTCACGCGCGCCTTAATTGTCTCCGCCCTCGTGCTGCTCTGCGGCTGCAACCGCGAGCCTGAAGCGCCTAACGCCGAAGAGAACCGGCAGCTGGATGACGTTGCCAACCTGCTGAACCAGGCTCCGGCAAACCTCGACGCGATCGACGATTACGGCCTCGACGGGAATAATGCCGTCGCGCCCGAGGAACCGAACTAGGGCCTGAGGACCGCCTGCAGGATCTGGCTGACGATCATGGTCGTCGGATCGACGCGATAGAGATAGCCCTGATCGTAGATGTACCGCGACCGCGGATCGAGGACAGAGCTGTACTGGTCCCTGACGCTGTAGGGCAGAGCGCCATAGCCGATCAGTCCGTTGTAATTGCTGGGCACGCGCTGACCGACCTCGAACAGCTTCTTGTATTGGCCGGGTGGCATGCAGGCTGCATTCTTCTTGGCGAGGCCAGGGGGGCAGCCGCCCGTTCCGTAAGCGGCGTTGCCGTGAGCCGAATTGCCATGGCCAGGCTTGGCCAACGCCGGGCTGGCTGAAGCGAGCGTCGCAATGGCTGCGAGCAGAAGAATCTTTTCCATGGCCGGTCCAATGTGCCTCGTCGAAACTGAACAGCGGCTGTCGAGCTTTGGTTGCCGCCGCGACAACAACCTGTCCCATCGCGGGGCGGTTGCCCGACTCTTCATCGCGGTCTAGAGCGCCGCCAACTTTTGCTGCGCCGTTCCTGGCGCGCCCATACAATAGAGGAAAGCAGCAGCCTGATGGCCCGCAAGAAGATCGCCCTGATTGGCGCCGGAATGATCGGTGGAACCCTCGCTCACCTCGCGGCGCAGCGCGAGCTTGGCGACATCGTCCTGTTCGACATCGCCGAAGGCATTCCGCAGGGCAAGGCGCTGGACCTCAGCCAGTGCGGGCCGATCGAAGGCTTCGACGCCAAGCTGACCGGCACCAACGACTATGCCGACATTGCCGGTGCCGACGTGGTAATCGTCACCGCAGGCGTGCCGCGCAAGCCGGGCATGAGCCGCGACGACCTTCTTGGTATCAACCTCAAGGTCATGAAGGCCGTAGGCGAGGGCATCAAGAACCACGCACCCGACGCGTTCGTCATCTGCATCACCAACCCGCTCGACGCGATGGTCTGGGCGCTGCGCGAATTCTCGGGCCTGCCGCACAACAAGGTCGTCGGTATGGCCGGCGTTCTCGACAGCGCCCGCTTCGCTACCTTCCTGGCGCAGGAGTTCAAGGTCAGCGTTAAGGACGTCAACGCCTTCGTGCTTGGCGGCCACGGCGACACGATGGTTCCGGTCACCCGCTACACGACCGTCAGCGGCATTCCCGTAGACGACCTCGTGAAGATGGGCCGCTCGACGAAGGAGCGCATCGACGAGATCGTCAAGCGCACTCGCGGCGGCGGCGGCGAGATCGTCGCGCTGCTGAAGACCGGTTCGGCCTATTACGCTCCGGCAACCAGCGCGATCGCGATGGCCGAAGCCTATCTCGGCGACCAGAAGCGCATCCTGCCCTGCGCAGTGTATGTCGAAGGCAGGTACGGCCTCGACGGCCTCTATGTCGGCGTGCCGGTAGTGATTGGCGCCAATGGTGCGGAAGAGGTCATCGAGATCCCTCTCGACGACGAGGCCAAGAAGAATTTTCAGGTCAGCGTCGATGCGGTGAAGGAGCTTCTGGTGGCCTGCAAGCAGATCGACGGAAGCCTCGCCTGATTGGCAGGAGCTTTCCGCCTTTTTGCCGTAGGTCGAATTTCGGTTTCATTGGCGTGAGTTGATGAGGCATTCTCCTAGCCCCAAGCAGTAGAGGGAGGTTCCAATGATGCTTCCACTTGCAGCAGCCGCTTTGATGAATGCCGCAGGCGCTTCCGCCATGGTGACCCCGGATCAGCTTCCGAACCTGTTCATCGCCGCGTGCCTCGACGGAAGTGCGGCGACGGCCGACGTCTCCGCGACCCCGATCGAGTTCAGTGCGCTTCCGTCCGATCTCCGGTCGCGCCTTGGCAAGCCTATCGCGGCGAAGGTCTGGCAAATCCCAGGCGCCAGCCCAGCTTTTCTCTACTCGCTAAGCTACACGGATCGGGGCTGGAGCCCGAAAATCTGCGGACTTGCGGCCCAGCACCTGGTGCTGCGGCCCGCGTCTGCAGCGGTCGAGACCCGTCTTCGGGGCACTCCGTCCGCTGGATCGTATAAGCCCGTGGAATGGTTGAACGAACCGGCCGGTTATCGCGCTCTTGCGACCCGGGCCGGCGGGTTCACCATCCTGCAGGTCAATTGGCTAACTGAAAATCGTGCGGAGGTCCCGCGTACCCAATGAGCATTCTCGTCGATCGTAATACGAAGGTCATCACTCAGGGGATGACAGGTGAGACCGGCACGTTCCACACGCGCCAGGCTCTCGACTACGGCACCCAGATGGTCGGCGGCGTCACGCCGGGCAAAGGCGGCTCCACCCATCTGGGCCTGCCGGTCTTCGATACGGTCGCGCAGGCCGTCGAGGCGACGGGCGCGACGGCCAGCGTCATCTACGTGCCGCCGCCCTTCGCCGCGGACTCGATCCTCGAAGCCATCGATGCGGAAGTCCCGCTGATCGTCACCATCACCGAGGGCATCCCGGTGCTCGACATGGTGAAGGTGAAGCGCGCTCTCGACGGATCGAAGTCGCGGCTGATCGGCCCGAACTGCCCCGGCGTGCTGACGCCCGACGAGTGCAAGATCGGCATCATGCCGGGCAACATCTTCAAAAAGGGCAGCGTCGGCGTGGTCAGCCGCTCCGGCACGCTCACCTATGAAGCCGTGTTCCAGACCACGAACGAGGGCTTGGGCCAGTCGACGGCGGTCGGCATCGGCGGCGACCCGGTGAAGGGCACCGAGTTCATCGACGTGCTCGAGATGTTCCTTGGCGATCCCGCCACGGAATCGATCATCATGATCGGTGAGATCGGCGGCAGTGCCGAAGAGGACGCCGCCCAGTTCCTCGCCGACGAGGCCCGCCGCGGTCGCCGGAAGCCGGTGGTCGGCTTCATCGCCGGCCGCACCGCGCCTCCGGGACGCCGCATGGGCCATGCCGGCGCCATCGTGTCCGGCGGCAAGGGCGATGCGGAAAGCAAGATCGCGGCGATGGAGGCGGCTGGAATTACCGTCAGCCCAAGCCCATCTGAGCTCGGAAGAACCCTGAAAGAATTGCTGGTTACAGCTTAATCCATGTCTGACGACCAACCGATCACCTTCGAGCGCGAGCCGGGCCCGAGCTGGGCGCGGCCGAACTGGCCGATAGCCGAGCTGGACGACATCAACCTCGGGCTCGACCCGACGCAGGCGACCATCGAAGCGTTCAAGAAAGCCGCTACGGAGAAGGCGGCTGCGGCCGCTCCGGCAGCGGACCCCGACGACGTCCGTCGTGCCGCGGAAGATTCGATCCGCGCGATGATGCTGATCCGCACCTATCGCGTGCGTGGGCATCTCGCCGCGAAGCTAGATCCGCTGGGGCTCCATCACTCCGAGCTGCCGGCGGACCTGACTCCGGAATATCACGGCTTTGGCCCAGGTGATCTCGATCGGCCAATCTGGGTCGGCGGCGCGCTTGGCTTCGAGCGCGCGACCGTCCGCGAGATCGTGAAGGTACTGCAGGCCAATTACTGCGGCACCGTCGGCGTCGAATACATGCACATCAACGACCTGGAGGAGCGCCGCTTTCTACAGGAGCGGATCGAGGGCAAGGACGCCGAGATCCAGTTCACGCCCGAAGGCAAGCGCTCGATCCTGCAGAAGGTGATCGAAGGTGAGCAGTGGGAAAAGTTTCTCGCGCGCAAATATGTCGGGACGAAAAGATTCGGTCTCGATGGCGGCGAGAGCGCGATCCCGGCTCTTGAAGCGGTCATCAAATACGGCGGCCAGTACGGCGTCGAGGAGATCGACGTCGGCATGGCCCACCGCGGGCGCCTGAACGTCCTCTCCAACGTCATGGGCAAGCCGTATCGCGCAATCTTCCACGAGTTCGCGGGCGGAGCGACGAACCCGGCGGACGTCGGCGGGTCGGGCGACGTGAAGTACCACCTCGGCGCCTCGTCAGACCGCGAGTTCGACGGCAACAAGGTGCACTTGTCGCTGCTTCCGAACCCGTCGCACCTCGAAGCGGTCGACCCCGTGGTGCTCGGCAAGGCGCGTGCCGTCATGACGCTGAAGGGCGACAAGCACGGCAAGACGGTGCTTCCGATCCTTCTCCACGGCGACGCGGCCTTCGCCGGCCAAGGGGTGGTGTGGGAATGTCTCAGCTTCTCGGGCCTTCCCGGCTACGGCACCGGCGGCACGATCCACTTCATCATCAATAATCAGGTCGGATTCACGACCAGCCCGCAGTTTGCGCGCTCCTCACCCTATCCGTCGGACGTGGCGAAGGGCATTCAGGCGCCGATCCTTCACGTCAACGGCGACGATCCAGAAGCGGTGACCTTCTGCTGCAAACTGGCGACCGAGTTCCGGCAGACCTTCGGCCGCGACATGGTCATCGACATGTGGTGCTACCGCCGCTTCGGCCACAACGAGGGCGACGAGCCGAGCTTCACCCAGCCGCAGATGTACGCGGAAATCCGCCAGCATCCGCCGATCTCGCAGATCTACGGCAAGCGGCTCATCGCCGAGGGCGTGATCGACCAGGCATGGATCGAAGAGCACACGAAGGGTTTCGTCGAGCATCTGGAAGAGGAGTTCCAGGCCGCCGTGAGCTATCTGCCGAACAAGGCGGACTGGTTCGAGGGACGCTGGACGGGGCTCGGCCGGCCGGATGAGCCGGTGCTCGGCCGCCGCAACATCGAGACCGCAGTCTCCGACGAAGAATTCCGCAAGGTCGGTGAGCTTCTGACCACGGTTCCGGAGGGTATTCACGTCCACAAGACGCTGCAGCGCATCCTCGACGCCAAGAAGGCGATGTTCGAGACGGGCAGCGGCTTCGATTGGGCCACGGCCGAAGCGCTGGCGTTCGGGACTTTAGTCGCCGAAGGGCACAACGTTCGCCTCTCCGGCCAGGACAGCGGCCGCGGCACCTTCAGCCAGCGTCATGCCGTCTGGGTCGATCAGCAGAGCGGCGAGAAGTACATCCCGCTGACGCACGTTCCGGGCGGCGGCCGTTTCGAGGTCCGTGACAGCCCGCTCAGCGAGTTCGGTGTGCTCGGCTTCGAATATGGCTATTCGCTGGCGGACCCCCGCACGTTGGTGTGCTGGGAGGCGCAGTTCGGCGACTTCGCCAATGGCGCGCAGACAATCATCGACCAGTTCGTATCGAGCGGCGAGGCCAAGTGGCTCCGCGCGAGCGGGCTCGTGATGCTGCTGCCGCACGGGTTCGAAGGGCAGGGGCCGGAGCACAGCTCTGCCCGCCTCGAGCGCTACCTGCAGCTTTGCGCCGACGACAACATGCAGGTCGCGAACTGCACGACGCCGGCGAACTACTTCCACATCCTGCGCCGCCAGCTTCTCCGCGACTTCCGCAAGCCGCTCGTGATGATGACGCCGAAGTCGCTGCTGCGGCACAAGCTGGCCGTCTCGGAAGCGTCCGACTTCACGGGCGAGAGCCACTTCCGCCGGATCGTGAGCGACCTGAACGCGCCGGTCGAGGGCGACACCCGCCGTCTCGTCCTCTGCACGGGCAAGCTGGCCTACGAGCTGATGGAAGCGCGCGACGCCGCGGGCGACCGCTCGACCGAGATCGTGCGCATCGAGCAGCTCTATCCCTATCCGTCGGAGCCTTTGGTGAAGCGCCTCAAGGCGATGCCGAAGCTGGAATCGGTCGTCTGGGCGCAGGAAGAGCCGCGCAACAACGGCGCCTGGTTCTTCGTCGAGCCGCTTATCGAGCAGTGCCTGACGGACGCCGGCTTCCGCGGCTTGCGGGCGCAATATGCGGGCCGGGATAACTCGGCTTCGCCCGCCACCGGCCTCGCCAAGCGCCACGCCGCGGAACAGGCGAACTTGATTGCCGCCGCTCTAGGCCATAGCAGCCGCGTCGAAGGCCCGGCCGTCGCCGCTCAGTAGAAGGACCATTATGGCCACCGACGTTGCAGTTCCCGCTCTTGGTGAATCGATCACCGAAGGGACTCTTGCCCAGTGGCTGAAGAAGCCAGGCGAAGCCGTTGCTGCCGACGAGCCTATCGCGACGCTTGAGACCGACAAGGTCAGCGTCGACGTGCCGTCGCCCGTCGCCGGCGTGCTCAGCGAGACGCTGGCGAACGAGGGCGACACGGTTGCCGTCGGCGCTCTCATTGCGCGGATCGACGAGAAGGCGACCGCCGGTGCCACGCCGGCGCAAGCGGCAGCGGCCGCCACGACGAATCCGGCCGGAGCTGGTGAGAACCCGCAGCTTCGCGGAAGCGAGCATGCGCCGGAGCCGACCGCCAACGGTGACGAGGATGCGATCACCACGCTGTCGCCCGCAGTGCGACGCGCCGTGCTCGAGCATCATGTCGACCCGAGCAAGATCCGCGGCACCGGCAAGGACGGCCGCCTGACCAAGGACGACGTGCTGGCCGCCGCAGAAGCAGCGAAGGCTGGTGGCCCAGTGCATGAGCCGGAAGCCCGCGCTCCCGCGCCGACCGCACCCCCACCGCAATCTGCCCCGCAGCCCGCGGCAAAGGTTCAGACCGGCGAACGCCGCGAAGAGCGCGTGAAGATGACGCGCCTGCGCCAGACGGTCGCCAAGCGTCTGAAGGAGGCGCAAAACACCGCCGCCATGCTGACCACGTTTAACGACGTGGACATGTCGGCGGTCATCGAGGCGCGCGCCAAGTACAAGGATCTGTTCGAGAAGAAGCACGGCATCCGCCTCGGCTTCATGGGCTTCTTCGTGAAGGCCGTCGCGCTCGCGGCGAAGGATGTTCCCGCCGTGAACGGCAGCATCGAAGGCGACGAGATCGTCTACCACGACTATCTCGACGTTTCGGTCGCCGTCTCCGCCCCGAAGGGCCTCGTCGTCCCGGTCATCCGCAACGCCGACCGCATGAGCTTCGCCGAGATCGAGAAGACGATCGCCGACTTCGGCAAGCGCGCCAAGGAAGGTTCGCTGACGGTCGAGGACATGACCGGCGGCACCTTCACCATATCCAACGGCGGCGTGTTCGGTTCGCTTCTGTCGACGCCGATCATCAACCCGCCGCAGTCTGCGGTGCTCGGCATGCACCGCATCGAGGAGCGCCCCGTAGTCAAGAACGGCCAGATCGTCGCCAAGCCGATGATGTACCTGGCGCTCAGCTACGATCACCGCCTGATCGACGGCCGCGAGGCGGTGACCTTCCTCGTCCGCATCAAGGAAGCGATCGAAGACCCGACGCGTCTCCTGATCGACCTGTAGTCTCCACGCCGGCCGCCTATCAGGCGGCGGCGTTCAGCCTGCGATCCATGCTTTGTGCGAGCCGCTCGGCGGCCCCGGTCAGCACCGCTTCGTGCTGGTCGACGCGCCACGCGGCGCTGCCAACTACGAGCCGGCCGAAGTTGCGACGCGTCGAGAAAGCCGCTCCGAAATGTGTCCGGCTATCGGCCTGCAGCATTCGGGCCGCGCGAGAGCCGGTGATCAGCATGCCCTGCCACGCGCCGAAGCTGTGCATCAGGTTGACTGCGAAACGGCCCAGCATGTTCGCTAGCATGCGTGGACGTTCCGTATCGAGCATCTCGGGACAAGCCGTCGTCCAAACGGGGTCGAGCCGGTCGAGCATCAGCAGCATCTCCCAGCTGGCGACCGCATATGTTCCGCGCGCGGCCTTGGCGAGGCGCTCCTCGCGATCATTGGCGGGAGAGAAGTCCATGTGGCCCGCCTCCGTCTCCAGCACGGAGACCGAACCGTCGCGGGCAATGTCCATGATCGCGGCGCCAACGCCTTCCTCAACCATGATCATGCCGTAGCGCCCAGGTTTGTCGAAGGTCGGCATGCCGGCGCCGCGCAGCGGCTCGATGATGCCGGTGCCGGATCGCGCTGCCCAAGCGCGCGCCGCGACGTCGTTAAGGATGACCGGCTCGGTCCCGAAATAGGCCGCGAGGCCGGCCCTGCTGATGGTCCAGCGGGAGCGCACCAGCGAGATCGTTTCCCCGCTCGCGGCACCGGCGATGGCCATCGCGCATTGCATGCCTCGCAGGTGCAGGCCCTTCTCGCGCTGGTACTGCTGCAGCGTGTCGGTAAACGTCGGGACGCCTTCGACATTGATCTCGTAAAGGTCGGCGATTCGCGGCCGCGCGGACGGCATCGCCGTCGCGAAGCGCAGCACTCCCTCACGCGAAGCTTCAATCAACAGCCAAGGGCTCGCGCCCTGCACGCCAAGGTTCATCATGTACTACGGCTCTCCCCCGTGCTGATAGCGCTAACATATGAGCGTTAAATCCGCGTTACCGGCGCCGGCGCGGCTTGCGAGCACCCCGCCGCGCCCCTAAGTCGCGCGCAAACCCCAAAAGCGGAGCGATTGATGGCCGAGGCCTACGACTTTGATGTTCTCGTGATCGGCGCGGGCCCGGGCGGCTACGTCGCAGCCATCCGCGCCGCGCAGCTTGGCCTCAAGACCGCTTGCGCCGAGAGCCGCGAGACGCTCGGCGGGACCTGCCTCAACGTGGGCTGCATCCCGTCCAAGGCGCTCCTCCACGCGTCGGAATATTATGAAGCGGCCGCGGGCGGCGCGATGGCAAAGATGGGCATCAAGGTGACACCGGAGCTCGACCTTCCGGCGATGCACGCCCAGCGCATCGACGCTGTGAAGGGCCTGACCGGCGGCATCGAGTTCCTGTTCAAGAAGAACAAGATCGAATGGCTGAAGGGCCGCGCCAGCTTCGAGAGCGCCGACACGGTCAAGGTCGGCGACCGCACCGTACGGGCCAAGAATATTGTCATCGCTACGGGTTCGTCGGTGACGCCGCTTCCGGGCGTGGAGATCGACGAGAAGATCGTCGTGTCCTCGACCGGCGCGCTGGAGCTGGAGAAGGTCCCGGGTCACCTCGTCGTGATCGGCGGCGGCGTCATCGGGCTGGAGCTCGGCAGCGTGTGGCGGCGTGTCGGCGCCAAGGTCACCTGCGTCGAGTTCCTCGACCAGATCCTGCCGGGCTTCGACGACGACGTCCGCAAGGAAGCGAACAAGATATTCAAGAAGCAGGGCATCGAGTTCCGTCTCGGCACCAAGGTTACCGGCGTGCAGGTCGACGGCGGCAAGGCGACGCTGACCGTCGAGCCCGCGAAGGGCGGAGCTGCCGAGACGATCGAGGCGGACGCGGTGCTGGTGTCGATCGGGCGACGGCCGAACACCGAAGGTCTCGCGCTCGACAAGGCAGGCCTTCAGATCAACCAGCGCGGCCAGATCGAGACCGACCACGACTTCCGCACTTCCGTCCCGGGCGTCTGGGCGATCGGTGACGTGATCCCCGGCCCGATGCTCGCGCACAAGGCCGAGGACGAAGGCATCGCGGTCGCCGAGAATATCGCGGGCCTCACCGGCATCGTGAACCACGATGTGATCCCGAGCGTCGTCTACACCATGCCGGAGATCGCCGGCGTCGGCCTGACGGAAGCGCAGGCGCGCGAGCATGGCGACGTGAAGGTCGGCAAGTTCCCGATGCTCGCGAACAGCCGCGCCAAGACCAACCACGAGCCCGACGGCTTCGTAAAGGTCATCGCCGATGCGAAGACCGACCGCGTCCTCGGCGTCTGGATGATCGCTTCGGTCGCCGGAACGATGGTTGCCCAAGCGGCGCAGGCGATGGAGTTCGGCGCGACCAGCGAAGACATCGCCTACACCTGCCACGCCCACCCGACGCACAGCGAAGCGCTGAAGGAAGCGGCGATGGCGGTTCTCGGCAAGCCGATCCACATCTAAGACGGTGCGCGTGGTTACTCGCGCGCAATTCCGCCGATGGCACATTTGGACCGGGTGGCTTGTCGGCATCCCGATTCTGCTGTGGGTGATCTCCGGCCTCGTGATGGTTTGGAAGCCGATCGAGGAGGTTCGTGGATCGGACCTGCTGCGGCCCTCACCGGAAGTGCGCCTGCCGGGACCGCCGATCCCGCCGAACGTCGCCGGAGTGCCGCTCAAGTCGCTCACTCTTGAGCCGCGGGCGGCCGGGCCGCGATGGGTCATCAAGCTGCCGGGTGGAATGACCCGACTTGCTGACCCGCTGACGGGATTGCTGGTTCCTCCGATTTCCGCGGCGGACGCGCGCGGAGAAGTGGAGGCTCGTTACACCGGCGCCTCAACCGTTCGGTCGGTGGCGCGCACGGCCGCCGACGATCCGCCGCTGGACCTACGGCGTCCGGTTTCGACATGGCGGGTCTCGATGAACGACGGCACGCGCTTCTACGTAGATGCGGGCTCGGGCGAGATCATCGCGACGCGGACGCGCTGGTGGCGTTTCTACGACCTGATGTGGGGCTTCCACATCATGGATTTGAAGACGCGCGAGGATACGCACAATCCGCTGATCATCGGCCTCGGCATTGCCGCGCTGGCGATGAGCGTGCTTGGCGCGATCCTGCTGCCCAAAGCGCTCAAGCGGAAGCGGAACTCCGGCTAGAAGCTCCGCTCGCGGCGCTAGGACAGCCAACTCATTAGAGCGGACAGGAAGCCGACGTCCTTCTTGTCGACCCGCGCCGGTGCGACGGCGGGGCACTCGAGGCAGCGGACCTGGATGCTCGGACCGCTCAGGACCGACCGCATGTCGGCGACCGCCTGCGCAAGCTGTACCTGGCCGTTGCCGACGAACGCGAAGCTGTCCGTGCCCGTATCGCCGTCCTGCTTTTCGGACTGCGCGAGCATCTCGAGCAGCTGTTCCTTGAAGGTCGTGGGTCGCTCCAGATAGGTCACGCCGCGATCGTCCTTGGCGAGCTTCGCGAGATCGCCGGCCTTCTGGATGGCATCTTCCATCCCGCCGAAGCCATCGACGAGGCCGATCTGGTGAGCGGTTCCGCCGTCCCACACACGTCCCTGGGCGATTGCGTCGATCTGCTGCGGCGTCTTGTGGCGGGACTGGGAAACGATGCCAAGGAAGCGGCTATAGATGGAATCCACGCCGGTCTGCAGCAGCTGGCTGGCTTCCGGCGATGGGCCGTTGAGCACGTCCGGCTCACCCGAAAGCGGGGTCGTCTTGATGCCGTCCGCTCCGAGGCCGAGCTTCTGGAGGGTGCCTTCGAAACTCGGCAAGATTCCGAACACGCCGATCGATCCGGTGATGGTCGAAGGCTCGGCGTAGATGAAGTCGGCGGGCGTGGAGACCCAATAGCCGCCCGATGCCGCGACGCTGCCCATCGACACGACGACGGGAAGCTTCTGCCGCTTCGCTTCGAGGATCGCCTGGCGGATCCGTTCGGACGCGAGGACCGAGCCGCCGGGGCTGTCGACCCGAACGACGAGCGCCTTCAGGTCGTAGTCCTGCAGGCCCTTCTCGATGAGCTGCGCGATGGTCTCGCCGCCGGCGGTGCCGTTGGCGGCCTTGCCGTCCACGATCATGCCCGCGACCGTGATGACGCCGATCGGTCCGCGGCCCTGATGCTCGAGTGTTTCGCGGCCGTAGGCGGCGAGCTTGATGCGCTTGTATCCGCCGAGTGCGCTGTCGTCCTCCCCACCGAGCTCAGCCAGGCGCCGTTCGAACACCTGACGGTCGGCGATCTTGTCAACGAGGCCGGCATTCTGCGCCGCCTTCGCCATATCGCCGCCCGCAGCCTGGACGACGCCGGGCGTGTTGCGCAGGAAGTCGTCGACCTTCGCCTTCGGGCGAGCCTTGAGGACGCCTTCGCGCCAGGACTCCAGCAAAGCGTTGCCGAGCGCCTGCGCGTTTTCGCGCGCTTCGGGCGACATGTCGCTGCGGGTGAAGGGCTCGACGGCAGCCTTGTAGGTACCGACGCGATAGACGTGCGGGTTGACGCCGAGCTTGTCGAGCAGGCCCTTGTAATAGAGGTGCTGGCTGCCCGGGCCGGCAATCGCCACGAGACCGAGTGGGTTCAACCAGATCTCCGAGGCCGCCGAAGCCACCTGGTAGCTGTCGTCGGTGTACCCGGTCGCATAGGCGAGCACCGGCTTGCCTGAAGTGCGAACCGCGCGAACCGCGTCGGACAGGTCGGACAGAGCCGTCTGGCCGCCGCCCGTGAAGCCGTCGAGGTCCAGCGCGACCGCCTTCACGCGATCGTCGGTGCGCGCTGCGTTCAGCACGGCGACGAGGTCGCGCAGGCGATATTCCTTGGGTCCGCTACCTCCGGAAACGACTTCGGAGAATTGCGCCTTCGAAGGCTGCTCGACGACGGAGCCTTTGAGGTCGAGCGTCAGCACGCCTTCGCCGATCGGCGTCGGCTTGGCCGATAGACCCGCATAGAGAGCGCCGAAGAAAAACAGCATGAGGATGAGGACGAGAGCGTCCTTGATCCCGACAAGAAGCTTCCAGATTGCCCGTGCGAAGCGCATCCGACTGAATCTCCGAATACAAAGCCGGTGTCTCGCTAGCGTAGAACAATGACCATTGCGAGGGGACGTCTTGCGCTTTGGATGTTCGGCTGTACCGAATCCGACTAATGCTCGGACGGCTCCTCCTGCTGATCGCGATGCTCCTAGCGCCGGCTGTGGCGCAGGCGCGCGGGGTCGAGCCGGAACTCGTCGCCGAAGGGCAGGCGCCACCGGGCGGCGAGGTCGAGCTCGCGATCCGCATGCGCCCCAAGGCTGGCTGGCACGGCTACTGGCTCAATCCGGGCGATGCCGGCCTGCCGATGGACGTAAAGTGGCAGCTTCCGCCAGGCTTCTCCGGGGGCGCCCTGCGCTATCCGGTCCCGACCCGCCTGACCGTCGCGGGGATCATGAATTACGTGTTCGAGCGGGATTATGCCGTGCTCGTGCGGTTGCGGGTGCCGAAGGACGCGAAAGGCACGGTGCCGATCCGCGCCGAGGCCCACTGGCTCGCCTGCACCGACAAGATCTGCGTCCCGGAACAGGGCGAGCTCTCCCTCGACCTGCCAGTCGGTACCGACGAGTCCGAGAACCGCGCGCAGTTCGATCAGTGGCGGCAGGCCCTTCCGCGGCCGCTGGCGACGCAGGCGAGGTTCGCGATTGCCGGCGACAAGCTCGAAGTGGCGATACCGCTTCCGAGCGAGGTGGAAGTCGACAAGCCCTATTTCTTTCCGGCGACCGACGGGCCGGTCGACTATGCGGGCAAGCAGCATTTCCGCCGCCTCGGCGACCAGCTGATCGCGGAGCTTCCCCGCCGGTCGGGCGAGCCGAAGGATTTCACAGGTGTGCTGGCCTATGGGGATGGCCGTGGGTTGGAAGTGCACGCGCTTCCCGGCACAGTTCCGCACGGCGGTCGAACGATCGGCGAGGTCGCTCCCAACGCGATCGTCTGGGCGGTACTGGGCGCGATCGCGGGTGGCATCCTCCTGAACCTGATGCCCTGTGTGTTTCCGATCCTGGCGCTCAAGGCGCTCCATCTCGCGCGGGGTGGGGGCGAGGAGAAGGCGGCGAGGCGCGACGCGCTTGGCTACGTCGCCGGGGCGATTGTGGGCACGGGAGCGTTGGGGGCCGCGTTGCTCGCGCTGCGGGCGAGCGGAAGCGCGGCCGGCTGGGCGTTCCAGCTTCAGGACCCTCGCACTCTCGTCCTCCTGTTTTTACTGATCCTTGCGATCACGCTGAACCTGCTGCGCGTCTTCGAAGTGCCCGCCGTTGCGACGGAGGCGCTGCCGAGCACGAGCTTTGGCACAGGCGCGCTTGCGGCCTTCGTGGCGACGCCCTGTGCTGGTCCGTTTCTAGGTGCCGCTCTCGGGACCGCCTTGCTCCTCCCGCCTGCCGGTTCGGTTGCGGTGTTTGCGGCGCTGGGTTTGGGCCTGGGTCTTCCGTTCGTGGCTATAGCCTTCATTCCGGCAATTCGAACGCGGCTGCCCAAGCCCGGAGCGTGGATGGTCACGCTTCAGCGGCTGCTGGCGATCCCGATGGCGCTCACCGCCATGGGCTGCCTGTGGCTGATCTATCGCCTCGGCGGGACGACCGCGCTGGAGCTTTCGATTGCCGCGGGCATCCTGGTCGCGCTCAACCTAATTGGTGCGGGCCTACTGCAGCGGAAGGGGAAGCAGACCGGCTACATTGCCACGCTGGGAGCGGTCGCGATCGCCGGCCTCGTGGTCTGGGCGTTGCCGCCGCCTGCGGCCAAAGCACCGAGCGTCGAGGATGCCGCTTCATGGACCGAACGCGACGTCCGGGAAAGCCTCGGCAGGGGACAGCCGGCCTTCGTCTATTTCACGGCCGACTGGTGCCTGACCTGCAAGGCCAACGAGGCGACGAGCATCAATCGCAATGAGGTGCAGCAGGCATTCGACGATGCCGACGTCGCGGTTTTCGTTGGTGACTGGACCAACGGCGATCCGGCCATCACGCGCTTCCTCGAAAGCCGCGGGCGCGCAGGCGTGCCGCTCTATCTGTGGTACGAACCCGGCAAGGAGGCGGAGGAGCTGCCGCAAATCCTCACGCCGGCGATGCTTATCGAGCGGGCTCAGCGGAAGCGGTAGTCGTTCGCTCCCAGACCTTCTTGCCCGCAACCCACGTCTGCAGCACCTGCGTCTTCGCGACCGACCGTGCGTCCACCTTGCCGATGTTGCGGTCGACCAGGATGAAGTCCGCCCATTTGCCGGGTTCGAGAGCGCCGATCTTGTCCTCCGAGAAGCCGGCGTAGGCCGCGTCGCGCGTGAAGGCGTTGAGCGCTTGCTCGAACGTCAGCCGCTCCGACGGAATCCAGCCGCCGGCTGGTTGTCCGTCGACGTCCTGTCGGCTGATCGCTGCGGACAGACCGGGGAAGGGGTTCGGCGATTCCACCGGATAGTCGGACCCAAACGCGAGCCTCGCTCCCGACTTTAGGACCGTTTGCCAGGCGTAGGCGCCTTTGAGGCGATCCGGGCCGAGACGCTTTTCCGCCATCAGCCGGTCGCTGGTCTGATGGGTCGGCTGCATCGAGGCGATGATGCCTGCAGGCGAAAGGCGCGGAATGTCGGCGGGATCGACGATCTGGAAATGCTCGATGCGCCAGCGACGGTCCTTGCCGTACTTCTTTGATAGTTGTTCGTAGGTTGAGATGACCTGCGCGTTGGCCGCGTCTCCGATGGCGTGGACGGCTACCTGCAGTCCGTGGCTCGCCGCTTCGTCCGCCTTTGCAAGCAGTTCGGAGTCCTTGAGGAACTGGAGGCCGCGCGTGTCGGGCTTGTCCGCGTACGGCCGCTTCAGCCAGGCGCCGCGCGATCCGAGCGCGCCGTCCGCGTACAGCTTGATGCCGCCCATCCGAAGCCGGTCAGCGAACAGCCAGGGCGTCGGTCCGTTCGGGACCACGGCCCGCATGTTCTGCACGTCGAACGCATAGCTGATGATGCGGACGTTCAGCTTGCCACCTTGGCCGGCGGCCTGCATCGCGGCCCAATGCGAAGCGGACGTTCCCATGTCGCCGGTCGCCGTAATGCCGACCGCCAGCAGCTGCTCCTGTGCCTTATCCAGCGCCTGTGCGAGCTGCGCCGGCGACGGAGGCGGGACCTTCGAGTTCACCAGGTCCATCGCCGCGTCGACCAGCAGTCCCGTCGGACTCCCGTTGGCGTCGCGCTCGACCTTTCCGCCGACCGGGTCCTTGGTTGCTCCCGTGATCCCTGCGGCTTTCAGCGCGGCGCTGTTTGCGACGACGGCGTGACCGTCGACCCGTTCCAAGACCACCGGGCGGTCTGAAACGGCTACATCCAGATCCGCTGCCGTTGGAAAGCGCGATTCCTTCCAAAGCTCCTGGTTCCACCCGCGCCCGATCAGCCATGAATCGCTCGTCCGAGCTGCCGCATAAACCTTGAGCCGCTGCTGCACGTCGCCAACTGACGTCGTGCCAACGAGGTCGAGCTGAAGGGCGGCCATGCCCAGTCCCATCACGTGACCGTGCGCGTCGATCAGGCCGGGCAAAAGCGTGCGCCCCTGCGCGTCGACACGCGTGTCGGCCTGCGCGCTTTCGCCAGCGTGCAGGACCCGAACGACCTTCCCGTCATTTCCGACCAGCAGCCCAGCGAAGCGCTGCAACTTCCCGTCCGGCCCGACCTGAATGCCGTTGGCATTGTCGATCAAAGTATTGGCGAGGGCGGGAGAGGAAAGCAGCATGGCGATAGCGGCTGCGAACAGGCGTCTCTTCATCGGCGCGGCATAGCATTGTTGAATGACTGCGGAAGGTCTAGCGGATGGCCATGCTTCAGCCGTCCAGCGTGCAACCTCCCACGATCGATGACATCCGCGCCGCCGCCGAGCGCATTCGCGGCTCCGTGAACCGAACGCCCATGCTCCAGAGCAGGACGCTGTCAGAGATTATCGGGGCGGAAGTCTGGCTGAAGTTCGAGAACCTGCAGTTCACCGCGGCGTACAAGGAGCGCGGCGCCCTCAACAAATTGCTGCAGCTGACACCGGAAGAGCGCGCTCGCGGCGTGATCGCGGCGTCCGCCGGAAACCATGCGCAGGCCGTTGCATTTCACGGGAAGCGGCTGGGCATTCCCGTCATCATCGTGATGCCGACGGCAACGCCGACCATCAAGGTGACGCAGACCGAAGGCCACGGCGCAAAGGTCGTCCTTTACGGCGCCATGTTCGACGACGCCGACGCGAAGGCGCGCGAGTTGGAGCGCGAGGAAGGTTACGTGTTCGTCCATCCGTTCGACGATCCCGCCATCATCGCGGGCGCTGGCACGCTCGGCGTCGAGATGCTGGAGGATGCGCCCGAACTCGACACGATCGTCGTCCCGATTGGTGGCGGCGGACTGATGTCCGGCGTGGCTACGGCCGCGCGAGCACTCAAGCCGGAGATCGAGCTGATCGGCGTGGAGGCCGAACTCTATCCAGGCATGAAGTGCGCGGTCGACGGGCACGAGCGCCCCGTTGGGGGCGACACGCTGGCGGAGGGCATTGCGGTCAAGGAGCCGGGCCAGCTCACTTCGCGCATCCTCAAGGAATTGGCGGACGACATCGTCCTTGTGCCCGAGCGCGAGATCGAACGCGCCGTCGCAATGCTTGTCGGGATCGAGAAGACGGTCGTCGAAGGCGCGGGCGCGGCGGGATTGGCGGCGCTACTGGCGGATCCTGAACGCTATCGCGGCAAGAAGGTCGGGACGATCCTCTGCGGCGGAAACATCGACACCCACCTTCTGGCAACCGTGCTCGTTCGCGACCTCGCCCGGCAGGGCCGCATGGCGCGGCTTCGCATCGCAGCGCAAGACCGCCCCGGCGCGCTGGCCTCGATTGCCACCTGCTGCCAGGAAGCGGGCGTCAACATCATCGAAATCTACCACAGCCGGATCTTCAACCGCCTGCCGGCGAAGGACACGATCATTGAGGTCGAGTGCGAGGCCCGCGACGCGGAAGCTATCGACGACGTGATCGACCGGCTCGAGAAGGCGAAATTCCGCGTCGAGCGCGCGTCACTCGACTAACCTGTGTAAGCAACATCCATCCCAGTTCGGAACAGCAGTTCGCGTTAACCCTCTTTTCGCGCGGCGAACTCTTTTCTTCGGCGTTTACCAGTCGCATAAATGAGTCCGTAACGAACTGGGAGGCGAGTCCGCTTGAGCGCACCGTTTCGGTTTCCGAAATTCTTCGTGACCAATCCGTCGCCGTGCCCGTACTTGCCCGGCAAGGTCGAGCGGAAGGTTTTCACGGAGCTGTCGGGCCGTCATGCCGGTGAGCTCAACGAAGCGCTTGGCCGCATCGGATTCCGCCGCAGCCAGTCCGTCGCCTACCGTCCAAGCTGCATCGATTGCTCCGCCTGCGTGTCGGTCCGCGTCCTCGCCGCCGAGTTCACGCCGAGCGCGACTCAGCGCAAGCTGCTGAGGAAGCACGCGGACCTCGAGGTCACGGCCTGCAAGCCATGGACCACGCAGGAGCAGTATGAGCTACTTCAGCGCTACCTGGCCGTGCGGCACCCCGGCGGCGGCATGGCGGAAATGGACGAGAGCGACTTTGCCGACATGGTCGAGCAGACGCCGGTCCGCACCTATGTCGTCGAATATCGCGAGAAGTCGAAGGACGGGAAGCCCGGCAAGCTGGTCGGCGCCTGCCTGTCGGATCAGCAGGGCGACGGCCTGTCGATGATCTACAGCTTTTTCGACACCGGCCCGAAGTCGCGCAAGGGCCTTGGCACCTTCATCATCCTCGATCACATCGTTCGCGCGGCGCGGGCAGGGCTGCCCTACGTCTACCTCGGCTATTGGGTCGAGGGCTCGCCGCGCATGGCTTACAAGACCCGGTTCCGCCCGCTCGAGCGCCTCGGCCGCGATGGCTGGAGGCGGATGGACGACGCGGAGTGCGATGCTGCGGGCGCGGTCGACGAGATCGTGCTGCCGGGACGTCCGGCGCGCAATCGGATCCTAATCGACGCCTGATCAGGCGCTTCGTCAGAACGTGTACCGCAGTCCCAGGATGGGGCCGCTCTGGGCGATATTGTACCGGAAATCGTGGGTGTCGTAGTTGACCTTGAAGTAGCGCCAACCCGCGGCCAGCATCATTTTGTGGCTCAGCCGGTAGTCGACGGTCGCGACACCCTGCCAGCTGAAGTCTGAACCCCACAAGACGCCGCCGATGTCGCCGTAGAGCGTCACGCCGAATTTGCCGCCGGCCGGGAAAAAGAGACGCGTGGCAACGACGGGGTCGACCCACGTCTCCGACACTTTCGCACGTGCCTCTCGATTGGGACCGGTGAGCTTCAATTCGGTCGTGCTATTGTTGACCCGGCCGCCCGCGAAAAGGTCGACGACCACCGGACCCTCGTTGGCAACGCGGTAACCAGCGAGGCCCGTCACGGCCAACGTCTTCAGGTCCAGCTTGGCCTTCAGGAAATCGGGGTCGCGGACGCCCACTCCGTCGCTGGCACCCAAATGGGTCCACATTAGGTCGCCGAGGAAGATGAGCCGATCGTGCCGAGCCTCTGCCGCGCCCATGAAGGCGAACTTCAGGTTCTTGAGGACCTTGCTGAACTTCAGATCGACGTCAGCGGTCGGAAGGGGCGAGATGTCGCTGTCTCCATGGACGCTGGCGGCCCAGAGATAGGTGACCGTGGAAAACTCCCACTCCTTCGATGCGTCAGTCGCTTCGGTGGTCGTGGTTGCCGGCGCGGACGGCGGATCGGCCGCAGCAACTTCCGACACCGTCTCGGCGCTCGTCTGGGCGACCTGGGCATTCCCCGGTGATGGCAAGGCGGCCAACAGCGGCAGGGCCGCAAAGGCGCGATAGAACCTCATGCTGCGACCCCCCAAACCTTGTCCAGCTTCGAACGAAGCGAACTCGATAGGGTGGGAAATCCTGGAGTCACATAGGTTATTGTACGTAGGTGGCGGATTGAAACGACGGGCTCGATCACGATCGCGTCGGACAAAATGAAAAAGGCGGAGCGCTTGTTCAGCGCCCCGCCTCTTCATCCACCCTCCGTGGAATTCGTTACGCTACCGCCGCAGCGGGCTCATCCTCCGAAATTTCGTCGGGATCGCGCAACACGTAGCCGCGGCCCCACACGGTCTCGATGTAGTTCGCGCCGCCGCAAGCCAACGAAAGCTTCTTGCGCAGCTTGCAGATGAACACGTCGATGATCTTCAGTTCGGGCTCGTCCATGCCGCCGTAGAGATGATTGAGGAACATCTCCTTCGTCAGCGTCGTGCCCTTGCGGAGCGAAAGCAGCTCCAGCATCGCATATTCCTTACCGGTCAGGTGCACGCGGGCGCCGTCGACCTCGACCGTCTTGGCGTCGAGGTTCACGGCGAGCTTGCCGGTGCGGATGACCGATTGCGAATGACCCTTCGAGCGGCGCACGATCGCATGAATGCGGGCGACCAGCTCGTCGCGGTGGAATGGCTTGGTAACATAATCGTCGGCGCCGAAGCCGAGAGCGCGGACCTTGCTGTCCATCTCTCCGATGCCGGACAGGATCAGGACCGGGGTCGAGACCTTGGCCGTGCGGACCTTCTTGAGCACGTCGTAGCCGTGCATGTCCGGAAGGTTCAGGTCGAGAAGGATTATGTCGTAATCATAGAGCTTTGCGAGATCGAGGCCCTCTTCGCCCAGATCCGTCGTATAGACGTTGAAGCCTTCCGTACCGAGCATCAGCTCGATGCTCTTTGCGGTGGTCGGCTCGTCCTCGATCAGCAGTACGCGCATTAGAATTTCCCCCCGTTTCGACCGAGAGCGTTACGCCCTCTTAACGGCCTTGAAGCGGTCATTAACCATTCGATGTCTGAAGGGAAAAGGTTAATAATGTGTAACGCGCTGGAATCCGGCGGAATCGTTGCGGAAGAGTCACAGACCGCTAGAACGCCGGACATGCTCGACCAGCGGATCCTCTTCGTAGATGCCGAAGCGATCGTCATCGACAAGCCTAACGGCTTGCCGGTCGATACGCCGCGCCGAGGGGGCGACAGCATCGTGTCCAGACTGGATGAATTGAAGCTTGGCTTCCAGCGGCCGCCCGTCCCCATGCACCGCTTGGACCAGGACACCTCGGGCTGCCTGCTTCTCGCGCGTAGTCCGAAGGCGCGATCATCGCTGCAACAGGCGTTCGAGCAGCGGAGGGTCGACAAATATTACCTGGCGGTCATCGACGGCGAGATCGCCGACGAGGAAGGCGTCATCGACTTGGCGCTGGCAAAGCGATCGAGCGAGAAAGCGGGATGGCGGATGGTCGTTGATGCGAAGGGCGACTCCGCGATCACGCATTGGCGGCGCGTCGAAATCCGCGATGGCAAGACGCTTGTGGAGTTCAAGCCGCTAACGGGGCGGACGCATCAGCTCCGCGTGCACGCCCGCGAGGCGTTCGGCCGCGGCATCGTGGGCGACCGCGTGTACGGAGTGCCGGGGGGTCCGATGCTGCTTCACGCGTCGCGGCTCGTCGTGCCTCGCGACAAGAAAGCGACGATCGATGTGACCGCGCCGCTGCCGGAGCATTTCGGGGAATGGCGCGATGAAGCCTGAGGACGTCGTCATCCCGGAGGAGGCGCTCAGCGAAGCGTTCCTCGCTGCCACCGGACCCGGCGGGCAGAACGTCAACAAGGTTGCGACAGCGGTGCAGCTTCGCGTCGACTTGTTCCGGCTCGGTCTGCATCCGCACGCCTATGAGCGGTTGAAGCAGATCGCGGGCAGCCGCGTGACCGGCGCGGGCGAGTTGCTCATCACCGCTCGACGCTTCCGAACGCAGGAAGCGAACCGACAGGACGCGCGGCGGCGGCTGGCAGAAATGATCGCCGCTGCCCATATCGTCCAAGCCAAGCGCAAGCCGACGCGGCCAAGCCGGGCCGCGAAGGCTCAGCGCGTCGACAAGAAGAAGCAGCGCAGCGCGGTGAAACAGGCGCGCGGAAAGGTACAGTTCGACTGATGTACGACTTCAAGATCGCCGCCGCCGACAAGGCGACGCTCTACCGCGACCTGCAAAGCGCGGTCGAAGGCCTGACGGCGGGAGAGCCGGATGCGATTGCGAACATGGCGAACGTCGCGGCCGT
Organism: Sphingomonas telluris; assembly: GCF_022568775.1. NCBI lineage: Bacteria > Pseudomonadati > Pseudomonadota > Alphaproteobacteria > Sphingomonadales > Sphingomonadaceae > Sphingomonas > Sphingomonas telluris. The sequence continues at coordinate 1,729,751 of NZ_JAKZHW010000001.1, read as the reverse complement.
GATCTGGGAGACGCTGCCGGACCTGAATTGGGCCGGTTTCTATCGCAACGTGGGTGGCGAGTTGGTTCTCGGCCCGTTCCAGGGCCGTCCCGCGTGCATCCGCATCCCCTTCGGGCAGGGCGTCTGCGGCGCAGCTGCCGAGACTTTGCAGGTCCAACGCGTCGAAGACGTCCACGCATTTCCCGGCCACATTGCCTGTGACGCCGCGTCGGCGAGCGAGCTGGTCGTTCCGATCGTCCGTGACGGCAAGCTGCTCGCGGTGCTCGACCTCGACAGTCCGGAAAAAGCCCGCTTCACCGCGGAGGATGAAGCGGGCTGCATCAAGATCGCGGAGCTTCTCGCCCGCGTTCTGTGATCCTTACTGAGCCGCGCCGACCGAGATCGGCAGCGGCTCCTTCGTTGCGACCTTCCACTCGGAGCCCTCAGCGGCAACCGCGCTGCGACCCTTCACGAAAAGACCACCGATGACGCCGGCCGCAGCAACTGCGCCGATCGTCGCGCCGGTGTTCCCGTCACCGGCCAGGCGAAAGTGCCCGCTCACCGGGATCGCGTGTCCCGAAAGCGTGATCGTCTCGATGTCGAATTCCAGCTTTGCCGATTTGCCGAAGGCGCCACGGCCGGAGCGCATGGAGATGCGGCCCGCTGCCGGAGTGCCGCGCGGAATCACGATGTAATTGCCGAGCATGACGTCCCGCGCGACCTTGAACGTCAGCGGATCGCCGACCTTCACGTCATGCGAGTCCAGCTTCTTGTCGAGCGTGACCCAGATGTCGGTGTTGCTGGGCAATGCCGAGCCGGGACCGACTTGCGGCAGCGCCTGGGCGACGATGGGCGAGCCTGGCGTCGCGGCGACTGCGGCGACGGGAGCGGCTTCCACTGCCGGCGTGGTTTCGGCGAACGCAGGTACAGACAGGCAGCTCGCGGCAATGCCGCAAGCCACAACAACTTTGAGATTCATGTAATCCCCCCTTGAACAGCCCAGAACTCGGGCGGGCGGATCATTCACGATCCGTGAGTGGGGTCAATGCTCATTCGTAGTAAACAGAATTAGGCAAAAACTGTGCAGAGAATGCTTTAGCTCAGCTGCTCCAGCCGTTCGTCGCTCAACGATCCCGGGATGATCATCACCGGGCAGGGAAGCTTGCCTGAATCGGGTCCCGTGAAGTGCGCTACCAGCGGGCCCGGGCTCCCCGAGGGCGCCGCTCCGAGCACCAACGCGGCAATTTCCTGCCGCTCGCCGAAATATTCGCGGACGACCTTGCTCGGCTCGCCGGACCGAATGACGATCTGCGGCTTCACGCCCGTCTCATCCATGATCTCGCCGATGGAGCCACTGACCACGCCTTCGATGCGCAGGCGCTGCTCTTCCTCGAACGCCGCCTGCACACCGCCCCACTGGACGAAATCTTGGGGCTCGACGACCGCGAGGACTTCGACGTCGCCATTGGTCTTGATCGCGCGGCGGGCAGCGAAGCGAAGCGCGACGCGCGCCTCCTGGCTGTCGTCGATGACGACGAGATAGGTACGTTTCGGTTCGTCCCCTGGCATCCGCAGCAATTGCTGCGTGAAACCGGCGTTCAGCGCAAGCAGCATCGTTCGTGCGTTGGCTGGGCCTTGACCCGGACCGCCGCATTGGCTTTGTGCCCGCGAGCCTGCCAAGCGGAAAGACGCTCATGCCGACCGAACTCAAAATGCCCGCCCTTTCCCCGACGATGGAGGAGGGCACGCTCGCCAAATGGCTCGTCAAGGAAGGCGACGAGGTGAAGTCGGGCGACATTCTCGCGGAGATCGAGACCGACAAGGCGACGATGGAATTCGAAGCGGTCGACGAGGGCAAGATCGCCAAGATCCTGGTCCCGGAAGGCACGGACGGTGTGAAGGTCGGCGCGCCGATCGCGATTCTGGCCGGTGAAGGCGAGGACGCGAGTGCTGCAGCCACTGCGGCGCCGAAGGCCGATACGCCTCCGGCCGCCGCCCCGGCGCCTGCGGCTCCAGAACCGAAGGCAGACGCAACGCCGAAGTCTCCGCCTCCTGCGCCGCAGCCGGCGGCGTTGGCACAAAAGTCCGCGGGCGACCGCGTGAAGGCATCGCCGCTGGCGCGCCGCATCGCGCAGTCCCAGAATATTGATCTCGCTGGACTGCAGGGCAGCGGCCCCGGCGGCCGGATCGTCCGCGCCGACGTCGATGCGGCGGTGGGCAAGGGCCCGGCTGCAGCGCCGGCAGCCGCTCCGGCGGCCGCGCCTCAGGCCGCTCCCGGGCTCTCGACGCACCTTGTCATGCCGGGACCGATCGAGCAGGCGATCCCGCACGAGGCGATCAAGCTTTCGAATATTCGCAAGACGATCGCTCGTCGGCTGACGGAATCGAAGCAGCAGATCCCGCACATCTACCTGACGGTCGACATCCAGCTCGACGCGCTCCTGAAGCTGCGCGGCGAGCTCAACGCGGGGCTTCAAAGCCGCGGCGTGAAGCTGTCGGTCAACGATCTGCTGATCAAGGCGCTCGCGCAGGCGCTTATCGAAGTGCCGGAGTGCAACGTAAGCTTCGCTGGCGACCAGCTGTTCAAGTACAGCCGTGCGGACGTTTCGGTCGCCGTGTCGATCCCGGCCGGCCTGATCACGCCGATCATCGTCGGGGCTGACACGAAGAGCGTGTCGGCGATCTCGACGGAGATGAAGGACCTTGCCGCCCGCGCGAAGGAAGGCAAGCTTCAGCCGACCGAATATCAGGGCGGCACCGCCAGCCTGTCGAACATGGGCATGTACGGCATCAAGCAGTTCGAAGCCGTGATCAATCCGCCGCAAGGCATGATCATGGCCATCGGCGCGGGCGAGAAGCGCCCCTATGTGATCAACGACAGCCTGCAGATTGCCACGGTGATGTCTGCGACGGGAAGCTTCGATCACCGCGCGATCGACGGGGCGGACGGAGCGAAGCTGATGCAGGCGTTCAAGCGCTTGGTCGAGAACCCGCTGGGGATGCTGGCCTAAATGAAGTGGCTGACGGCCCTGGCCATCGGCGCGATCCTCGGCTTCGCACTGCCGCTTGCGCTGGGCGGCCAGGGTGGCGCCTGGATGAGTTCGTTTGCGAAGTGGGGAACCATCCGCCCGCTCGAAGGCTCGCCGGGACTATTGTTCTCGATACCGCTGTTCCTGGCCTCGGCGATCGGCCTGCGCGTATTCTTCAACTGGCACAGTCGCTGAGCGCGTGCGCTACATCGCTCTGATAGCTTTGATTGATTTCTTCCTCGTGGCGGCATTCGTCCTGGTCTCGTCGGACAATTGGCACGTCGCCACGTTCTACTCGTTTTTCGTATGCCTGATCGGAATCCCAACGGGGATCGTTCTGGGGGTTCCGCTGCTTTGGGTGTCGAGGCGATTGGCTCCTGGTAATCCTGTTTTGCTCGCACTCGTCGGTGCAGCTGGAGGCGCGCTGATACCTATCGTGGCTAATTGGGGATTTTGGCAGTTCCCCTTTGTTGCATTGGGAGCCTCGCTCGGCTGTGTGTCCGCGTTACTTTGGTGGGCATTCGTAGAGCGACATCCTGACAGGCGTTCTTACTATGACTGACCGCGTTCCCGTCATTCGCGCAACGGCGATGCCGACGCATCTCAATCCGTACGGTGGCGTCTTCGGCGGCTGGCTGATCAGCCAGATGGCGCTGGGCGCGGGAAGCGAGGCTTCGCGTGTGGTGCGCGGCAAGGCGGTGCTGGTCGCGGCGGACGAGCTTCGCTTCAAGGGTGCTCCGAGCGTCGGCGACGAAGTCTCCGTCTACGTGGAGCTGCTTGAAAGCGGACGGACATCGCTCACCTATCGGGCGGAGGCGGTTTCCCGCGAACGCCACGGCGATACCGAGACGCAAGTTGCATGGGGCCGCTTCAAGTTCGTCGCGCTCGACGAAAACGACAGGCCCCGTGAGATCGAAGGACCGAATACCAATGGCTGAATCCTACGACGTACTCGTGCTCGGCTCGGGTCCGGGCGGTTATGTGGCTGCGATCCGCGCCGCGCAGCTCGGTCTCAAGACCGCGATCGTCGAACGCGAGAACCTCGGCGGCATCTGCCTCAACTGGGGCTGCATTCCGACCAAGGCGCTGTTGCGCACGGCCGAGGTCTTCCACCAGATTCAGCACGCCGACGCCTACGGCCTCGAATCCATCAAGGCTGGCTTCAAGATCGACAAGGTCGTCGCTCGCAGCCGCGCGGTGGCGAAGCAGCTCAATCAGGGCGTCACGCACCTGATGAAGAAGAACAAGATCGCCGTGCACATGGGCGAGGGGAAAATCACGGCGAAGGGCAAGCTGTCAGTCACGAGTGCGGACGGCAAAGCCACCGAACTCCAGGCCAAGCACATCATCGTGGCGACGGGCGCACGGGCGCGCGACCTGCCGTTTGCCAAGGCCGATGGTGAGCGCATCTGGACCTACCGCCACGCGATGACGCCGAAGGAAATGCCGACCGAGCTCCTGGTGATCGGATCCGGCGCGATCGGCATCGAGTTCGCGAGCTTCTATGCTGATCTCGGCGCCAAGGTGACGGTGGTCGAAATGCTCGACCGCATCGTCCCAGTCGAGGATGCGGAGGTCAGCGCATTTCTCGAGAAGCAAGTGACGAAGCAGGGCATGCAGGTGCTGACGTCCGCGGGCGTCGAAAGCCTGAAGGCGGATGCCAAGGGCGTCGCGGCGGTCATCAAGACCAAGGACGGCAAGTCCGCCGAGCACCGCTTCAGCCACGCCATCGTGGCCGTGGGCATCGTCCCGAATACGGAAAACATCGGGCTCGAAGCACTCGGCGTGAAGACGACCAAGGGGCATATCGACACCGACACCATGTGCCGCACCAACGTGCCGGGCATCTGGGCCATCGGCGACGTCACTGCGCCGCCCTGGCTCGCGCACAAGGCCAGCCACGAGGGCGTGACGGCGGCCGAGGCCATCGCGAAGGAGCTTGGCAACAAGGACGCGCACCCGCACGCAACCGACCCGGAAAACATCCCGGGCTGCACTTATTGCCGCCCGCAGGTCGCGTCGGTCGGATTGACCGAAGCGAAGGCGAAGGAAGCGGGTTATGAGGTGAAGGTCGGCAAGTTCCCCTTCATCGGCAACGGCAAGGCCATCGCGCTTGGCGAGGTCGACGGCTTCGTGAAGACGGTTTTCGACGCGAAGACCGGCGAGCTGCTCGGCGCGCACATGATCGGCGCCGAGGTCACCGAGCTGATCCAGGGCTACACGATCGGCAAGACTGCCGAGCTGGTGGAGGACGACTTCATCCAAAGCGTCTTCCCGCACCCGACGCTCAGCGAGATGATGCACGAGAGCGTCCTCGCGGCGTTCGGCCGGGTCATCCACATCTGACGAATTTAAACGGGGGGGATTTTGATGAAGCGCATGTTGCTCGCCGCTGCTGCGGCCTTTTCCTTTGCCGCGCCTGCGAGTGCAGCGACGGTGATCACGGCGGAACGCTACCTTGACGTGCAGACCGGCCGGTACGTGCCGAGCCCCGCGATCTTCGTTGACGACGGGGGGCATATCACTTCGATTGCCGACGCGCGGACGGTTCGGTGGGGGTCGGACGTCAAGCACATCGAACTCGGCAATCGGACGATCCTTCCCGGCCTGATCGACATGCACACGCACCTCGGGCCGGCGGATATCGGCGGCTATCGCTTCCTCGAATATACCGGCAGCTTCTGGCCGATCGTCGCGACGTCGACCGCTCGCGACATGCTCGACGGCGGCTTCACGACGATGCGCGTCGTCGGCTCGGGCGAGTGGGCGGACGTGGGGCTGAAGCAGGCGATCGAGGCGGGCTATGTCATCGGTCCACGCATCGTTCCGGCGGGCCATGCGCTCGGCGCGACCGGCGGTCATTGCGACGACACCTATCTTCCGCCCGAACTCCAGAAGCCGACCAAGGAAGAGGGCATCGGCGACAGCGAGGAGGAGCTGAAGTACCAGGTCCGCCGCCAGCGCAAGTTCGGTGCCGAGGTCATAAAGGTCTGTGCGACGGGCGGCGTCTTCTCGCGGGGGGATACGCCGGGCCAGCAGCAGCTGACGGAAGACGAGCTTCGCGCGATCGCGGATGAGGCGCACATGCAGGGCCTGCGCGTCGCTGCACACGCTCATGGCGCGAGCGGCATCAACGCCGCCATCCGTGCCGGCATCGACACGATCGAACATGCCAGCCTTCTCGACGATGAAAGCATCAAGCTCGCCAAGGCACGCAAGCGGCCGGTCTGGTTCTCGATGGACATCAAGAACACCGACTACACGCAGGCCGAGGGCAAGAAGAATGGCACGCTCGAAGAGAACATCCGCAAGGATCGCGAAATCGGGCAGATCCAGCGTGACAACTTCCGCAAGGCGCATGCGGCGGGCGTTCGCATGATCTTCGGCTCGGATGCGGGCGTGATGCCGCACTCGATGGTCGGGCAGCAGTTCGCGGTGATGGTCCAGTACGGAATGAGCCCACTCGAGGCGATTCAGGCGGCGACGCTAAATGCCTCGGAGGCCCTCGGCCGCAACGACGTCGGGGTCATCCAGGTCGGACGCTTTGGCGACCTGGTCGCGGTGGACGGCGATCCGTTGAGCGACGTCCGCGTGCTGGAGCATCCGGCAGCGGTCATCAAGGGTGGCCAGCTCATTCCGCACGAGCGTTGATGCTGGAACGGCGGCCGGACCCCGATTGTTCTGCCGTAAACGTCCTTTCGCAGATCAGGTACTTTCGATGAAACTCCCGACGTTCGTCCTCGCGGCCTCGCTCGCGCTCACCTTGTCCGCCTGCGGCGGGGGCGACGCACCGGAAGGAAACGGCGTGTCCGCCGATTCCAACCTCGACGCCGAGAACTTCAGCACCACGATCAACAGCGACGATGCCGTGATGAACGAGGCGGATCTGCGCCAGCTCAATCAGACAGGCGGCTAGCACCGCCTTTCGGCCAGCTTGAGCAGGGGCGGCGCTTCAGCTGTTAGGGCAAGGTGCCCGGGTTTGATCGCGCCAAGGTGCGTAAGGATTTCTCCGAGGCGGTGAACATGACCGCCTCGGAGCTCCGCACTTGGCTGCAAACGGAAGAGAGCAAGTCCGTCGGCTGGAAGGGCCAAGACGGCGCGGCTCGCGAGAGTGTCGGACATGCGAGCGGACGGCGCATCGTCACGCTCTTGGGCAGGCGCAAGGCGGAGCTTACCGACGACGACTATGCGCATATGCGGAAGGTCGTCGGGTACGTCCGCCGCCACTCGGCGCAGGAGCCGTCCAACAAGGTCACGTCGCGCTGGCGCTACTCGCTCATGAACTGGGGTCACGATCCGCTGAAATAGCGGCGCTCGTGAACAACATCCGTGTCAGGCTGTTGTGTGTCTGATCGACTTTCAAACGAGAAGGCACACCCATGAAGCGCGGCTTTTGCGACGACATCGACCGGCTGACGATCGACAACGAAGACTTCCGCCGCGTTCTTTATACGGGTGAGCACCTGCAGCTCGTGCTCATGACCCTCCAGCCGGGCGACGAGATCGGCGAGGAAGTGCACGAGGACCGCGATCAGTTCTTCCGGATCGAGGAAGGGCAGGGGACTATCGACATCGATGGGCGCGAGAACCCGGTCATGGACGATTTCGCGGTAATCGTGCCGGCTGGCGCTCGCCACAACGTGCGCAATACTGGCTTGGAGCCGCTCCGCCTCTACACGGTCTACGGCCCGCCCGAGCACAAGGACAAGGTCGTCCAACGCACCAAGGCAGAAGCCGATAAACGGCACCACGCGGAGGAATGGGACGGCGCTACCACCGAGTAGTCGCGTGTCGTCGCTAATCAGCCTCGGCTTGGCGAAGCATGCCCGCAACGCCCGGGTTTTATTGTGGGACAGCCGGAACCTTCGTCACACTCAAGATTAGTTAACGCGGCTTTAACCAATAAGGCCGCTCGCTCCCAATGGGGGGATCGAGCCTGTCAAAAGGGTAGGACAATGCGTCGCTCGCTCTCGAAGGTCCTTGGGCCTGTATTACTGGCTGCCGCCGCGATTGGCGTGTCGGCCCCTGCTTCCGCCGCGAATGGCGACTTTCTCGGCGGCTGCGACATCACACTGACGACGCCGGACGCGACCGCGTGCCAAGGCTATTACAGCGGCAATGTTCTCAGCGGGAACTCGACCGACATCGGGCTGCAGCAAAGCGCCATCGCCGCACTTCCCGGAACGTTCACCTGGGACGGTAACTGGACCGGCCTGGTCAATGACGGAAACGTCATAGGTTCTCTGACGAACGGCAACGAGCTGAACTTCGGCGAGACCCTGTTCGGGCAGACGATCATCGGCGCGCACTTCGGCAACATCCAGGACAACCTGGGCAACAGCGGCAACGTGTCGGTGTTCTGGCTCTTCGACTTCGGTACTGAAGGCGCCAGCTCGGTCGTGCTGGACAACATCCGCGGCTTCTCGAATGCAGCGCTTTATACCACCGGTTCCGGTGGCGGCGTTCCCGAGCCGACGACTTGGGCGATGATGTTGGTCGGCTTCGGCGCGGCTGGCTTCGCGCTCCGCAAGTCTCGCCGCACGGCGCGTCTTCCTCAGATGGCGTAACTTCCAGTCTGAGTGCAGTGGAGTGGAGGCGGTCCTTCGGGGCCGCCTCTTCTTTTTTGGCCGCGCCGTGCGTAGCGTCGGGCGGTGGGTGTCTTCCTGCCATTGCACGTCGCGCTCGTCCCCGCTGCCCTGCTCCTGGTCGCTGCCGACGATCTGAAGCCGGCGGACTATGCGGCCGACGCGCGGTCCATCGAAGCGCTGGTCAACAAGAATTACGCCTACCTGGAGCGCTTCCCCGGCGAGCGAATGCCGCTGACCGCCAAGCTCCGCGCGGAAGCGGAGAAGGTCACGACGGCCAGAGAGTTGACGCGCTATTCCGAACGAGCCCTGAGCCTGCTCGCGGATCATCACGCGATCACGGGAAGTTCGCTCAAGGACAGCTGGGCCGTGGTGCCGAGCTACTCCGACCTGTGGGTGGAACGGCGCGGTGCCGATTTCGTGATCGAGCAGGTCAGGCAAGGGAGTCCGGCCGAGAAGGCGGGAATCCAGGCGGGCGATCGTCTGAGCGGCGTCGGCGGCGTGCCGATCGGGCAAGCGGTCGCGGACTTCTGGGCGGACCTCGGAACGACAGGCGGTGGCGACCGTGATGGATATGCGGCGCGGGTTCTTGCGGCGAGCCGGAGAGACCGCGAACGTCAATTGACGATCCGGCACGGAGCGTCTGAGCGATCCTTCACGCTGCCCAATCTCTATGCTGCTAGAAGCGGAGACCGCCCGGCGCTGTCCGTCGTTCGAGGCCCGCACGGCCTGACGATCCGGTTCAACGATTCCCTGGGCGGCAATTCGACGATCGCCGCATTCGATCAGGCCATGGCGAGCGCCAAGCCAGGCGAGCGCCTAGTCCTCGACCTGAGGGACACGGCCAGTGGCGGAAACACGACCGTGGCGCGTGCGATCATGGGCTGGTTCGTCACCAAGCCGAGCTCGTACCAGGTGCACCGCCTGCCGACCGAAGAGCGCGAGACCGGCATTCCGCGCCAGTGGCTCGAGCAGGTGCTCCCGCGCGCCGGGAAGCATCATGCGGGTCGTCCGACCGTGCTGGTCGGCCGCTGGACGGGGAGCATGGGCGAAGGCCTTGCGATCGGCTTCGATGCGCTCGGCGCGCGCGTCGAGGGAACGGCCATGTCCGGCCTTCTGGGCGCGGTTTACGACTACAAACTGGAGCGCAGCGGGCAGACGGTGAAACTGCCCACCGAACGCCTCTATTCGGTCAGCGGAGTTCCGCGCGAGCGCTTCGTGCCGAGGTACAAGATCAGCCGCTAGGCTGATCAGTTGCGTTCGTAAACGCCGGTGAGCCGAGCCTCGCCAATCGCATGCTTCGCCGCCTCGGCTTCGAGTTGCCTAACCTTCGGATTGGAGAGGCCCAGGCGGTCGACGCTGAGCGCGAGCAGCCTGAAGCGGTAGTGGTGCACGCCATTGCCTTTGGGCGGGCAGGGGGGCCCATAGCCCGGCTGTCCGAAGTCGTTCACCGCCTGGGCAAATGAGCCGTTGAGGGACCGCGTATCCGCTGGGATGTTGAAGGCTCCCCAATGGCCGAAGGTGGCGCCGGGCGCGTCGGGATCGTCGACGATCAGGGCGAGGCTCTTCGTACCCTGCGGGGGATCGGTCCATCGCAGTGACGGTGCCTGGCCCGCGCCATCGCAGGTGAATTGTGCGGGGATTGCGGCACCGTCGGCAAAGGCGGTGCTCGAAATCGTGAAGTTCGGTGCGGACTTCGCCGGCTGCTCGTTCGTAGCTCCGCAACTGGTGAGAGCCGAACAGAGCAGCAGTGGAATGAGCGCTCGAAGCATCGCAACCGTCCCGCGTGTGGGCGACCGCGGGTCAACAACCCGCAGCCGCCCCCTGTTCCGCCGGTCCGTCGCGGAACTCTATTTCTTGAGGTAGTCGCTAAGGTCGACGCCTCGGTCGGACCACTCCTTGCGGGTGTGGCATTCCTGCTTGGCGATCCGGCTGCCGACCGTGTCGTCATACTCCAGGCAATATTTCTTCTGGTCGGCCGGCTGGGCCTTCTCGGCCTTTTGCTGCTGAGCCGCCCCGATCTGCGCGGTCGTCGGCGTGGAGCCAAGAGCCAAAGCCATCGCGGCGATGAAGGCGAGTTGTGTCATCCCGTTTCTCCCTTTTGGGCAGGATGGTGGATGCGCTTGTTGCTCCTCGTTTGCCCGCCGAGTTCGACTGGAAGCGGGCCGAGTTCGACTGAGGCCGTTTGTCGGTCCGCGGGGCGTTTTCGTCGGGAAACGCCGTTGGTCGAAACGCTCTAGTGTGTTATGGCACTGATACAGTAGAGCGGCCATGGGCGAGGCCCGCTCCGGGATCGAAAGAAGCCCGCCGCGAGATCGAGGAAGAGATGCGCCAGGCGCATCAGGAGATGGAGGAGGCCCGCCGTGAAATCGAGGAGGACATGCGACGCGCCCATGAGGAGATGGAGGAAGCACGCCGCGAGGTCGAAGAAGAATTGAGGCGCGCCCAGGAAGAGATGGACTCCGCTCATTCGGGCAAGCAGGCCGGCTGGGACCAACGCGCAGAGGAAGCGGGCAAGAAGCGCAAGAAGGACAAGAAGAAGCGCAAGAAGGGCGGTGGCGGCGCCGCTGCCGCGGCGCTATCGCCCAAGGGACCCAAGCCGAAGCCGCGGCAGGGCGGAGCCGAAGCTCCCATCGAATAAGCCGTCCAAGGCGTTGACGCTTCGGGGCACCCTCGCTATGTGGCCGCTCGTCCGCGGGGCTGCGACTTCGTTCCCCTGACGGGCAGAGCTGAACATTGCTCATAGACGTGAAGGCCGGGTGGCCATGCTGCCGCCAGGACTTCGCGCTTTTGCTTTGGGCAAAGTAACCGCCGGGCTTTCCGGCAACATAAAGGTGAAGGGCTTCATGCCAACGATCAACCAGCTGATCCGCAAGGGTCGCGAACCGCAGAAGGCCAAGTCGAAGGTCCCTGCAATGGAGCAGAACCCGCAGAAGCGCGGCGTCTGCACTCGTGTTTACACCACGACCCCGAAGAAGCCGAACTCGGCGCTTCGCAAGGTCGCCAAGGTTCGCCTGACGAACCAGCGCGAAGTCATCAGCTACATTCCGGGCGAAGGCCACAACCTCCAGGAGCACAGCGTCGTGCTGATCCGCGGCGGCCGTGTGCGCGACCTTCCGGGTGTCCGCTATCACGTGCTCCGCGGCGTTCTCGACACCCAGGGTGTCAAGGACCGCAAGCAGAGCCGTTCCAAGTACGGCGCCAAGCGTCCCAAGTAATCGCAGCGAGTAAGCCCCGGCCGAGTGCCGGACACGGCTGAAGAGAAAGGAACAATCCAATGTCCCGTCGTCGCCGCCCAGAAAAGCGCGAAATCCTCCCCGATCCGAAGTTCGGGGACGTCGTGCTGTCGAAGTTCATGAATTCGGTCATGCTCGACGGCAAGAAGTCGGTCGCCGAGAGCATCGTCTACGGCGCTCTCGACAATGTTGAGACCCGCCTCAAAAAGGACCCGATCGGGGTCTTCCACGACGCGCTCAACAACGTGAAGCCCGGCATCGAGGTCCGCAGCCGCCGCGTCGGCGGTGCGACTTACCAGGTTCCCGTCGAGGTCCGCACCGAGCGCGCTCAGGCCCTCGCCATCCGTTGGCTGATCTCGGCCGCTCGCGCCCGTTCTGAAAAGACGATGTCGGCGCGCCTCTCGGGCGAGCTGATGGATGCGTCGCAGAACCGCGGTAACGCCGTGAAGAAGCGCGAAGACACCCATCGCATGGCCGAAGCGAACCGCGCCTTCAGCCACTATCGCTGGTAGTTCCCACCGGCTCCGCCGAGGGGTGGCGCTGGTAACTTTCGTACCTATATCTGGGGAAGCCGGATCCGCCGGCTCCCCACATCGCTAAGGAAAATTCGAAATGGCCCGCAGCCATCCGCTCGAACGCTATCGTAACATCGGCATCATGGCGCACATTGACGCCGGCAAGACGACGACGACCGAGCGCATCCTCTATTACACCGGCAAGTCCTACAAGATCGGCGAAGTGCACGAAGGCACTGCGACGATGGACTGGATGGAGCAGGAGCAGGAGCGCGGCATCACGATCACGTCGGCTGCGACCACGTGCTTCTGGAGCGCCGAAGAGGGCAAGGGCCCCGAACACCGCATCAACATCATCGACACGCCGGGCCACGTCGACTTCACCATCGAAGTCGAGCGTTCGCTGCGCGTGCTCGACGGCGCGGTCGCCTGCTTCGACGGCGTTGCCGGCGTTGAGCCGCAGTCAGAGACCGTGTGGCGGCAGGCCGAGAAGTACAGCGTTCCGCGCATGTGCTTCGTCAACAAGCTCGACCGTACCGGCGCGAGCTTCGAGCGCTGCGTCAGCATGATCAAGGATCGCCTGGGAGCTCGCCCGGCCGTTCTGTATCTTCCGATCGGCATCGAGGGCGGCTTCAAGGGCCTCGTCGACCTGGTCGAGAACCGTGCGATCATCTGGCTCGACGAAAGCCTGGGCGCGAAGTTCGTCTACGAAGAGATTCCGGCCGACCTCAAGGCCGAGACCGAAGCCGCTCGCCAGGAGCTGATCGAGATCGCCGTCGAGCAGGACGATGCGGTCATGGAGCAGTACCTCGAGGGTAACGAGCCGGACGTCGCGACGCTGAAGAAGCTGATCCGCAAGGGCACGCTGAACTTCTCGTTCGTGCCGGTGCTGTGCGGCTCCGCGTTCAAGAACAAGGGCGTTCAGCCCCTGCTCGACGCGGTCGTCGACTACCTGCCGAGCCCGCTGGACATTCCGCCGGTCGAAGGCATCAACCCGGACAACGAGCAAACCGACACCCGCGAGGCGTCGGACGCGGCTCCTTTCTCGGCGCTGGCGTTCAAGATCATGAACGACCCGTTCGTCGGCACTCTGACCTTCACGCGCATCTACTCGGGCAAGCTCGAGAAGGGCACGGTCCTGAACTCGGTGAAGGACAAGAAGGAGAAGATCGGCCGCATGCTGCTCATGCACGCGAACAACCGTGAAGACGTCGATACGGCCTATGCCGGCGACATCGTCGCGATCGCGGGCCTCAAGGAGACGACCACGGGCGACACTCTGTGCGACCCGAACAAGCCGATCATCCTCGAGCGCATGGAATTCCCGGACCCGGTCATCGAGGTCGCCGTGGAGCCGAAGACCAAGGCCGACCAGGAGAAGATGGGCGTCGCCCTTAATCGCCTGGCCGCCGAGGACCCGAGCTTCCGCGTCACCACGGACCACGAATCCGGTCAGACGATCATCAAGGGGATGGGCGAGCTCCACCTCGAGATTCTCGTCGACCGCATGAAGCGTGAGTTCAAGGTCGAGGCGAACGTCGGCGCTCCGCAGGTTGCGTACCGTGAATCGCTCGCCCGTCCGGTCGAGCTGACCTACACCCACAAGAAGCAGTCGGGCGGTTCCGGCCAGTTCGGTGAGGTGAAGGTTGCGCTGGAGCCCGGTGAGCGCGGCAGCGGCATCGAGTTCCTCGACGAGATCAAGGGCGGCAACATCCCGCGCGAGTACATCCCGTCGGTCGAGAAGGGCATGCGCGAGACGGCTGAGACGGGCTCGCTGATCGGCTTCCCGATCATCGACTTCAAGATCCGCCTGCTCGATGGCAAGTACCACGACGTCGACTCCTCGGCGCTTGCGTTCGAAATCACCGGTCGCGGTGCAATGCGCGAAGCCGCTCAGAAGTCGGGCATCAAGCTTCTCGAGCCGATCATGAAGGTCGAGGTCGTGACCCCCGAGGATTACCTCGGCGACGTCATCGGCGATCTCAACTCCCGCCGTGGCCAGATCCAGGGCACCGACACCCGCGGCAATGCGCAGGCGGTCGAGGCCATGGTCCCGCTGGCCAACATGTTCGGCTACGTGAACCAGCTGCGTTCGTTCACTCAGGGTCGCGCGCAGTACACGATGCAGTTCTCGCACTACGAAGAAGTGCCGCAGAACGTCGCCGACGAGGTGAAGGCGAAGCTGGCGTAACCGTTTTTTGTTAGCTATGGGCGCGTCCGCGATACGGGCGGGCCGCCCGGATTTCAGAGAAGAAGAGGCGTAAAATGGCGAAGGCTAAATTCGAGCGGAATAAGCCGCACTGCAACATCGGCACCATCGGTCACGTCGACCATGGCAAGACGTCGCTGACGGCTGCAATCACCAAGGTGCTGTCGAAGCACGGCGGCGGTGAAGCCGTCGACTTCGCCAACATCGACAAGGCGCCGGAAGAGCGCGAGCGCGGCATCACGATCTCGACGGCTCACGTCGAGTACGAGACCGAGAAGCGCCACTATGCGCACGTCGATTGCCCGGGCCACGCCGACTACGTGAAGAACATGATCACCGGTGCCGCCCAGATGGACGGCGCGATCCTCGTCGTGTCGGCTGCCGACGGCCCGATGCCGCAAACCAAGGAGCACATCCTTCTCGCGGCGCAGGTCGGCGTTCCGACCATGGTCGTCTTCCTGAACAAGGTCGACCAGGTTGACGATCCCGAGCTGCTCGAGCTCGTCGAGCTGGAAATTCGTGAAGAGCTCTCGAAGCGCGGTTTCGACGGCGACAACATTCCGATCGTGGCCGGCTCGGCTCTCGCGGTTCTCGAAGACCGCGACGCCAACATCGGCGACGAGAAGATCATGGAGCTCATGAAGGCCGTCGACGACTGGATCCCGCAGCCGGAGCGTCCGCTGGACAAGCCGTTCCTGATGCCGATCGAAGACGTGTTCTCGATCTCGGGCCGCGGCACGGTCGTCACCGGCCGCGTCGAGACCGGCATCGTCAAGGTTGGCGAGGAAGTCGAGATCGTCGGCATCCGCGACACCCAGAAGACCGTCGTCACCGGCGTCGAGATGTTCCGCAAGCTGCTCGACCAGGGCCAGGCCGGCGACAACATCGGCGCGCTGCTTCGCGGCATCGGCCGTGAGGACGTCGAGCGCGGCCAGGTTCTCTGTAAGCCGGGCTCGATCACTCCGCACACCGACTTCCAGGCGGAAGTTTACGTCCTGTCGAAGGACGAGGGCGGCCGTCACACGCCGTTCTTCGCGAACTACCGTCCGCAGTTCTACTTCCGCACGACCGACGTGACGGGCGAAGTTCAGCTGCCGGAAGGCACGGAGATGGTGATGCCGGGCGACAACGTCAGCCTGGGCGTCAAGCTGATCGCTCCGATCGCCATGGATCCGGGTCTCCGCTTCGCAATTCGCGAAGGTGGCCGGACCGTCGGCGCAGGGGTTGTCGGAACGATCACCAAGTAATATAGGGCGGTTGCCGCGCGATTCTGTCCAACAGGGTCGCGCGGCTCGCTTTAGAAGTAAGACGTTCGGGAGGCGCGGCGGTAAGCTGTCGGGCTGGCCCGCTTTTGGTTTGAAAGCTTCGATCCGCCTCGGCGGTGAAAAGCAGGCTCTTTCGCATCGGTAGGGACATGGAAACGCAGAATATCCGTATTCGCCTGAAGGCTTTCGATCATCGAGTGCTGGATCAGGCCACTGGCGACATCGCCGACACGGCGCGCCGTACGGGTGCACTCATTCGCGGTCCGATCCCCCTGCCGACGCGTATCGAGAAGTTCACCGTCAACCGTTCGCCGCACATCGACAAGAAGTCGCGCGAGCAGTTCGAGGTTCGGACTTACAAGCGGCTGCTGGACATCGTGCAGCCGACGCCGCAGACGGTCGACGCGCTGATGAAGCTCGATCTGGCCGCCGGCGTAGACGTCGAGATCAAGCTGGCCTAACAGCCAGCGTCGTCCCCACCCGGGGCGACACCGGAGAGGCCCAGGCCTCTCGGACATAGGGTGATACCGCGGAGCGCTAGCTCCGGCTGCGTCCCCGCCGTTCCGCATCGCGGAGCACTAGCCCAGGCGGGGCACGCATCATTTTTCGGGGCTACAAGCCCGCGGGATTGTCTCGCGGGCCTCTGTGAGGAGCAATAGATCATGCGCACTGGCGTGATCGCGAAGAAGGTCGGAATGACCCGCCTGTTCCAGGCAGACGGTCGGCATGTGCCGGTTACCGTTCTGCAGCTGGACGAGGTGCAGGTCGTCGGCCGCCGCGAATTGGATCGGGACGGTTACACCGCCGTCCAGCTTGGAGCAGGCACTGCGAAGGCGAAGAACCTCGCCAAGCCGCAGCGCGTTGCTTTCGGCAAAGCCGAAGTCGAGCCCAAGGCTCGCGTCGTCGAGTTCCGCGTTGCCGAAGACGCGCTTCTGGACGTCGGCTCCCGCATCAGCGCGGAGCATTTCGTTGCTGGCCAGCTGGTCGACATTTCCGGCGTGACGCAGGGCAAGGGCTTCGCCGGCGCCATGAAGCGCTGGGGCTTCGGCGGTCTGCGCGCCACCCACGGCGTCTCCGTGTCGCACCGTTCGCACGGTTCGACGGGTAACCGCCAGGACCCGGGCCGCGTCTTCAAGAACAAGAAGATGGCCGGTCACATGGGCGCCCGCAACCGCACTCAGCAGAACCTCGAGGTCGTCCGCACGGACCCGATCCGCGGCCTGCTGTTCATCAAGGGCTCGGTCCCCGGGCACAAGGGTGCATGGGTGACCGTCGCCGACGCCATCAAGCTTCCGCTTCACGAGAGCGCGCCTTACCCGGCGGGCATCCTCGAGAGCACACAGCCGGTTGCCGAGCAGGATCACGCTCCGGCGGGCCTGGTCGACGAGGGCGCAGTCCACGAGATCCCGGCGCTCCCGAGCGACGAGGAAGTGGCTGCGATCGCGGCCGAGCAGGAAGCTGGCGCTGCTGCAGAGACAAGCGAGGGCACGGATGCCGAGGCCGGTCAGACGACCGCTGAGGGCGATGCCGGCACCTCCGACGAAGGTAAGGAAGGCTAAGCGATGAAGGTCAAGGTACAGACCCTCGACGCGAAGAGCGGGGGCGACCTCGAGCTCAACGACGAGATCTTCGGTGTCGAGCCGCGCGCCGACATCCTGCATCGCGTCGTCACATGGCAGCTCGTCAACCGCCGTGCTCCGGCACGCGCCGCGCGTGAGCGCAGCGACGTTGCCCGCACGGGCAAGAAGTTCGGCCGGCAGAAGGGCGGCGGCACGGCTCGTCACGGCGATCGCCGCGCTCCGATCTTCATCGGCGGCGGTAAGGCCCACGGCCCGCGTGCCCGCGTGTTCAGCGCCTCGCTGAACAAGAAGGTTCGCGCGCTCGGCCTGAAGATGGCGCTTTCGTCGAAGGCTCTCGGCGGTCAGCTGATCGTGGTCGACAATCTCGATCTGAAGGACGGCAAGACCAAGGAGCTGAAGTCGAAGCTCAGCGGCCTGAACCTCGGCAAGACCGCGCTGGTCATCGACGGTGACGCGCTGAACGTCGGTTTCGCCCGCGCTTCGTCGAACCTCGGCAATGTCGACCTGCTCCCGGCGGTCGGCGCCAACGTCTACGACATCATGCGCTGCGAGACCCTGGTCCTGACCAAGGCGGCGGTCGAGCGCCTGGAGGCACGTTTCAATGGCTAAGAAGCAGCAGCAGGCAGCGGTCGATACGCGTCACTACGACGTGATCGTCGCCCCGCACATCACCGAGAAGTCGTCCCTGCTCGCGGAGCAGAATGCAGTCGTCTTCAAGGTCGCGAAGGACGCGTCGAAGCCCGAGATCAAGGCTGCGGTGGAAGCGCTGTTTGGCCGCAAGGTCGCGAGCGTCAACACCATCGTCTCCAAGGGCAAGAGCAAGCGCTGGAAGGGCCAGCCCTATCAGCGCTCCGACAGCAAGAAGGCGATCGTGACGCTGGCCGAAGGTCAGGATCCGATCGACATTACCGAAGGGGTTCGGGGCTAATGGCACTCAAGCAATACAAGCCGACGTCTCCGGCGCGCCGCGGCCTCATCCTCGTCGACAAGTCGGCGCTGTGGAAGGGCAAGCCCGTCAAGGCGCTGACCGAAGGCAAGCGCAAGACCGGCGGCCGCAACAACAAGGGTCACGTGACCTCGCGCGGCATCGCGGGCGGCCACAAGCAAAAGTACCGCTACATCGACTTCAAGCGTCGCACGTGGGACGTCGCGGCGACCGTCGAGCGGCTCGAGTACGACCCGAACCGGTCGGCCTTCATCGCGCTCGTGACTTACGAGGGCGGCGAGCAGGCCTACATCATCGCTCCGCAGCGTCTCGCTCCGGGCGACAAGGTGATCGCCGGCAAGAAGGTCGACGTGAAGCCGGGCAACGCCATGGAAATTGGCCAGATGCCGGTCGGCACGATCGTTCACAACGTCGAGCTGAAGCCGGGCAAGGGCGGTCAGATCGCTCGTGCGGCAGGCACCTATGTGCAGGTCGTCGGCCGTGACCGCGGAATGGTCATCGTCAGGCTCAATTCAGGCGAGCAGCGCTATGTGCGCTCCGACTGCATGGCGACGGTGGGCGCGGTGTCCAACCCGGACAACGCCAACCAGACCTTTGCCAAGGCGGGCCGCACCCGGTGGATGGGCAAGCGCCCGCTGACCCGCGGCGTCGCCAAGAACCCGGTCGACCACCCGCACGGCGGTGGTGAGGGCCGGACCTCGGGCGGCCGTCATCCGGTCACCCCGTGGGGCAAGCCGACCAAGGGTGCTCGCACCCGTCACAACAAGGCGACGGACAAGTTCATCATCCGTAGCCGTCACGCGAAGAAGAAGGGTTAAGCAATGGCCCGTTCCATCTGGAAAGGCCCGTTCGTCGAGCTTTCGCTGCTGAAGAAGGCGGAAGCTGCGCAGGAAAAGGGTGGCCGCGCGCCGATCAAGACCTGGTCGCGCCGCTCCACGATCCTGCCGCAGTTCGTCGGCCTCACCTTCAACGTCTACAACGGCCGCAAGTTCGTGCCGGTGTCGGTCAACGAAGACATGGTCGGCATGAAGCTCGGTGAGTTCGCGCCGACCCGCTTCTTCCCGGGCCACGCCTCGGACAAGAAGGGCAAGCGCTAATGGGCAAGCAAGCAGCTCCCCGTAAGGTCGGCGACAAGGAAGCGCTGGCCGTCGGCACCATGATCCGCGGTTCGGCTCGCAAGCTGAACCTCGTCGCGGGCCTCATCCGCGGCCGCAAGGTCGAGGAAGCGCTCAGCATCCTGCAGTTCTCGCCCAAGGCGATGGCTGACGATGTGCGCAAGGTCCTCGCGTCGGCGGTGGCCAATGCCGAGAACAACCATAACCTCGACGTCGACGCGCTGGTCGTGTCGGAGGCGAGCGTCGGCAAGTCGATCTCGATGAAGCGGTTCGCGACCCGTGCGCGTGGCCGTTCCAGCCGGATCGTCAAGCCGTTCAGCCGCATCCGGGTCGTCGTCCGCGAGCAGGAAGAAGCATAAGTATGGGTCAGAAATCCTCTCCCGTCGGGCTCCGCCTGCAGATCAACCGGACTTGGGATAGCCGCTGGTTCGCGGAAGGCCAGGATTACGGCCGTCTGCTGCTGGAAGACCTGAAGATCCGGAAGCACATTCTCGCGACGCTGCCGCAGGCCGCGATCTCGAAGGTGGTGATCGAGCGTCCGGCCAAGATCTGCCGCGTGAGCATCTATGCTGCTCGCCCGGGCGTGATCATCGGCAAGAAGGGCGCGGACATCGAGAAGCTTCGCAAGAAGCTCGGTGCGATGACCAGCTCGGACGTCAGCCTGAACATCGTCGAGATCCGCAAGCCGGAGATCGACGCCAAGCTCGTCGCCCAGGGCGTCGCCGACCAGCTCGAGCGCCGTATCGCGTTCCGTCGCGCCATGAAGCGCGCGGTGCAGTCGGCTCTCCGTCTGGGCGCCGAAGGCATTCGTATCACCTGCTCGGGCCGTCTTGGTGGTGCCGAGATCGCCCGCACCGAATGGTACCGTGAGGGTCGCGTTCCGCTGCACACGCTGCGCGGCAACGTCGATTACGCGGAAGCCGAAGCCCACACCGCCTACGGCGTGTGCGGCGTGAAGGTGTGGATCTTCAAGGGCGAGATTCTCGGCCACGACCCGACTGCGCAGGACCGGTTGATGATGGAGGCTCAGACCTCCGGCGTCCGTCCGGCCCGCGAAGACCGCGGTCGCTAAGGCTCTGTGAGGACTAAGTAAGATGCTGCAACCAAAGCGCACCAAGTTCCGCAAGGCCTTCAAGGGCCGCATCCATGGCAAGGCCAAGGGTGGCACCGAGCTCAACTTCGGCGCCTTCGGCCTGAAGGCGATGGAGCCGGAGCGGATCACCGCGCGTCAGATCGAGGCGGCCCGCCGCGCGATCACGCGTCACATCAAGCGTTCCGGCCGTCTCTGGATCCGAATTTTCCCGGACGTTCCGGTTTCGTCGAAGCCGGCCGAAGTCCGCATGGGCTCGGGCAAGGGCGCTCCGGAGTTCTGGGTCGCTCGCGTGAAGCCCGGCCGCATCCTGTTCGAACTGGACGGCGTTCCGGGCTCGCTCGCCAAGACCGCTTTCGAGCGTGCGGCCGAGAAGCTGCCGATCAAGACCAAGGTCGTTGCTCGCCTGGGCGAGACCATGGTCGAGGAGGAAAAGTAACATGGCCAAGGCCAAGAAGGACGACCTGAAGGTCGCGACCGACGACCAGCTGCAGACCCAGCTGGCGGACCTGAAGCGTGAGCAGTTCAACCTGCGCTTCCAGGCGGCGACCAATCAGCTCGAGAAGCCGTCGCGGGTCCGCGAGGTGCGCCGCACCATCGCGCGCATCAAGACGCTTCAGAACGCACGCACCCGTGCCGCCGAACCGGCGCAGGGCTGAGGAGACTAAGGAATGCCCAAGCGCGTCCTGACCGGCACCGTAGTGTCCGACAAAGGTGACAAGACCGTGGTGGTCCGCGTCGAGCGGCGGGTGAAGCACCCGCTGTACGGCAAGATCATCCGGCTGTCGAAGAAGTACCATGCTCATGACGAGGCGAACGCCTTCCGTCAGGGCGAGCAGGTGCGCATCGAAGAATGCGCTCCGATTTCGAAGCTGAAGACCTGGACCGTCGTCGATCGCATCGGCGCCGCCAAGGCCGAAGCCGTCGAGATCGTCGAGGGTGCTTCGAACCCGGTCGAAGAAAAGAAGGCTCCGGCCAAGGCGAAAGCCGAGAAGCCGGCCGCGAAGACGACGAAGAAGGCCAAGGCCGAAGACGTCGCCGAAGCGGACGCCTGAGCAGTTATTGAGAAGGTAAGGGTCGAACCATGATCCAGATGCAGTCCAACCTCGAGGTTGCGGACAACAGCGGTGCCAAGCGCGTTCAGTGCATCAAGGTGCTGGGCGGCTCCAAGCGCCGCGTTGCCGGCGTCGGCGACATCATCGTCGTTTCCGTCAAGGAAGCGGCTCCGCGCGGCCGCGTGAAGAAGGGCGACGTTCACCGTGCGGTGATCGTGCGTACCGCCAAGGACATCCGCCGTCCCGACGGTTCGGTGATCCGCTTCGACAGCAACGCCGCCGTCCTGGTCAACAAGAACGAGGAGCCGATCGGCACCCGTATCTTTGGCCCGGTCGTCCGTGAGCTTCGTGCCAAGAAGCACATGAAGATCATCAGCCTTGCGCCGGAGGTCCTGTAACCATGGCTGCTGCCAAGATCCGCAAGGGTGACACGGTCGTCGTCCTGTCCGGCAAGGACAAGGGCAAGACCGGTGAGGTCATCCGCTCGATGCCGAAGGAGAGCAAGGTCGTCGTGTCCGGCGTGAATGTCGCCGCGCGTCACCGCAAGCCGACCCAAGTGAACCCGCAGGGCGGGATCGAGCGCAAGGAAGCGCCGCTGCACGTGTCGAAGGTCGCTGTTGCCGACCCCAAGACCGGCAAGGCGACCCGCGTCCGCTTCGAGGAGCGTGACGGCAAGAAGGTCCGCGTCGCGGCCAAGTCTGGAGAACTGATCCATGGCTGACGAAAAGAACGAGCCGCAGGTCGAGTCCGCCGAGGTCGAGAAGACCGAGGCCGCTCCGAAGGCCGAGAAGGCGAAGAAGGCCCCGAAGACGGAGAGCTACACGCCGCGTCTGAAGGCCGACTACGAAGAGCGCATCGTCAAGGCGATGACCGAGAAGTTTGGCTACAAGAACCGTCTCGAGGTTCCCAAGCTCGACAAGATCGTCATCAACATGGGCGTCGGCGAGGCGACCCAGGACAAGAAGAAGGTCGAGGCGGCTGCCGCCGAGATGCAGGCGATTTCCGGCCAGAAGCCGGTGATCACCAAGGCCAAGAAGTCGATTGCACAGTTCAAGCTGCGTGAAGGCATGCCGATCGGCGCGAAGGTTACGCTGCGCCGCGACCGCATGTTCGAGTTCCTGGACCGCCTGGTCACCATCGCGCTTCCGCGTGTCCGCGACTTCCGGGGCCTCAACCCCAAGTCGTTCGACGGCCGTGGCAATTATGCGATGGGCCTCAAGGAGCAGATCATCTTCCCCGAGATCAATTACGATCAGATCGACAAGGTCCGGGGGATGGACATCATCGTAACCACCACCGCGAAGACGGACGAAGAGGCGCGCGAGCTGCTGCGCCTGTTCAACTTCCCGTTCCCGCGTGACGAGGAGCAGAAGCAGGCTGCCTAAGGGCAGGACCTGCTTCTCCTAAGGAGAAGAACTTAAGTCATGGCGAAACTGAGTTCGATCAACAAGAACGAGCGTCGCAAGAAGCTCGTCCAGAAGTATGCGTCGAAGTACGAGAAGCTGAAAGCTATCGCGGACGACGAATCCAAGGACGAGACCGAGCGGCTGATCGCACGGCTCAAGATGGCGGAGCTTCCGCGCAACGGTAACCCGACGCGCATTCGCAACCGCTGCGAGCTGACTGGGCGTTCGCGCGCCTACTACCGCAAGTTCCGCCTGTCGCGGATCATGCTTCGGGAACTGGCCAACAAGGGCCTGATCCCGGGCGTCACGAAGTCGAGCTGGTAAGGGCCAACGCATGGCGATGACCGATCCTTTGGGTGATATGCTCACCCGCATTCGCAACGGCCAGCAGGCACGCAAGGACTCCATTGTGACTCCGGCGTCGAAGCTCCGTGCCCGTGTGCTCGATGTGCTCCAGCGCGAGGGTTACATCCGCGGCTATTCGGAAGAAGCCGTGGGACCCGCGAAGGGCCTGCGCATCGACCTGAAGTATTTCGAGGGCCAGCCCGCGATCCAGCATCTGGCCCGCGTGTCCAAGCCCGGCCGCCGCGTCTATTCGGCCGCCCGCGAGCTTCCACGCATCCGCAACGGCCTCGGCACGATCATCGTGTCGACCCCGCGCGGCGTGCTGTCGGACGCTGAAGCGCGCGACCAGAATGTCGGCGGCGAAGTGCTGGCGGAGGTGTTCTAAGATGTCCCGCATTGGCAAGAAACCGATCGCAATCCCCGCTGGCGTCACCGCCACCGTGGAAAGCGGAACGCTGACCGTGAAGGGTCCGAAGGGCACGCTCGCGATGCAGCTGCTCGACGATCTCGTGAAGTACGAGGTTGCCGAGGGCGAGATCCGCGTGACCCCGCTGACCAGCGCTCAGCGCAACCGCGCCGCCTGGGGCATGCAGCGCACCAACGTGCAGAACCTCGTCACGGGCGTGACGGAGGGCTTCCAGAAGGTGCTCGAGATCACCGGCGTCGGCTACCGCGCAGCGGCCCAGGGCAAGAACCTGCGCCTGCAGCTCGGCTACAGCCACGACGTGAACTTCCCCGTGCCCGAGGGTGTCGACGTGAAGACGCCGGACCCGAACACGGTGGAGATCAGCGGCATCGACAAGCAGAAGGTCGGCCAGGTCGCGGCCGAAATCCGCCGCTGGCGCAAGCCGGAGCCCTACAAGGGCAAGGGTATCAAGTATCGCGGCGAGTACATCTTCCGCAAAGAAGGCAAGAAGAAGTAAGCCATGGCGAAACTCTCTCTCTTCGACCGTCGCCGGCGCCGCGTGCGCACGTCGCTTCGTGCACGTGCTGCGGGCAAGCCGCGTCTTTCGGTCCACCGCTCCGGCCGTCACATCTACGCGCAGGTCATCGACGACGCTGCCGGCAAGACGCTCGCATCGGCTTCGACCCTCGACAAGGACGTCAAGGGCAAGACCGGCGCGACCCGCGATGCCGCTGCTGCCGTCGGCAAGACCCTTGCCGAGCGTGCCAAGAAGGCTGGCGTTTCGACGGTCGTCTTCGACCGTGGCGGCTTCCTGTTCCATGGCCGGGTGAAGGCCCTGGCCGATGCCGCCCGCGAAGGCGGATTGGAGTTCTAAATGGCTGACGAGAACCAGACCAACGAAGCCCCGGCCGAGGTCGTGACGGAAGTCGCGGCTGCGCCTGGGGGCGAGCGTCCGCAGGGCCGGGGCCCGCGCGGTCCGCGCGGCGGCCGTGGTGGCGGCCGTGGCGGCAACGATCGCGGTGGCGGCCGTGGCCGTCGGGACGACCGTCGTGGCGGTCGTGGCGGCGACGATGAAGGTGGCGAGGAGCTCATTGAGAAGCTCGTCCACATCAATCGCGTTTCCAAGACGGTGAAGGGCGGCAAGCGCTTCGGTTTCGCGGCCCTCGTGGTCGTCGGCGACGGCAAGGGCCGCGCCGGCTTCGGTCACGGCAAGGCCCGCGAAGTGCCGGAAGCGATCAGCAAGGCGACTGCCGCTGCGAAGAAGGCGATGATCCGCGTTCCGCTGCGTGACGGCCGCACGCTGCATCATGACGGCCTTGGCCACTTCGGTGCAGGCCGCGTGACGGTCCGCACCGCCCCGGCGGGAACCGGCATCATCGCCGGCGGTCCGATGCGCGCCATCTTCGAAAGCCTCGGCGTTGCCGACGTCGTCACCAAGTCGGTGGGCACGTCCAACCCGTACAACATGATCCGCGCGACCTTCGAGGCGCTAAAGGACCAGACGAGCCCGCGTTCTGTGGCCCAGCGTCGCGGCAAGAAGGTTGCGGACCTCCTGGGCCGTGGCGGCGCGAGCACCGCGGAAGCCGAGGCTCAGGCCGAAGCGATCACGGAGTAAGCGTCATGGCGAAGATCAAGATCACCCAGACCGGTTCGCCCATCCGCCGCGACAAGACGCAGCGGGCGACCCTCGTCGGCCTCGGCCTGAACAAGATGCACCGCACTGTGGAAGTGGAAGGGACCCCTGAGGTTCTCGGCCAGGTCCGCAAGGTAGCGCACCTCGTGAGCGTCGAAGCCGCCTAAATAACAACGAATTGGCCCCGCTTCGGCGGGGTCATGCGCGACAAAAGCGAAAGCGAGTGCAGATAAAATGAAACTCAACGAACTCCGCGACAATGCTGGTGCACGCAAGGGACGCATCCGCGTCGGCCGCGGCATCGGTTCCGGCAAGGGCAAGACCTCGGGCCGCGGCCAGAAGGGTCAGACCAGCCGCTCGGGCGTGTCGATCTTCGGCTTCGAAGGCGGTCAGATGCCGCTGCACATGCGGCTGCCGAAGCGCGGCTTCAACAACATCTTCGCCAAGGACTATGCCGAGGTGAACATCGGTGCGGTCCAGAAAGCGATCGACGCCGGCAAGCTCGACGTCAAGGGCACGCTCGACCACGACGCGCTGAAGGCCGCTGGCCTCGCTCGCGGGGGCAAGGACGGCGTCCGCCTCCTCGGCAAGGGTGAGCTGAAGGCAAAGCTGTCCCTGAAGATCGCCGGCGCGTCGAAGGGCGCCCGCGAGGCGGTCGAGAAGGCCGGCGGTTCGATCGAGATCATCGAGCGCAAGAACCCGGCCGAGCTCGCCGCTGCCAAGAAGGGCAGCGCGAAGAATCGCGCGAAGGCCGAAGCCTAAAGGGCATTAATCGTCCGGGGGGCTTAGACTGGCCACCCGGACGCCCTATATGCGGCGGCGGGGAGAAACTGCAGCACCGCCGCTGCGCAGTCCGGGAACAGATTGAATGGCATCTCTAGCCGAGCAAATGGCGTCCAACATCAGCCTTGCGAACTTCTCCAAGGCTACCGAGCTTCAAAAGAGGCTCTGGTTCACCCTGGGCGCGCTGATCCTGTTCCGGCTGCTATCCTACGTCCCGATGCCGGGCATCGATCCCACGGCAATGGCGCACCTCTTCGACACGCAGAAGGGCGGCGTACTCGACTTCTTCAACACCTTCTCCGGCGGCTCGCTGTCGCGCATGAGCATCATCGCGCTTGGCGTGATGCCGTACATCACGGCGTCCATCGTCGTTCAGCTCGGCGCCACCCTCTACCAGCCGTGGCTCGCACTGAAGAAAGAGGGTGAGACCGGGCGCAAGAAGCT
This sequence comes from Sphingomonas telluris, assembly GCF_022568775.1. Lineage (NCBI taxonomy): Bacteria > Pseudomonadati > Pseudomonadota > Alphaproteobacteria > Sphingomonadales > Sphingomonadaceae > Sphingomonas > Sphingomonas telluris. The sequence continues at coordinate 1,703,130 of NZ_JAKZHW010000001.1, read as the reverse complement.
CAACCAGTACACCCGTTACCTGACGGTCCTCCTGACCTCGGTGCAGGGCTATTTCATCGCCGTGGGCCTTGAGAGCCTTGGCGCCACCCAAGGCATCGGGGCGGTCGTCGAGCCGGGCCTGATGTTCCGCGTTGCAGCAACGATTAGCCTGGTCGGCGGCACTCTGTTCCTGATGTGGATCGGCGAGCAGATCACCAGTCGCGGCATCGGCAACGGCGTCTCGCTAATAATCATGGCCGGCATCGTCGCGTCGCTTCCGCTGCACATCGCGCAGCTGTTCGAAGGCGGCCGCACCGGCACGATGAATCCGATCGTCGTCGTCGGCATCATCGCCCTGGCAGTCGGCCTCGTGCTCTTCATCTGCTTCATCGAGCGGGCCCAGCGGCGCGTCCCGATCCAGTATCCGAAGCGCCAGACGGCGCGCGGAATGATGCAGGCCGAGCGCAGCCACCTGCCGATCAAGATCAACATCGCCGGCGTCATCCCGCCGATCTTCGCCTCGTCGCTGCTGCTGATGCCGTTGACCGTCATTCAAATGGCCGGTGCCAACAGCAACTCCGATTCGAGCGATTGGCTGATCACGATCAGCACCTACCTGCAGCACGGCTCGCCGCTGTACCTGCTGCTCTACGGCCTCGGCATCGCCTTCTTCTGCTTCTTCTACGCTGCGGTTCAGTTCAACAGCGAGGAGACGGCGGAGAACCTGAAGCGCCACGGCGGCTTCATCCCCGGCATCCGTCCGGGCAAGGCGACCGAACATTACTTCGACTACCTGATCAGCCGGATCACGGTGATCGGCGCCGCTTACCTGGTGCTGATCTGCCTGATCCCGGAGATCCTGTTCAGCCAGGCCGGCCTGCCCTTCTACCTCGGCGGCACCAGCCTCCTCATCGTCGTCAACGTGACGATGGACACGGTCGCGCAGATCCAGAGCCACTTGATCGCGCATCAATATGGCGATCTGATCAAGAAGGCGAAGCTGAAGACCAGCCGTCGCCGCTGACCACCACCGGCGAACAGGGGAGAGCGCCGACACGATGGACATCATCCTTCTCGGTCCGCCGGGGGCGGGCAAGGGCACCCAGGCGCAAAGGCTTCAGGCCGAGCGCGGCATGATCCAGCTATCGACCGGCGACATGCTGAGGGCAGCGGTTGCGACCGGCTCGCCGGTTGGCCTGAAGGCCAAAGCGGTGATGGAAGCCGGTGAGCTCGTCAGCGACGCTATCGTCAGCGCCCTGATCGGCGAGCGGCTCGACGACATGGGCGAAGCCGGCGCGATCTTCGACGGCTATCCCCGTACGCGCGCGCAGGCTGAAGCGCTCGACCTGCTCCTGGCAGAGCGCGGGCGCACCCTCGATTGCGTCATCGAGCTTTGCGTCGACGAGGATGCGCTTGTCGAGCGGATTACTGGACGTTTCACCTGTGCCGTCTGCGGCGCGGGCTATCACGACAAGTTCAAGTTGCCGAAGGTCGAGAACACCTGCGACGTCTGCGGCAGCCACGAGTTCAAGCGCCGTCCCGACGACAATGAGGAAACGGTGCGCACTCGCCTCGCCGAGTATCGCGCCAAGACGGCGCCGATCCTCCCCTACTACGAGGAGCGCGAGCTGGTCCGCCGGGTCGATGGAATGGGCAGCGTCGAGGACGTCGCCGCGGAGATCGACGCCATCCTCGACAGCTAACACTGTTGCGGGCATCCTCGCCTGCAAGGGGGGTGCCCATGAAGTGGATCCTTGCAGCGGGCCTGTTCGCCGTTTCGACCGCGGCCAATGCCGATGTCGTCAGCGCCAATCCGAACGGCCTGCACGTTAGAGAAACCGTACAGCTCGTCGTCCCGCCCGCGGTGGCTTTCGACGCCTTCACCCGCATCGGCGACTGGTGGAACAAGGACCATACCTACAGCGGGGATTCCGCGAACCTGAGCCTGGCGCTCAGTCCTGGCGGATGCTTTTGCGAGCGCTTCCCATCGGGCGGCGGTATCGAGCACATGCGCGTGACCTTCCTCGATCCTGGCAAGCGCCTCCTCATGACCGGGCCGCTGGGACCGTTGCTGTATCAGGCCACGACCGGCGTGATGGACGTCACGGTCGAACGGATCGCGGGCGGTTCGAAGGTGACGCTCGATTATCGGGCAGCGGGCTTTGCCGAAGGCGGCGCCGACAAGCTCGCGGCGGTGGTCGACGGCGTCCTCGCCGATCAGATGCGCCGCTACCGCACTTACGCGCGCTCGAGGCCGCAGGCGCAGGAGCTAAAGCCTTGATCCGGTTTACTTGTTATTGACAGCAACAGGGTTGGCGAGCAATTTGCCGGCTTCCAATCCAACCGGAGTGCTTCCCATGCGCATCCTGTTTGCCCTCTCGGCTGTTGCATTGTTCTCAACCGCCGCCATCGCGCAGGACACCGCTGCTCCGGCTGCTCCGGCGCCCGCCAAGAAGAAGGTCGACGACGGCGACAAGGTCGTCTGCAAGCGGGAGCAGTTCGTTGGATCCGTCATCCCTCGCAAGATCTGCCACACCAAGGCGGAGTGGCAGGCAGCGGAGGAAGCCTCCCAGGACTTCCTCGATGAGAAGCGGCGGATGGGCGTCGATCAGCAGTCGATCCGCGGCCGCAGCGGCGGCTAATCAGGCCGATCGCTCCAGCGTTACGAAGCTGAAAGCCGGGGTCTCACCCTCGGCGGAATGATCTTCGCGTCCAATCTCGCGCCAGCTTTCGTCTGAGCGTGGATCCGCCATGACCGTGTCCCCGGCGATGGGGGCCAGCACGTCGGTCAGCTCAAGCCGGTCCGCATGGGGCAGGAACAAGTCGAAGATCTCCGCCCCGCCGATGACGGAGATCGGTTCGCTGCCGGCCAGGGCAATCGCTTCCTCCACCGAATGAACGATCTCCGCGCCCGGGGCGGACCAGCTCCGGTCTCGCGTCAGCACGACGTGCCGTCGTCCGGGCAGGAGGCCGGGCAGGCTGTCGAACGTCTTGCGGCCCATCACCATAACCGTGCCCATCGTCAGGCGCTTGAACCGCTTCAGGTCCGCCGAGATTCGCCAGGGCAGCGTGCCGTCGCGCCCGATCACGCCATTGGTGGCGCGCGCAACGACAAGGGTGATCTTGGGCCGGTCGGTCACCATTGCGATTTGCCCGCGTGCCGCGCAGATGCCAACACATCTCTGATGAGTGACGCGCAGCGATTGATCGAGGACGTGCGGTCCCGCTTCGGCCCGAAGGCGGCGATCACCGATCCTTCGGACGTCGAGCCCTGGCTGAACGACTGGCGCGGGCGCTTTCACGGGAATGCCGCGGGAATCTTGAGTCCGTCGTCGACCGAAGAAGCCGCGGAGATCGTGCGACTGGCGGGCGAGTCCCGCGTCGCGCTGGTTCCCCAGGGCGGCAATACGGGCATGGTCGGGGGGGCGACCCCGCCCGCCGATGGCTCGGCCGTAATTCTTTCCATGCGCCGGATGAATCGCATCCGCTCCATCAGCGCGGAGAACCGGCTGGCGGTCGCGGAAGCGGGCGTGATCCTCGAAGAACTGCACCATCGCGCTAACGGTGTTGGGATGCGCTTTCCGCTGACACTTGGCTCGCGGGGGAGCTGCACTATCGGAGGCCTGACCTCGACCAACGCCGGCGGGACGCAGGTGTTGAAGTTCGGGACCATGCGATCGCTGGTGGCAGGCGTTGAAGCGGTTCTGCCGGATGGGTCGGTCCACGACGGCCTGTCGGGCCTGAAGAAGGACAATCGCGGCTACAGCCTCGACCAGTTGCTGATCGGCGCGGAAGGCACGCTCGGCGTTATCACGGCCGTCGCCTTGCGGCTGGTTCCGGCCGTCGCCTCGCGCGCGGTTGCTTGGGTCGGGACGGAGAGTCCGATGAAGGCGCTCGACCTGTTGCGGTTCCTGGAAGGCCGTACGAGCAGCATCGAGGGTTTCGAGCTCGTCCCGGACGACTGCCTGCAGCTGGTCCTGAAGCATATTCCCGGCACCCGGGCCCCGCTGGAGAGCAACCAGGCCTGGCACTTGCTGATCGAGGCGACGACCTCCGATCCCGCAACGGATATTGCCGCCGACATAGAACGAATGCTCGGCGAAGCGCTGGAGCACGGCATAATCGGCGACGCCGTGCTGGCGTCGAACGAAGGCCAGGCCGACGCCTTCTGGCGCATCCGCGATTCCATCTCGGAGGCGGAGCGCGCCGAAGGTCCAACGCTGGCCCACGACATCTCCGTCCCGGTTGCCGCCATGCCTCGCTTCATCGTCGACGCCTCAGCTGAAGTGGAGCGCGCTTTCCCCGGAGTAATCGCCAGCGCGTTCGGCCATCTCGGCGACGGAAACGTGCACTTCCACGTCCGCGCCGGAACTCACGCCGCACCCGACTGGTACGCGAGCGAAGGCGGGCGGATCACACACGTCGTCGACGACCTCGTGGTCGCTGCGGGCGGATCGATCTCGGCCGAGCATGGCATCGGGCAGATGAAGATCGACGAGCTGGAGCGGCTGGGCCCTCCGGCCAAGCTCCATGCATTGCGCGCGATCAAGCACGCGCTCGACCCGCTTGGCATCATGAATCCGGGTAAGCTGGTCCGCTAGCTAGTGCAGCGCGCGTAGGTGTAGCTGGCCATCGGGCCGCTTTCGGTCCGCACGAGCTTATTCTTCTGAAGCTCAAGCGCCTCATACTTCTTCCAGCTCATGCCCTCGCCCGTGAAGGCGAAATCGCCGCTTACGGACTTCGGCGTCAGCTTCAGGTCGCCCTTGGGCTTCGCCTGCGCCTCGTAGAAACGCAACGAATCGGCCGAAATGATCAGCAGGCCCTTGGTGTCGCTGCGGGCACCGGAACAATCCGCCGGAGTGAGAGCCCAGCGCCCGTGGAAGGCGGCGGGGATCGTCTTCGTATCGCCGTCCGCGGCTCCGACGTTCACATCCTCGTCGTCCCCATTTTCGAGGTCGTTGGTCGGCGTTGCGACGCTCTCGTCCGGTGGGAGGACGTCCACGTCGGTCGGAACAGCGGCCGCATTGTTGGCCTCGTCGGCGACGGGATCGCGTCCGCCGCTACAGGCGACCAGCCCTGTGACGGAGGCAAGGATGGCAATCGGGACGTAGAAGCGCATCATACCCCCCTTCAACGCCGTACTACGGCAGCCGTTTCCCTATACGATCATCTGACCGAAGCGGGACTCCGTGAGGAGCCCCTTTTGTCAGGCGAACGTCGGGATGACGAAGGCACTCTCGCCGTGCGCTTCGCCGTCCGGCCAGCGCTGGGTGACGACCTTGTTCTTCGTCCAGAACTTCACGCCTTCCATGCCGTACTGGTTGATGTCGCCAAAGCCCGAGCGCTTCCACCCGCCGAAGCTGTGATAGCTGACCGGCACCGGGATCGGCACGTTCACGCCGACCATGCCGACGTTCACGCGCGCGGTGAATTCGCGGGCGGCGTGGCCGTTGCGGGTGAAGATGGCGACGCCGTTGCCATACTCATGCTCGGACGGAAGGCGGACCGCCTCTTCGAAGTCCTTGGCGCGGACCATTTGCAGGACCGGACCGAAGATCTCTTCCTTGTAGGTCTGCATCGTCGGCTTCACGTGATCGAAGAAGGTCGGGCCGATGAAGAAGCCTTCCTCATGCCCCTGCAGCGTGAAGCCGCGGCCGTCGACGACCAGCTCCGAGCCTTCGTCGATCGCCATCTGGATGTAGCGCTCGACCTTTTCCTTGTGCGCCTTGGTGACGACCGGGCCGTAGTGCGCCTCAGGGTCGGTGGAGACGCCGACGCGCAGCTTCTCGATCGCGGGGATCAGCTTTTCGCGCAGCGCGTTGGCGGTTTCCTCGCCGACGGGAACGACGACCGGAAGCGCCATGCAGCGCTCGCCCGCCGAGCCGAAGGCCGCACCGGTAAGGTCGGTGACGACCTGGTCGAGGTCGGCGTCGGGCATGACGATGCCGTGGTTCTTCGCGCCGCCGAAGGCCTGCACGCGCTTCCCGTTCGCGGTCCCGCGCGAGTAGATGTACTGCGCGATGTCGGACGATCCGACGAAGCTGACCGCCTTGATGTCCGGATGGTCGAGGATAGCGTCGACCATCTCCTTGTCGCCGTGGAGGACGTTGAGGATGCCGTCGGGCAGGCCTGCTTCCTTCATCAGCTCCGCGAGGCGTATCGGCACGGTCGGGTCGCGCTCGGACGGCTTCAGGATGAAGGCGTTGCCGCAGGCGATGGCCATTCCGAACATCCACATCGGGATCATCGCCGGGAAGTTGAACGGCGTGATGCCAGCGCCGATGCCGAGCGGCTGGCGCATCGAATAGACGTCGATGCCGGGGCCGGCCCCCATCGAATATTCGCCCTTCAGCGCCTGCGGGATGCCGGTCGCGAATTCGATGACCTCGAGGCCGCGCTGAACGTCGCCCTTGGCGTCGGCAATGACCTTGCCGTGCTCGGACGAGAGTGCGTGGGCGAGCTCGTCCATGTGCGCTTCGACCAGCTCCTTGAACTTGAACATGACGCGGGCTCGGCGCTGCGGGTTCGTCGCGGCCCAGGCGGGCTGGGCGGCCTTGGCTGCATCGACCGCGCGCTCGAGATCGGCGGCGGTGCCGAGCCGGACTTTCGCCTGCACCTGGCCCTGGTTGGGGTCGAAAACGTCGCCGCTGCGTTCACCCGAGGAGTAGCTCTCGCCGCCGATGAAATGGTCGATCTCGCGCAACATGAAAATGTCCTTGAATCAGCTGTTCTGAGGTTGCCGCTCCCCTAGACCCGCGGTCCCGCAAATGCCAGTTGCGCTTGCCGGAGAAGGAGACGTTGCGTGCGTAAAGTTGGACTGCTTCCCTGCCTGTTGTTGATTGCTGCGGCGCCGCCTTCACCCGATGCAAGGCTGAAGGAGATCATCGCGCCGGTCAGCGGTGCCGAGATGAAACGGACGGTCGAGAAGCTGGTGAGCTTCGGCACCCGCCACACGCTATCCTCTCAGACCGATCCGAAGCGCGGCATCGGCGCGGCGCTCGATTGGACGCAGGGGCGGTTCAAGAGCTTCGGCCTCGCAACGCAGCGCCCGTGCGACAATTTCACCGGTAAGCGCGTTCCGACACCGACGCGGATTTGCGACCAGATTGCCATCCAGCGCGGAACCGACCGGTCGAACGACGTGGTCATCATCACCGGTCACATCGACAGCAGGGTTACCGACGTGATGAACTTCACGTCGGATGCGCCGGGCGCAAACGACGACGGCTCCGGCACCGCTGCCGTAATCGAGGCCGCGAGAGTGCTGTCGAAACACAAGTTCCCTGGCACGATCGTCTACGCCGCGCTCTCGGGTGAGGAGCAGGGCCTCTACGGCGGCAAGGTGCTCGCCGATTACGCGAAGAAGCAGGGGTGGAACGTCGTTGCGAACCTCAACAACGACATCATCGGCAACAGCTGCGGATCCGACGGGGTCTGCAACGACAGGCTCGTGCGCGTCTTTTCCGAGGGCCCGCGGTGGCAGGGGCATGAGCAGCTGGCGAAGGACCTCCGCAGCCTCGGCGGCGAGAATGACGCGCCGTCGCGCAACATCTCGCGCTTCCTCGATACGCTGGCGGATCGGCTGAACATCGGTCTCGACGTCATGCAGGTCTGGCGCAACGACCGCTTCGGCCGCGGCGGCGACCACACCGAGTTCCTGAATGCGGGCTATCCGGCCGTGCGCTTCTCTGTCGCGGTCGAGAATTACAACTGGCAGCACCAGGACCTGCGCACCGAGAAGGGCATCAAGTACGGCGATACGATCGAGAACATGGACTTCCCCTATCTGGAGAAGGTCACGAAGCTGAATGTCGCGGCGCTAGCCGCAATCGCCAGCGCTCCGCCGCCGCCCGAAGCTCGGGCGGAGGGTGCAGTAAGTACCGACACCACCCTATGGTGGTATCCGATCGAAGGTGCAGACCGCTTCGTCGTCTACATGCGCCGCACGGATGAATCTCGCTGGCAGCCTGTTCCGGGCGGCATCTCGTGGAAGCCTGCTTTGCACATCGGCGAGGAGCCGGACGAAACGGGGCACCGAAGTTCTTGGAGCAGTACTCTGAAAGGCGTTCGCGTGGACGACTGGGTCTTCGGCGTGTCGTCCGTGAGCAAGGATGGCTTCGAAAGCCCCGTCGCCTCCGCCGTGCCCGGCGGCGCCTTCAAGCCATACCTCGCTCCTCCTCCGGAACCCGTGAAATAGACCGGCTTTCTCCCTATATAACAGGGAGAAAGGAACGCTCATGGCCGGTGGATGGACGCGCGATGGCGCGGTTCAGGACCAGATCGACGACACGGTGAAGGATGCGATCCTTCGCGCCCGCGCACTCACGCCGCAGGGCGAGAGCGCGGAGGAATGCGACGATTGCGGCGAGATCATCCCGAAGAAGCGGCGCGAGGCGCTTCCGGGCGTACGCACCTGCATCGCCTGCCAGTCGGAACGCGACAAGGCCGTGGTGCACTCCACGATCAATCGTCGGGGCAGCAAGGATAGCCAGCTGCGCTAGGCGCGTTTAGGGCCTCGACATGGTTCGCAAACGTTCGGCCGGGCTCCCCAACCGCAAGCAGATTCTCGACTTCATCGCGACGTCCGACCAGCCGGCGGGCAAGCGCGAGATCGCGCGCGCCTTCGGCCTGTCGGGCCAGGACAAGATCCTGCTCAAGTCGCTGCTGAAGGACATGGCCGACGAGGGGCTGATCGACAGCGCCCCCGGCCGCGCTTTCCACAAGGCGGGGGGAGTTCCGAAGGTCACCGTGCTGCGGATCGTCGAGGCCGACGACAGCGGCAACATCTTCGCGGTGCCGGAGCAGTGGCACGCCGACGGGCCGCCTCCACGCCTTCGCGTGATCGAGCGCGGCCGGCGCGGGGCGCTCGGCATCGGAGATCGCATCCTCGCCCGGACCGAGGAGCGCGGGCAGGGCTACGTCGCCCACCCGATGAAAAAGCTCATGCGCTCGGCCGAGCTGGTGCTGGGCGTCGTGAAGAAGGAGGGCGAACGTTTCTGGCTGACCCCGGTGGAGAAGAAGGAGCGGCGCGAGCTTGCGATCAGCGACCTGAAAGACGCCGAGCCCGGCGACCTCGTGCTGTGCGAAGTCTCGGGACGCCCGCCGCGAGTACAGGCGCGCGTCGACGCGGTGCTTGGAGATCCGTTCGCGCCGCGCAGCTTCAGCCTGATCGCCATTCACAAGCATGGCCTCCGCCACGAATTCCGGCAGGAAGCGATCGACGGAGCGCATCGGGTCGCGAAGCTGCCGCTCGGCGAGCGCGAAGACCTGACGCATCTGCCGATCGTCGCAATCGACCCCGCCGACGCGCGCGACCATGACGACGCCATCTGGGCGGCCCCGGACGATGACGAGGACAACAAGGGTGGCTGGAAGGCGATCGTCGCGATTGCCGACGTCAGCTACTACGTCCGCCCCGGCTCCGAGCTCGACCGCGAGGCGAGGGCGCGCGGCAACAGCGTCTACTTCCCCGACCGCGTCGTCCCGATGCTGTCGGAGGAACTGTCCGCCGACATCTGCTCGCTGAAGGAAGGGCAGGTTCGGGCCGCAATGGCCTGTCACCTGAAGATCGCCAAGGACGGATCGCTCAAGAGCTGGCGATTTACGCGCGCCAAGATTTGCGTCGCTGCAAACATTGCGTACGAGGATGCACAGGCCGCAATCGATGCAGCGGGCGAAGAGAAGGTCGAGGTCAGCTCGCCTACGTGCTCCATGCCGGAGGTCGAGGGCGCCGTTCCCCAGGAGTTGGTCCGAACCGCCCTGCAACCGTTGTGGGGAGCCTGGCGCGCCATGCTCGCCGCCCGCAACAAGCGTGAGCCGCTCGAGCTCGACATTCCCGAGCGCCGAGTGATGCTCGACGAAAAGGGCCGCATCACTTCGATCGCTCCGCGCGATCGGCTCGATGCGCACCGCCTCGTCGAGGACTTCATGATTGCCGCCAACGTTGCCGCCGCCCGCGCGCTGGAGGCGAAGAAGGCGCCGGTCATGTATCGCGTCCACGAGGGCCCCAGCCGCGAGAAGCTGGTCGCGCTGAAAGACTATCTCGCGACCTTCGACCTCGAATTTGCGCTGGGGCAGGTGGTCAAGCCGAGCACCTTCAACCGCATCATTGAGCGGATCGGTGACTCGAACGGCCGCGCCGAGATCATGGAGCAGTTGCTCCGCACGCAGATGCAGGCGCGCTACGGACCGGAGCGGCTGGGGCACTTCGGCCTCGCGCTTGCGACCTATGCGCACTTCACTTCGCCCATCCGCCGCTACGCCGACCTGTTGGTCCATCGCGCGCTCGTCACCGCTTACAAGCTCGGGGACGGCGGCCTGCCTCCGGGCGAAGAAGAGCGGTTCGAAGAGATCGGCGAGAAGATCTCCATGCTCGAACGCCGCGCGATGGAGGCGGAGCGGGAGACGATCGACAGGTATGTCGCTGCCTTCCTCGCCGACCAGGTCGGCCAACTCGTCGAGTGCCGCATCACCGGCGTGCAGCCGTTCGGCTTCTTCGCGACCGTGGAGGACCTCGGCGGCGACGGACTCGTCCTCGCTTCGACGCTTGGTCAGGAATATTTCCGCTACGATGAGGCGGCGCGCCAGCTCGTCGGCGAGGAGAGCGGGGAGACCTATCGCGTCGGCCAGCGGCTTACCCTGAGGCTCGCGGAGGCTAATCCCGTCAGCGGCTCGCTGCGCTTCGAATTGCCCGAAGGCAGCTACGGCGGACCGCGTTCGGCACCTCAGCGCCGCGACCGTGTTCGCAGCACCGGAAGGCGCGGCCGTCCCGCCAATATCCGGCACGATTCCCGTCGCCGCTGAACTTCGCTATGGCGCCCTCACAATTGGGGGCAATTGGAAATGGCGAAGGTATTGCGTTGGACGGGGTACGTCCTGGGTCTCGTGCTGCTGCTGATCGTCGCGGCGCCTGGTTACGTCTGGTTCGCGTCGAACAATGCGCTGAACGCCAGGGTCGAGCCGCACGCTGAAAAGCTCATCCCGATGCAGCGGGCGAGCGTCGAGGAGGGCAATCACCTCCTCCTGACGCGCGCCTGTGCAGAGTGCCATGGGTCCGACCTGCATGGCGCCAAGTTTCTCGACGATGCGAAGATCGCAACCCTCTACGCGCCCAACCTGACGCTCGTCGCGAAGCAGGCTACGGACCAGCAGCTCGCCCAGGCCATCCGCCAGGGCGTCGGCTATCGAGGCGAGCCGCTGCTCGTCATGCCGTCCGAAAGTTATCAGGACCTCACGGACGCGGAGGTCAGTTCGCTGATCAAGGCGATCCGCGCGGCCCCAGCGGGCGGTCGGGAAACGCCAGCGCGGCGTGTCGGTCCGCTCGGCCGGATCGGGCTCGTCGCAGGCAAATTCAAGACGGCTCCGGTCGTGGTCCAGGATTATGCGAATGCGCGCGCGGCGGACCTCGGACCACAGTTCGCCGCCGGCCGGCACATTGCGGTGACCGTCTGCAGCGGCTGCCATGGCTCGACGCTTTCGGGGAAGGAGGCCGAGCCCGGCACGATGGCTCCGGACTTGACGATCACCGGCAGCTACGACCTTGCGGCCTTTACAAAGCTGATGCGCACCGGCTTGCCGCCGTCGGGCAAGGAGCTGAAGATGATGACCGGCGTCTCGCGCAAGGCTTTCACCCACTTCACGGACCACGAGATCGCGTCGCTGCACGGATATCTGGTGGAGCGTACCCGGCGCGCTCCGTAACAACGGCAATCGCAACCTTTGCTCCGGAGGAGTATTGGGCTTGCAGCGGAAAGGGAGCTCGCACATGGCCTACAAGATCGCGATCATCGTCGGCAGCCTGCGCAAGGATAGCCTGAACCGGAAGGTCGCGCGGTCCATCTGCGCGATCCGCAACGACAATCTCGACTGTTCGATGATCGAGATCGGCGACCTGCCGCTCTACAACCAGGACCTGGACGGCAGCCCGCCGGAGCAGTGGGTGCGCTTCCGCGAGCAGATCGCTGCGGCAGACGGCGTGCTCTTCGTCTCTCCCGAATATAATCGCGGCATTCCGGGCGTCCTGAAGAACGCCATCGACGTCGGCTCACGCCCTTACGGACAGAGCGTGTTCGACAAGAAGCCGGGCGCGATCGTCACGGCTTCCCCCGGCTCCATCGGCGGCTTCGGCGCCAATCACCAGATCCGTCAGGCGGCGGTCTTCCTCAACATGCCGATCATGCAGCAGCCCGAAGCCTATCTGGGCCATGTGACGGACGACAGCTTCGATCAGGATGGCTGCCTGAAGGACGGACCGCTGAAGGATCTCGTGTCCGTCCTCGCGCACGCTTTCGCCAACTGGGTCGATATGATCCATCGCTCGCGGCAGCTCCTTGCGGAGGACTCGGCCCACGCTGCGCAGCAGAAGGTGAAAGAGCCGGCCTAGGTTACCTTCTGCCACTCGAGGAAGCGGGGCCGGTCCCACTCGCGGGTCGACAGGATGGCGGCAAGCGCGTCGGCCGCGTGCCAGGCGTCCTCATAGCCGTTGTACAGCGGCGCGAAGCCGAACCGAATGAGATCGGGCGGCCGGAAGTCGCCGACGATGCCGCGGGCGATCAGCGCCTGCATCACGGCATACCCTTGCGGATGGGCGAAGCAGACGTGACTGCCGCGCGCCTTCGGGTCACGAGGGCTGGCGAGCTGCGTTTCCGAGCCGCACCGGTCCTCGACGGCTTCTATGAAGAAGCGGGTCAGCTCTTGGGACTTTGCTTCGAGATCCGCGACTGCGACCCCCCCGAACGTGTCGAGGCCCGCATCGAGCGCTGCCAGCGCCAGGATCGAAGGCGTCCCCGTGAGGAAGCGGCGAATGTCGGGCGCGGGCTCGTACTTGCCGGCAAACGCGAACGGTGCGGCGTGTCCCATCCAGCCGCTCAGCGGGGACTGCAGCCGGCCCTGCAGCCGCTCGGAGACGTAGAGGAAGGCCGGCGCTCCCGGGCCGCCGTTCAGATATTTGTAGCCGCAGCCGACGGCGAGGTCGCAGCCGCTGCGGTTGAGTTCGAGCTCGACCGCGCCGGCGCTGTGCGACAGGTCCCACAGAGTGAGCGCGCCCATGGCATGGGCCGTCTCGTTGAGGGCGGCCATGTCGTGACGAAGGCCGCTGCGATAGTCGACGTGAGTCAGGAACAGGACCGCCGTGTCCTGGTCGATGGCTGAGGGGATGTCTTCGCGAGGAACTGTCCGGGGCCTCACGTCAGGACGAAGGGTCGCCAATCCCTGCGCTGCGTAAAGGTCCGTCGGGAAATTGGCCTCCTCCGTCAGAATCGACGAGCGGCCCGGCTGGGCAGCCACTGCGGCGGCCAATAGCTTGAACAGGCAAACCGTCGTCGAGTCCGCGATCAGCAACTCGTTCGGCTTGGCTCCGACGATGGGCGCGAGCTTCGCCGCGATCCGCTGCGGCCAGTCGATCCAGCCATGCTTGTTCCAGCTGGTGATCAGGTCCTCGCCCCACTGGCGCTCGACTACTTCCGCAAGGTGCGGCGCCGTCGCTTTCGGCAAGGCGCCGAGCGAATTTCCGTCGAGGTAGATCACACCATCCCGCAGGACGAACCGATCCCGCACTGGCCGCAGTCGGTCTGCCGCGTCCAGCGTTCGCACTTGTTCAAGGTTCATCTTACAGCTTCGGCAGCGTGACCCCGCGCTGGCCCATATATTTGCCGGCGCGGTCGGCGTAGCTCACCTCGCACGGCTCGTTGCCCTGCAGGAACAGGAACTGGCACGCGCCTTCGTTGGCGTAGACCTTCGCCGGCAACGGAGTCGTGTTCGAGAATTCCAGCGTCACATGACCCTCCCAGCCGGGCTCCAGCGGAGTGACGTTCACGATGATCCCGCAGCGCGCGTAGGTGGATTTGCCCAGGCAGATGACCAGCACGTCCCGTGGGACGCGGAAATATTCGACCGTGCGCGCCAGCGCGAAGCTGTTCGGCGGGATGATGCAGCAGTCGGTCTTGCGATCGACGAAGCTGTTGGACGCAAAATCCTTCGGGTCGACGACTGCATTGTCAACGTTGGTGAAGATCTTGAACTCGTCCGCGACGCGCGCGTCGTAGCCGTAGGAGCTAAGCCCGTAGCTGATGCAGCCCTCACGGCGCTGGGCCTCCACGAACGGCTCGATCATGCCGTTTGTCTGCGCTTGCTCACGAATCCAGCGGTCGGAAAGAATAGCCATGCGCGAGAGAGCTAGCGGGCTGCCACGTTCCAGTCCACGTGACCGTTCACTCCATCCAGCGTGCGGACATTCGACACCTGCCAGATGGCCCATGGGCGTGCGCCGAAGCTGGGTTCGGCATGGAGGCTGCGAAGCCAGAGTGGTCGGTCAAGGGTCGCGCTGACGCGATAGCGGCTGTCGAATACCCGGGTGACATAAAGAACGGCAGGCTTGCCGTAGCGCGCCTCGACGATGCGCAGGAAATCGCCCAACTCCTTGTGGAATTTGGCCCGTGAGGGCCGGCGGTCGCAGTTGCCGGGAAATTCGAGGTCCACGGCCGGCGGCAAGGCATTTACGTCGACGGGTACGTGGCGCACGAAGTGGGCGGCCTGGGCCCGTCCGCTCCGGCAGAGCGTGAAGAAGTGGTAGGCGCCGCGGCGGATGCCAGCTGCCCGCGCAGCATGCCAGTTGGTCGAGAACCGCCGGTCGACGTGGTCGCCGCCCTCGGTCGCCTTGATATAGGCGAAGTCCACGCCTTGGCGCGGCAGCTTTGCCCAGGCGATGTGGCCCTGGTGATGTGAGACATCGATGCCGTGATAGGGATACCGCCGATGCGATCGATCGGCGGAGTGCGACTTGGCTGCGAGGCTCGAAACCGGGATCGCCGCCAACGTGATGAGCACGATCCAGTTGCGGAGAGCGACGGCCATGACCTGAAGCCTAACGGCCGCAGGATAGCCCCCTCAATAGTCATTAGTGCGGATGGGCCGCACCGGTTTTTCTGTGGATGCACGCGCACCGGCAAAAGTCTTGTCGCGCAGAACCGGCTGCTCAAACGGCCCACATTCTATCCACAGATGATGATGTCCGTGCTACTTTCGTTCTCGTTGGAGGGTGGCCGGTCAGCGGCCAAGAAGGGTCATGGCCGAAGTAATCCGTATCTCCGAATCCGCCGAGCCGGCGGCAGCAACAGCGCTCCCCCAGAACGTCGAGGCGGAGGCTGCGCTTCTTGGCGCGCTGATGATCGACAATCGCCTCGTCGAGGACGTGCAGCTGAAGCTGAAGCCGCACCATTTCTTCGAGCCTCTGCACGGCCGGATCTACGAATCGATCCTGAAGCTGACCGACCGCAACATGATTGCGAATCCGGTCACGCTTCGCCCCACGTTCGAAGCCGACGAGGCGATGAAGGAGATCGGCGGGCCCGCCTATCTGGCGACGCTGACCGGCTCCGGCGCGGCAATCATCGGCGCGAAGGATTTCGCCCAGCAGGTCTACGATCTGGCTCTGCTTCGGGCGCTCATCGGTGTCGGGCGCGATCTGGTGGAGGGCGCGCTCGACACCAGTGAGGACGTGGCGCCGCTCGAGCAGATCGAGAAGGCCGAGACCGAGCTCTACAAGGTTGCCGAAGAGGGCGGGGCCGAGGGCAAGGCGAAGAGCTTCGGCGAAGCGACCAAGCTCGCGGTCGAGATGGCCGAGAAGGCGCTCAACAGCGGCGGCCACCTTTCCGGACTGACCACGGGCATCGAGGGAATCAACGCCAAGGTCGGCGGCCTCCACGGCTCCGACCTCGTGATTCTCGCCGGCCGCCCGGGCATGGGCAAGACCTCGCTCGCCACCAACATTGCGTTCGCGGCCGCGCAGCGGTTCGCGCGCGATGTCGAGGACGGCATCGAGCCCGCGAAGTCCGCCGGCGCGCCGACAGCCTTCTTCAGCCTGGAAATGTCGGCGGACCAGCTGGCGACGCGTATCCTTGCCGAGCAGTCGGGCATCAGCTCCGAGAATTTGCGCATGGGCAAGATCAGCCAGCAGGAGTTCCGCTCGCTGGCGCGCGCCGCCGCGGAGCTTCAGAGCCTTCCGCTCTATATCGACGACACCCCGGGCCTGACGATCGCGGCGCTCCGCACACGCGCGCGCCGCCTCAAGCGGCAGAAGGGCATCGGCTTCGTCGTGGTCGACTATCTGCAGCTCCTCCAGGGGACCGGGCGCGCAGGCTCGAGCGACAATCGCGTCCAGGAAATCTCGGAAATCAGCCGCGGTCTGAAGCAGCTAGCGAAGGAACTCGAACTGCCCGTGCTCGCGCTGTCTCAGCTGAGCCGAGCCGTTGAACAGCGGGAAGACAAGCGTCCGCAGCTGTCAGACCTTCGCGAATCGGGCTCGATCGAGCAGGACGCCGACATGGTGTGGTTCGTTTATCGCGGCGATTACTACCTGGCCGCGAAGAAGCCGGACGACGATCATCCCGACATCGCGGCATGGCGCGAGGAGATGGACCGCATCTACGGTCGCGCCGACCTCATCGTCGCGAAGCAGCGCCACGGCGCCACTGGCACGGTGCGCATGAAGTTCGACGCCCGTATCACCAAGTTCAGCGACGCGGCCGACGACCAGTACCTGCCGGAGATGCGGGGCGCCTAAGTCTTACGGGCCGACGTCGCCGCCCGCGTGGCCTTGCTTGGCGCGCGGCCGCTTGCGGACGTAGCCGAGGGCATAAGCGACATCGTCGTCCCAGCCGTAGGTATCGTTTACCAGCTTGACCCTGCCGTCCTCGACGAAGGCGGTGTGGTAGAGCAGGCGGACCGGCACCTCGGTCTTCAGCTTCACGAAGCCCTCGTCGTCCGGCTTCATCATCGCCTCCTGGAACTTCGGCAGGACGCCGTCGTCCGACGCGAGCAGCATCGCGAAGCCGGTCGCGTCCTGCACGCGGATGCAGCCGTGGCTGCGGTGGCGTTCGGGCATGGTGAACAACGCCTTCGCGGGCGTATCGTGCAGGTAGATCGCCTGGTCGTTGCGCATGTCGAATTTCACTTCGCCGAGCGAGTTCTTCGGCCCCGGCAGCTGGACCAGCCGACCGTCGCGATATTCCATGTTGTTTGCGGCGAGGTAAGCCGGGCTCTTGTCCTTCAGCTCGTCGTCGAGGATCGAATCCGGCACCCGCCAATAGGGGTGGGCCACAAGCTGGAAGATCGGCGACCCGAGCTGCGGCGTCTCCCAGTCAGGCTGTCCAACGACCACGTTACGATGGTCGCGGAGCGTGCCGTTGCGCCAATAGTCGAGGTAAGCCGCGCCGGTGTTCACGTCGATGCGCGTCTGCGGCGGATTGCGGTCGAGCCAGCGCAGCCGCTCCAGGTTCACCGCGAGCTGGCGCGCGCGGTCGCCGGGACCCTCGTTCAGCGACTTGACCGTGCCGGGCCCGATAACGCCGTCGGGCTTTTGGCCGTAGTCCGCCTGCATACGCTTGACCGCGGCGACCATCGCGGGCGTGTAGCGCTGTGGCGGCGCCTGCTGGGCCTTCAGATAGCCGACAGCCGCAAGGGCGTTCGCGATCGAAGGCAAGCGCGCATCGCGCTGCCCCGGCTTGATCGCCTTGCCCGTCGCGACTGCCGCACCGTTACCGGCCTCGTTGGCGAGCTTGAGGTAGCGCACGAACTCGTCGGACAGCGCCCGATATTCCTCGGTCTGCGGCGCCAGCGTGCCGAACCAGTCGGCGAGATTGCCGTCCTTGAGCGCCTTCGAGAGGCCGGCGGCCACGTCCACCTTCGGACCCGGAACAGTGTAGATCCCGTCGATCTTCTTCGGGTTCGAATAGCCTTGGGCCAGCGCGGACGCGTAGCGCAGCGCCATGCGCGTGAGCGCAAGCTCACGCTCCTCGCCGTCCTTGGGAAGGTCGTCCTTCAGCAAGAGGTCGCGCCGCAGGCCGTGGATGGGCGCGCCATCCACGATCTCGATCAGCTGCTTCTCTGCCTTGCGGTCCCATGCCCGCTCGTTGTTTCGAGCTGCGTAAAAGGCGCGAACCTGCGCGTCGGCTTTGCCGCCGAGGGCCTCCGCATCGATTGTCTTGGGATCGGAGCTGAGTGGACCGGCATTACCGCAACCCGCAACCGACAGACTGAACAGGGCAAGTGCGACGGCCTTGCCGATACCATTTTGAACTTTCACAGCCGCTCAACCAACGGCTGTTCGAAAAAGTTCAGTCTTCCTGAAGGTTGGGGTCGCGCAGTCCCTCGCCGATCGTCCCGCGGAGCTTGTCGCTTTCGCTGCTGGTGACCGGATACGCGCAATAATCCGCGGCGTAGAATGCACTCGGCCGATGGTTGCCCGACATGCCGACGCCGCCGAACGGAGCGGTCGACGGCGCGCCGTTGGTCGGCTTGTTCCAGTTGATGACGCCGGCGCGGATGTTTGCCCAGAACTTGTCGTACTGCTCCGGGCTTCCGCCGAGCAGGCTGGCGGCCAGGCCGAAGCGCGTGTTGTTCGCCTCGTCGATGGCCTGGTCGAAGTCTTTCACGCGAATGATCTGCAGGACCGGGCCGAACATCTCCTCGTCTGGAAGGTCCTTGGCGTCGGTGACGTCGATGAGCGCGGGCGTGAGGAAGGGCTTGCCGTCGTCCGGGCGTTCGAGCCGGATGATCGGGCGTCCGCCCTTCATCATCAACGCGACCCACTGCTCCTGCAGGTGATCGGCCGAGGCGTTGTCGATGACGCATCCCATGAACGGCTGCGGGTCGGCGAAAGGCTCGCCGACGATCATGCGGTCCACCAGCTTCACGATCTTCTCGATCAGCGGCTCATGCTTGCCGTCTTCTACGATCAGCCGGCGCACGGCCGTGCAGCGCTGACCTGCCGACAGGAAAGCGGACTGGGCGATGATCGCGGCGGCCGCGTCCAGGTCTTTCACATTCCACGCGACGATCGGATTGTTGCCGCCGAGCTCGAGCGCCAGGATCTTGCCGGGGGTGTCCGCGAATTGCTTGTGAAGCGCCGACCCGGCTCGCGCCGAACCGGTGAACAGCAAGCCGTCGATACCCGGCTGGGAGGCGAGGGCCTTGCCCTGCTCCGGACCGCCGATGAGCAGGCGGACCGCGCCCTTGGGAACGCCGGCATCGTGGTAGCAATCCACGAGGAACGCACCGCTCGCAGGCGTCTTTTCGGACGGTTTGAAGACGACCGCGTTGCCGGCAATCAATGCCGGGACGATGTGGCCGTTCGGCAGATGCGCGGGGAAGTTGAACGGTCCGAGGACTGCCAGGACGCCATGCGGCTTGTGGCGCACGGCTACCTTGTTGCCGAGGTTTGCCTCCAGCTTCTTCTGCGGAGTGCGGTCCGCGTAAGCGTTGACCGAAATCTCGACCTTGTTGATGACCGCTCCGACCTCGGTCTTGGTCTCCCACAGCGGTTTTCCCGTCTCGCGAGATATGAGCGCCGCGAAATCGTCGGTGCGCGCGCGGACGATATTGGCGAAGCGTCGAAGCGTCTCGATGCGATAGGCGACCGAGTGCGCCGCCCATTCCGGCCAGGCCGCACGCGCGGCCGCGACCTCGGCGGCAGCATCGCCTACCGCGCCCGACCACAATTCGGCGCCGGTCGCCGGCTCCGTCGACACCAGTTTTTCGGCCATTAACTGTGCCTCACCAAATTGCGATGAAACGGTCAAGCGCCTGACCTTTGGTCCGAATGCGCTTCACCCATGCGGTGGATGGCCGCGACCTTGGTTTCGAAGGGTTTCCAGTCGTCTCGCTCGGCGATGGCCGACCAGATTTCCTCAACCTCGTCGATATGCATCGAACAGGGCTCCGCGTCGGACCAATAGGGGTGCGATGGCGCGCTTCCCCGGCCCTGAAGCTGCGCGGCCAAGGCGCGGAAGTGCTCTGAAGGATAGCGTTCGGCGCCCGGATCGCGCCCGCCTCGCCAGTCGAAGAAGAGGCGGTCGATCGTCGCCTCGCGCGACTGGAGAGCTCGCAGGAGAGACGCAGCCAGTTCGCGGTCTGCCGCACGTTCGCCCGGTTGGACGCCGAGGCGCTTGAGAAGGGCCGAGACCAGTTCGTCCTCGAACCGATCCGACCAGCGGGCGAGCCCTTCCGACAAGGGCGGCGCATCCGTCACAAGCGAAAGGCTGCCGGCGAATTGAGCGAGGTCCCACTGGATCGCCTCCGGCTGCCGACCGAAGGAATAGAGTCCGTAATGGTCGAAATAGGCCGCCGTGAAGCCCGGGTCCCATTCCGGCGTAAAGCGCCAGGGGCCGTAATCGAAGCTCTCGCCTGTGACGTTGATGTTGTCGCTGTTGAGGACGCCGTGAACGAACCCGGCGGCCAGATAGCTTGCCGCGAGCCTAGCCGTGGCGCCTGAGACGAGGTCGAACAGGCGCAGCGCATTCTCATTTGCGTCCTCGCCCGGCTGCTCGCCGTAGAGGTTCGACAAACAATAGCGGACCAGCGCGTTGATGTTCTCGACCTCGCCGTAAAAGGCGAGCCGTTGGAAGCTGCCGATGCGGATGTGGCCGTGGCTGACGCGGGTCAGGACCGACGAGCGAGTAGGTGAGGGCTCGTCGCCCCGCACCAGTTCCTCGCCGGTCTCGAACAGAGCGAACGTCTTGGACGTGTTCACCCCGAGCGCTTCGAGCATCTCGGTTGCCAGCGCCTCGCGGACTCCGCCCTTCAGCGTCAGTCGTCCGTCCGCCGTCCGGCTGTACGGCGTCAGGCCGGAGCCCTTCGTGCCGAAGTCGAGCAATCGCCCGCGGTCGTCGCGTAGCTGCGCGAAGGTGAAGCCGCGCCCGTCGCCGATGTCCGGGTTGTACACTCGGAACTGGTGGCCGTGATACCGCAGTGCCAACGGCTGTTGCAGGTTGTCGGCCAGCGGCTCGAACCGGCAGAAGTGCGCAGCCCACTGCTCGTCAGAAAGCTCGCCCAATCCGACCCGCTCGGCCGAGCGGCGATTCAGGAAACGCGGCGTGCACTGCGGGAAGTCGGCCGGTTCGACCGCGTCGTAGAAGGCGTCGCCCAGCTCGAGGATGCGGGGATCGGGTGTGTAGGAAGTCACGTCCACCCAATCTGGCGATGGACCGGCGGTTCCGCTAGGCCTTGCCGATGGGAAGCAAAGGCGACGCGATCGTCTCGGAACTGCGTGCTTGGGGCCTGACTGTCCCCGGCGCCCACAGCAAGGCGCCCTGGCCCGAGCACGACGATCTGGCGGTGAAGGACAAGACCTTCGCCTACCTGCCGGCGAAGGGCCGGGAGTTCAGCCTCTCCTGCAAGCTTCCCTACACCGGATACGAAGCTCTTCAGTTGCCCTTTGCGGAGCCGACCGGCTACGGTCTGGGAAAGAGCGGCTGGGTCAGCTTCAACCCCGGGGAGGGTCAAATTCCGGATATCGAGCAATTGAAGGCGTGGGTCGAGGAAAGTTACCGTGCTCAGGCGCCGCGTAAGTTGGTGAAAGAGCTCGATGCGAGGAACTGAGGCGGCTGTCCGCTGGCAGGACCGGTATTTCACGAGCCGCGACGGGCTGAAGCTCTATTATCGCGACTATGAGGGCTCGGCGGATCGCCCGCCGCTGCTGATGCTGCACGGACTCACCCGCAACTCGCGCGATTTCGAGGATGTCGCCGCGCGATACGCCGGCGAGTGGCGCGTGATCGTTCCGGATTTCCGCGGCCGGGGGAACAGCGGATACGATCCCACCTGGGCCAACTATTCGCCGCCGACCTACGCGATGGACGTCATCCAGCTCCTCGATGAGCTGGGCGTCAGCGAAGCGGTGTTCCTGGGGACCTCGCTGGGCGGCCTGGTGACGATGATCATCGCGACCATCGCGCCGCAGCGCATCGCGGGAGTCCTTCTCAACGACGTCGGCCCGCAGCTGGACATGACCGGCATCGAACGCATCAAGTCGTACGTCGGGATACCCGCGCTCTTCCGCGACTGGGATGACGCAGCGGAGCAGCTTCACGGTCGCCTGGGCGATGCGAACCCTGGCTACGACCGCGACGATTGGGTCCGGTTCGCGAAACGTTGCTGCAAGGAAACCGACCGCGGCGTGGAGTTCGACTACGACATGGCAATCGCGGAGCCGTTTCGGGCGGGGAACACGGGTGAGGTTCGCGATCCATGGCCCTTCTACCAGGCGCTGGCCGGACGGCCGGTACTCGTGCTCCGCGGCGCGCTCAGCGACTTGCTGAGCGACACTGCATTCGCGCGGATGGCGACCGAAATTCCGGACGTGGAAACCGTTACCATCCCGAACGTCGGCCATGCGCCGGATCTGTCAGAGCCTGAGGCCGTTGCAGCCATCGACCGGCTGCTAGAGCGCGTGCTTAAGCGCTGATCCGCTTCAGCTTTGCGAGTGCCGGTTCATCGGTTTCGTCGGTGGCGATCGTCCCGGAAAAGTGACCGGTCTTGTCGAACAGAAGCACGGTCGACGTGTGGTTCACACTATATTCGCCGCCGGGCTGAGCGACTTTCTGCGAGAAGATGCCGAACTGCTTCTTCACCTGCTCGACCTGCGCAGGTGAGCCGGTGAGTCCAATGACCGGGCTGTTGAACAGAGCGGTGTAGGCGCCGACGTCCGCGGGCTTGTCGCGCTCAGGGTCCACGCTGACGAAGACGATTTCGAATGGACGGTCGCCTTGGCCGAGTTGCTGCCGAAGCTTGACCAGTCGCGCGAGCGTCGTGGGGCAGACGTCCGGGCAATGCGTAAAGCCGAAGAAGAGCGCGTACGCTTTTCCGTTGAGCTTCGTGCTGGAGAAGAGCTGTCCGTCGGCCCCGACCAAATTGAAGGGCCCGCCGAAGCTGGCGAGCGTGATCTGCTGATCCTTGGGTTGAGGCTCATTCTCCCGGCTGAACATCAGCACCGCGAAAGCCGCGATCGCAATTCCCACTAACGCCCAGAGAAATACACGCACTCGCTTCATTTCTATTTCGGGCCGTCCGCCGCAGCATCGAGGACAGGAACGTCGATCTTGCGGGCTCCCGATCGCTTGAAGTGAAGCGTCAGCGGGAGCGAGCTTCCCTCCTTGAGCGGAGCAGCCAGCCCGCTGATCATGATGTGCGTGCCCTGCGGTTTGAGCTGCACGGCGCCGCCCGCGGGGATTTCAAGCGACGGCACAGCCTTCATGCTCGTCACGCCATTCGCCGTGGCCGTGTCATGCACCGCCGCTGTCGCCGGAGCGTCAACAGTCACGCCTTGAAGCCAGTCCGTATCCCAGCTGGGGTTCCGGATTGTCATGTAGGCGGCGCCCATGGTCTGTCCCGGGGCGGTCTCGCGCGCCCAGGGGTTCATGACCCGGACGTTCACGGGACCCTTCTTCGCCTCTTCCTTGGCCGGCTTTTCCGGCGGCTGTTCTTTGGAGCAGGAGACTGCGAGCAGGGCAGCCAGGAGGACGATCCGTTTCACGCTCTGGTCCCTACGAGCCGTGCAATGCGACTGCAATGCGGCGCCGTCGTCACTTCGGCTTGGTATAGGGTACGAATTCGCCCATCCGGCAGGTCGGTCCCGGGATATGGCTTGTGGGATCGAACGAGCGGACGAGGTCGCCCATGCAATATTGCGTGCCGAGCGGCTCCGTGACGAGCACGTCCCACTGTCCGAACGATCCGCAGTCGCCCTGGACGTGATTGATCCATGTCGTGCTTCCACTGCGGTACAGAAGCGTGCTGCGGTTGGCGGGGCGGAGGCTATTGGACTGTTCGATCGTGACGCAGCGCTGGGGCGTGCCTGCCACCCGGCCTTCGATTTCCGCGATAGGCGGGTTCCACGCGGCGGGCGGGGGAGAAGAGCAGCCGGCCAGGACCGCTGCGAGGCAGATTACGGGAGGCCTCATCGGAAGTTCCTTCTAAGCCAGATTGCGACCTACCAAAACGCCGATTAACGCTGCCTGTCGACTAGCAAGAGAGTGGATATGGCAGGCGGCGACCAACCGGTACGCAAGGTAACGATCGTCGGTGGCGGGACCGCCGGGTGGATGACGGCCGCGGTGCTGTCGCAATGGCTGAGCCAGGTCGAGATCAAGTTGGTCGAATCCGAAGAGATTGGGACCGTCGGCGTGGGCGAGGCGACCATCCCACACATCCGCAATTACCTGCCGCTTGCGGGCGTCGATCCGCTGAAGATGATTCACGCGACCAAGGCGACGTTCAAGCTCGGCATCCAGTTCGTCGACTGGGGCGCCCCCGGTGAGAGCTACTTCCACGGCTTCGGAAACATCGGCCGCGACATGCTCTGGCTGCACGCGCATCAACTCTGGCTCGCCGCCAACGAGCGTGCGCCCGGTTCGGTGAAGCATTTCGACAATTACTCGATCGCGGCCGCAGCTGCGCTTCGAAACCGCTTTGATTACCCCGACAAGCGCAATCCCAACTCGCCGCTCGCCGATTTCGAATATGCTTATAATTTCGACGCCTCGCTGTTCGCGCGCTTCCTCCGGGCCGAAAGCGAAGCGCGCGGGGTCCAGCGCATTGAAGGGCGCGTCGTCGAAGTGCTCAAGGATGGCCAGAGCGGTTTCGTGAGCGGCGTTCGGCTTCAAGATGGCCGCGAGCTGGCGGGGGACCTGTTCGTCGATTGCTCAGGCATGCGGGCGCTGCTGATCGGGGACACGCTCGGCGTGGGGTACGAGCACTGGAACAAGTGGCTCATCTGTGACCGTGCGCTTGCCGTGCCATGCGAAAGTGTATCGCCGGTCACGCCTTACGTCCGCTGCACGACGCGGTCGGCCGGTTGGCAGTGGCGTATTCCGCTGCAGCACCGCATCGGCAACGGTTATGTCTATTCGTCCAACCTTCTCAGCGACGACGAGGCTGCCGAGACGCTCTTGGGCAATCTCGATGGAACTCCCCTGGCGGATGCCCGGCCCGTGCGGTTCGCGCCGGGACGAAGGCTCAAGGCCTGGGACAAGAACGTTGTTTCCATCGGCCTCTCCTCAGGCTTCCTGGAGCCACTGGAATCCACGAGCATCCACCTAATCCAGACGGGGATTCAGAAGTTGCTCGCCCTGTTCCCGGCGACGGGATTCTCGCAGCCCGACATCGACGAATACAACCGTCAGGCCCGTTTCGAGTTCGAGGACGTGCGCGACTTCATCATCGCGCATTACAATGTCACCCGAAGGTCAGGCGAGCCATTCTGGGATTACGTGCGCATGATGGACGTGCCCGACAGCCTCAAGGAACGGTATGAGCTGTTTGCGTCTTCGGGGCGCTTCTTCAAGCGCGCCGCCGCCGAGCTGTTCGCCGAAAACAGCTGGGTCCAGGTCCTGCTCGGACAGGGTTTTCAGGCGCGCCCCGATCCCGTCGCGCAATTCGTGCCAACCGAGGAGATCGTCAGCTTTCTGGAGGATGTCGCAGACACCATCGCCGACGTTGCGGAGGAGCTGCCGGATCATGCCGACTTTGTGTCTCGGCTACCGACTAGCACGCCCGGGGCGCAACAAGGACCGAGTGCGGCCCTCATGCACAACCTCGCTGAGGTGCATCGCGAGTAGAGTTCGCCGGACGTTCGTGTCCAGAAAACCACAGATGCCGCATACAGTTGCGCTTGGGTCGCGCTCGTGATTGACAACGGCCCGACCCATGGTCTTTGCTCTGAAGACGAAGAAGTTGAACAAACGATTTTGTAACCGGTTACAAATCGGCACCTGGGGAGAGGGCCTAGTGATCACGCTCAACAGCAAGCGTAAGCTTGCAAACGGAATTTCCGCATTTGCATTCGCAGCAGGGCTCATGGTCGCCGCCCCGGCCCATGCGCAGGTTGCCTCGTCGACCCTTGAGGGGCATGTCGACGGCGCCAAAGCTGGAACGCAGGTCGTCGCGACCGACAACAACACGGGCCAGCGCCTCACCGGTACGGTCGATGCTGCGGGCAATTATTCCATCCTCGGCGTGAACCCGTCGACCTACACGGTAACCGTCGACGGACGTGAGCCGCAGCAGACGCAAGTTCTCGTCGGTCAATCGGCGATCGTCGACTTTGTCGAAGCTTCTGCTTCGAGTGGTGCGGGCGGAGGCATCGTCGTCACGGGTCGCCGCAGCCGGCAGCCGGTCACCGCCCAGGCGGTTGCCACGAACATCACGCCAGCGCAGATCGAAAACCTGCCGCAGAACCGGCGCAACTTCCTGAGCTTCGCAGCGCTCGCGCCGGGCCTCCAGGTCACTCCGGGCGGCAACGCCCAGATTCAGGCGGGCGCGCTCGCCTCGTCGAACGTCAACGTTCTTTTGGACGGTTTGAGCTTCAAGAACCCGATCAACCATGGCGGCGTGGTCGGCCAGAACTTCGGTTTGGGTAACCCATTCCCGCAGATCGCCGTCCAGGAATATCAGGTTCAGACGCAGAACTTCGGTGCCGAAACGGGGCAGGCCGGTTCCGCCGTCCTCAGTGCGATCACAAAGACCGGCGGTAACGAGTTCCACGGCTCAGCCTTCATCGAGTTTCAGCCGAAAGCCTTCATTACTCGCCCCTACTTTGAGCATCCCGGCCGCCGCCTCAATCCTGGCTTTCCGTGCCCGGATGACGCGACACAGACCTGCTACAATGAAAAGGGCGACTACAACCGCAAGCAGTTCGGCGGCGAGATCGGTGGGCCGATCATCAAGGACAAGCTCACCTTCTACCTTGCGGCGGAGGCGACGAACCAGAGCCTCCCGGGGTCTTCAGGCGTTCTCCGCCAGCCCTTCCCGCAGAACGTGCAGAGCCAGATCCTCGTCCCGCGTTCGTTCGACTTCAAGCAGCGGCTGTATTTCGGCAAGCTGACGTTCTTTGCGACCGACAACGACACGCTCAACGCGTCCTACTATCGCCGTCGTGAAGACAATCTCAGCGACGTGGACGATGTCGCCGCGCCGGAGCACGGCCGCCGGATCCTCACAGAGCAGGATCGCTACCAGCTCAACTGGCGGCACAGCGCCGGAGATTTCCTCAATCAGCTGAACATGGCCTACGACAAGGGGACGCAGGCCACTCCGCGGGTAAGCGAGGGGCCGCAGTTCACCGTCACCTCCACGCAATGTCCTGACCCGAGCTGCGAAACCTGGTCGTACACCGGCCCGGGCTCGCTTTCGCCGCAGTACTCGACGGGGATCGACGGCCAGTTCGCCTATCTCGGCGCGCACTTCTTCGTCCAGGGCGACAAGCAGAAGGGCATCTTCATTCGTGATGACATGACCCTTCGCCGGGGTGAACACACGATCAAGTGGGGTGGCGAGGTCAACTTCCTGAAGCTGGCGCGCCGGGTCGAGAACTTCACGCAGCCGGGCTTCTTCTACTTCAACCCGGGCCCGACGGGCACCTTCGACCAGTTCACGCAGCAGCCTGACGTCGGCGTGATTGCGACCGGACCCAATCCGGAATTGAGCCTCAAGGACACCCAGATCGGTGTCTACATCCAAGACGAATGGAAGCCGGACCAGCACTGGACCATCAACGCCGGCATCAGGTGGGACTTCGAGAGCAACGCCAACAACAACGATTATGTGACGCCGCAGCGCATTGCCGATGCTCTGCGCGCATATCCTGGGTGGGCTGCCCGCGGCATCGATCCGGAAGATTACATCTCCACGGGCAACAACCGCGATCCGTTCTACGGAGCGTTCGCGCCGCGCCTGGGCGTGTCTTACGACGTACACGGCGACCGCGACATCGTGATCTTTGGCGGACTTGGCCGCTACTATGACCGCAACCTGTTCATCCAAGGCGCGATCGAGACGATCACGAACGAGAACTACATTACGCCGGTGGTTTTCTGCCCGCCGGGGACTGCTGCTCCCGCGGGCGGCAACGGTTCGTCGACAGCGAACTGCGCGGCGTTCGACCCGGCGATGCTGAGCAATCCGGAACTGCTTCGCGCGGTTGCGGCGAGTCAGGGAATTGGAAACTCCGTCTTCCTCTTGGACAACAAGATGAAGACTCCGTTCTCGGACCAGTTCGACATCGGCGTCCGGAAGCGCTTCGGCCAGATCCAGACCTCGCTAACATTCTCGCACATCAGTTCGCACAACATCTCGATGTTCGCTCGCGCGAACTTCTTCGAGAACGGTTGGTACACCCGCTTCGTCACTCGTGACGCAAACGGGAACGTGACGGGCTGCACCAATGGCGGCGATGCTTGGATCCAGGACTCGATTCCGGGCGGCCTGACGAACCAGGACGGCTCGCCGGTTCCGACCAGCATTTGCGCTGCTCAGAACGGACAACTCGCCGGCTTCAACGGCAAGCTCAACCGCATGCTGAACAACGGCAAGGCGCGGTACAACGCGATCTACGTCACGGCCGAAAAGCCGTTCACGGACGCGTCGACCTGGGGCTTCACAACGGCGCTTACGCTGCAGCGCGCCCGCAGCAACGTCGCGCAGGAGCTGAACAGCGACGAGTTCTACAACGGCGTGGCGCTGGATGATTACGGGTGGAACAACGTCAACGGCGTTCCGAAATGGAACTGGGTGACCTCGGGTACCTGGCGCGCGCCGTACGACATCATTTTGTCGGGCATCCTGACGCTGAACTCGGGTCCGGCCTTTGGCAACATCATCTTCGGCAACAATCCCGACGGATCGTGCTGCTACGCCAACCTTGGCGGACCGCTGTGGCCGAAGAAAGACATTGCCTACAAGCGTCTCGACCTGCGCGTTGCGAAGACCTTCAAGCTGCCCTGGGGTCACGAGTTCACGGCCGAGTTCGAGGCGTTCAACGTCTTCAACTGGCTAAACCGCAACTATCCGTCGTGGGACGCCGGTGGCGGCGCCAATCCGCCGAGGACTTTCGACGACCAAGTGAGCAACGACGCCCGCGCCTTCCAGGCGGGTCTGCGCTACAAGTTCTGAGCAAGTACGGCGGGGTCTTCGGGCCCCGCCGATTTTCGTCTATCGACGGGGGCTGGAGACGGGTTGGTGAGACCTGAACTGCGCCGCGTCGGAGTGCTGCAGAGCCCCGTCGTCGTCATCGATGACTTTACGGGCGACGCGGAAGCGGTCGCCCGCCTCGCGGACGCGCTCGCGCCTTACCCCTTCATCCGCGACAGTTACTATCCCGGCGTCCGCCAGCTTATTCGCAGGGGAGACCGCGAAGCGGACGCTTACGTCGAGCGGCTTTGCAACGACGCCGCGCAGTTCATCGCCGGCGCGTTCGAGTACGACAGCTTTGATCTGGCCGAGGCGAGCTTCTCGATCGTCACCACCGATCCGCCGCGCCTGTCAGAACCGCAACGAATGCCCCATTTCGATTCCACCGACCCGAAATACCTCGCGCTGCTGCACTATCTGCGCGTTCCGGAAGGCACGGGCACCGCGTTTTACCGTCAGCGATCGACGAACATCGAAATGGTGACGGATGACAACCGGGCCGACTTCATCCGCGCTGCCCAGTCGGAGGTGAAGCAGATGCCGCTCAACTCCGGATACATTCGCAGCTCTAACGACTTCTTCGAGCAGATCGGCGCGGTGGAAGCCGTTCCCGACCGGCTCGTCATCTACCAGGGCAGCCTGCTCCATTCGGGCATCATTCCGCCCGGCATGAATTTCAGCACAGACCCGCGTGTGGGCCGCCTGACGGCCAACATCTTCGTGCGCGGGCATTGAGAGAGGATCGAATGCGCAAGATCGGCTTGTTGTTGGCGTGCGGTGCGGCTCTGCTGGCGGGTACGCCGGCGCATGCCCAGAAGAGGACTTACATCAACCCGATCGACTTGGATTACCGCTACAATTGGGAGCAGACGAACAACGGCGTCAGCTACCGCACCGGCGCCGATCCCGCGATCGTGCGGCACAAGGGCGCATACTACCTCTTCCAGACTCTGGCCGACGGTTACTGGCGCTCGACCAACCTCATCGACTGGAACTTCATCACGCCGTCGCGCTGGCCGTTCGGCGGTATCGTCGCTCCTGCGGTCGCTTCCGATGGCGACCGCCTGATCATCTGGCCGTCGATGTCCTTCACGCGTCCGGGCTCGATCCTCGTCACCACCGCTCCAGAGACCGGCAAGCTCGACTTCCTCGTCCGCACCATGCCGGACCTGCCGCACGCGGTCGACGACCGGTATCTTGAGAAGATGAAGCCCGGCGACATTCCGCCGGGGCCGTGGGACCCGGGTTTGCTGAAGGACGATGACGGCCGCTGGTACCTCTATTGGAACAGCAGCAACGTCTTCCCGATCTACGGCATCGAGATCGAGTTCAAGGACGGGACCGTCGTGTACAAGGGCGAGGCGAAGCCGCTCTTTACCCTGCACCCCGAGCAGCATGGCTGGGAGCGTTTCGGCCAGGATCACAGTGGCCTGCTCGCCAACGGCCAGCCCACGAAGCCCTATGTCGAGGGCGCGTGGGTCACCAAGCACGACGGCAAATACTATCTCCAGTACGGAGCGCCCGGGACCGAGTTCAACGCCTACGCGAACGGCACCTACGTGTCCGACAAGCCGCTGGGGCCGTTCAAATATGCCGAGTACAACCCGATTGCGTACAAGCCCGGCGGCTTCGTGCAGGGCGCCGGCCACGGGTCCACGTTCGAGGACGCCTACGGCAATTACTGGAACACCGGTACGCCGTGGATCGGCTACAACTGGACGTTCGAGCGGCGGATCAACATGTTCCCGGCGAAGTTCGAAGCGGATGGACAATTTCACGCCTCGTCGCGCTTCCAGGATTTCCCCCAATACATGCCGAAGAAGAAGGTCGACGACATCGACAGCCTGTTCACCGGCTGGATGCTGCTGTCCTACCGCAAGGCCGCAAGCGCATCTTCGACGATGGGCGAGTTTGCCGCTGATCGCGTCACGGACGAGAATCCGCGGACCTTTTGGGTCGCGGCCGCGAACAAGCCCGGCGAGACTCTGACCCTGGACCTGGGCGCGGTGAAGGCCGTCCACGCCGTCCAGGTGAACTATGCGGATTACAAGTCCGGCCGCTTCGCCGACGCGCCCGACATCTATACGGAGTTCGAGCTGCAGCACTCGGTGGACGGCAAGACCTGGCAGCCGCTCGCCAAGCCCGACGGGTCACGGCGCGACCGCGCGAACGCCTATCTCGAACTGCCGCAGCCTGTGCGCACGCGCTACGTCCGCTACGTTCACGGCCATGTCGGCGGCGCGAACCTAGCGATCAGCGACCTGCGCGTGTTTGGCAATGCGGAGGGACGGGTGCCGGTGCAGCCGTCGGGCGTGGTCGGCCAGCGCCATCAGGATCAGCGCGACGCGACGATCCGCTGGGCCAAGGTGCCAAGCGCGGTCGGCTACAACATCCGCTTCGGCATCCGGCCGGATCGCCTGACACTCACGCATCAGCTGTTTTCAGACGAACTCGGCAATGGGGCGACGCTCACGAAGGAGCTGCGCTCCCTGAACGTCGGCGTGCCCTATTATGTCGCGATTGAGGCGTTCAACGAGACCGGCGTATCGAAGCTCAGCCGCGTCGTGAAGATGCGCTGATCAGCCAAGCCAGCCGCCGGTGAATCCGGCTCGCTTCAGGCCGAGCCGGATCGCGGGCGAGCGCCGCATGTATTTCCACACGAAGTCGTCGCGATAATTCGCCGCCTGAAGGAGGATCGGCCCCTGATCGATGCCGAGATAGTCGCGCGCTACCCAGCCGTGCGTCGCATCGACGGTACCCGTTTCCAAGCGCTGGTCGGTGAATCTGAAGCTTGGATTGAAGCTGTCCAGGAAGCCGTACTTCATGAAGATGCGTGAGCCGTGTTCGGCAATCATCGCCTCTGCCGCCGGAATGACGATCTCCGGCGCGAAAGGCAGGGAGCCGAGCGCCGCCGTCGGCGCTAGTGTTCCGTCGTCGCGCTCGTCAGGCTCGCCCAGAGGCCCACGCGCGGCATAGCCGTAGAACTGCCTTTCCTCACCTTTGAACGGGAGCCGGAAATTGCCTGGTCCGTCACAGGCGGTCAGGCCCCAGACGCGATCCGAATAGCCGATCCACCCCGTCGGGTTCGCCGAGCAGTAGGCGCGGTTGGCATAGGTCGCGCGGCGGCTGTTCTCGAAATAGTCGAAGCCAGCGACGCGCATCGGCGCGTCGAAGATGCCACGGAAATCGATGAACATGTGGCTGTATTGGTGACCGAACAGCGGCGCGAAGGCGAGGCGCCGCGTCGGACCTTCGCCACGCCAGAACCGATCGTAGTTCGCGGTCCACTGTTCCCACAAGTTGGACGGCGCCGAATGCACGGGCGCACCAAGCGCCAGCACATTGACCATCATTCCTTCGTTGTAGCCGACCCAATTGGCGTCGATCAGGCCTTTCTGGGGATGCTGGCCCATGGAGATCGCCGCGCGTCCGTCGGAGCGAAAGAAATTCCAGTCGGCGCGGGCGTAGAGCTTCTGCGCGAGGTCGCGGATCTCCCGCTCGCTGGCGTCGGAGCCGCTGTAATACTCGCCTGCAAACAACACGCCGAGCAGCAGGATCGTCGTATCGACGCTCGACAGCTCGACGTCCCGGTACCGCTCACCCGTTTCCATATCGAGGAAGTGGTAGAAGAAGCCCTTGTTGCCGGCCGTTCCGCTAGTCTCCGGGCCCTGCG
The DNA here is from genome assembly GCF_022568775.1 of Sphingomonas telluris. NCBI lineage: Bacteria > Pseudomonadati > Pseudomonadota > Alphaproteobacteria > Sphingomonadales > Sphingomonadaceae > Sphingomonas > Sphingomonas telluris. The sequence goes on along the minus strand of NZ_JAKZHW010000001.1, from coordinate 1,670,741 downwards.
GCGCGTTCCAGAAAAAGCGCAGGGTCGTCAGGGTCAGGTCGCGCGCTTCCGCCCGCGTGCACCAGCCACGCTCCGCTCCGATCGCATAGGCTGGGAGGGCGAATCCCACCGCTGCGATGCTCGAGAATGATGGCGTCGGCCAACGGTCGGGGACGAGACCGTTCTTCCGGTTCACCGTGTCCCAGAACCAGCGGAACGTGCGCTGCTCGATGTCCTCGTAGAATGCGGGAAGTGCGGGCGATCCTGAAGTCAGCGGAGCGGTAACGCAGCCGGGGAGGGCGCTTCCCGCTGCAAGCAAAGTGGATCTCTTGAGAAGCGAACGGCGATCGAGAGAAATCAAGGTCAGTCCTATTCGGAGGCGGTGGTGTCGCGCACGACAAGCTCGGGTGCGTGAAGCTCCCGCCCGGCGGAATCCGTGTTGGAATCGAGCATGTCGAAGAGACGATCGAGCGCTCGTTCGCCGAGCTCCGCAATGCGCACGCGCACCGTCGTCAGGCCTAGATGACTGGCCAGTGGGATGTCGTCGAACCCCGCAACCGCGACTTCCTCCGGAACGCGCAGACCGGCTTTCCGGAGGGCCTGGAGCACCCCGCTGGCCATCATGTCATTTGCGGCGAACACGGCATCGAACGTTGCGCCCTTCGCCAGCAGGGTTTCGATCGCGACCACCCCGGACTCTTCACTGAAGTCGCCCTGCAGGGTTTGCAGCCGGGCAGACGTGCCCTCGATCGCCTTCGAGAAGGCCTCGGCACGTTCCTCCGCATCGATGTTGCCCACGTGGCCGGCGATATGCACGATCCGCTTCCTGCCTGTCGCGAGAAAGTGTTGCGCAACGGCCTTGGCGCCCGCTGCATTGTCCAGGCGGATACCTGCATGAGCGTCGCTATGCGTGTTGACGAGGACGGCAGGCATTCCGGCAGGAAGCGCTTCGGCTACCTCGGCGTCGCTCAGGTGCGGCGCCATCATGATCAGCCCGTCGACACGGCCTCGCATGGCGCGAACGGCGCTTTCCGATTGTGGATGACCGGCGTGCATGTTCGACAGCAGAAGGAGGTATCCGCGGCGGCTCGCCTCACGATCCATGCCGCGCACGATTTCGGAGAAGAACTCGCCGTAAAGGTCCGGAAGGACGACGCCGATGGCATTGGTCCGCGCGAGGCTGAGGCTGCGGGCGCCCGCGTGCGGGACGTAGCCAAGTTCCTTCACGGCGTCGGCGACGCGCGCCCGCGTCTTCTCGCTGACGTTATCGAGATTATTGAGCGCGCGGGAGACGGACGCGACCGAAACTTGTGCCCGGCGGGCCACATCTCGGATCGTTGCGTCTCGCATGCATCTCCTATGAACGGCCATTGTCTCGAATGCATCCGTCAGGCGATTGCATTCGGTTCCCACCTCGTTCATGTAACCGGTTACAGTTTGCGTCAAGCACTCTGATCGGGTGACGAGCTCGGGTCGCCGAAGTGGTGCAGGGAGAGGGAGAGAAAATGCTCGATACGCGCATTTCGCGCAGGGCCGCGCTCATGGGTGCGGGCGCTGTGGCGGCCTGGCTTGCGAGTCCTGCTCGCGCCTTGTTGCAGACGGCAGGCAAGCTGGAAGTCCCGGGCTTCGTGGACACGCTGATTTCGCGCATGACGCTGGAGGAGAAGGCGGGCCAGCTGAGCCTGATGGCGTCGGCCTGGGGAGGCGGAAAGGCCGCGGCTCTCAATCCCCCGAGCAACAGCAACTTCCCGCAGCAGGTCGAGGAGGCGCGCCGCGGTCAGCTGACCGGCGTGTTCAACGGCAACGGCGCTCGCATGGCACGCATCATGCAGAATGCGGCCGTCAAGGAATCACGGCTGAAGATCCCGCTGATCTTCGCGGCGGACATCATCCACGGCCACCGCACCATCTTCCCGGTGCCGCTCGCCGAAGTGGCGAGCTTCGAGCCCGACCTTGCCCGCCGCACGGCCGAAGTCGCGGCGTTCGAAGCCGCCGGTGCCGGCATCGACTGGAACTTCGCACCGATGGTCGACGTCGCGCGCGACCAGCGCTGGGGCCGCGGCGTCGAAGGCGGCGGCGAAGACCCGCTGCTCGGCGGCCTGTTCGCGGCTGCGCGGGTGAAGGGCTTCCAGGGCCCGAACCTCCGATCGAACGAGCATTTCCTCGCCTGCGTGAAGCATTTCGCGGCTTACGGCGCAGCGGAATCCGGCCTCGACTACAACACCGTCGACATGTCGGAACGCACGCTGCGCGAGGTCTACCTCAAGACGTACAAGGACGCGTTCGACGCGGGCGCTCTATCGGCGATGGCCTCGTTCAATGAGATTTCCGGCGTTCCAGCGACCGGCAATCACTGGTTGCTGACCGACGTGCTGCGGGGCGAGTGGGGCTTCGAAGGCTTCGTCGTGTCCGACTACACGGGCGACGAAGAGATGATCAAACATGGCTACGCCAAGGATGGTCGCGACGCCGCAAGGCTCGCCTTCCTCGCCGGCGTCGACATGAGCATGCAGAGCGGCCTCTACCGCCAATACCTCCCGGATCTCGTCCGCAGCGGCGAAGTGCCGGAGGAAACCCTCAACACGTCCGTTCGCCGCGTGTTGGCGATGAAGGCCATGCTCGGCCTGTTCGACAATCCCTTTGGCCGCATTGACGAGAAGCGTGAGCAGGCGCGTTCACTTCTGCCACGCAACCGTGCGATCGCGCGCGAATCCGGTCGCAAGTCGATCGTCCTCCTCAAGAACGACGGCGATCTCCTGCCGCTGCCGAAGTCGGGCAAGAAGATCGCGCTGATCGGTCCGTTCGCGTCCGGACAGCACGACCTCGTCGGTCCCTGGGTCGTCTACGGTTCCGACGACAATTCCGTCGATCTCGCCACTGGCGTTCGCGCCGCTGTGTCCGACAAGAACAGCATCATCATCGCAGAGGGTTCGGGCGTCGAAACGGTGATCCCGGGCGGCATCGAGCAGGCCGTTGCGGCTGCGCAGCAAGCGGACATTGTCGTGCTTGCGATCGGCGAAGCGCAGAACATGTCGGGCGAGGCGCAGTCGCGCGCCGACATCACGGTGCCGAAGCCGCAGCAGGAGCTTGCGGAGGCCATCGCGAAGACCGGCAAGCCGATCGTCGTGGTTCTCAAGAACGGCCGCGGACTCGCGCTCGACGGCGCTGTCGCGAATGCGCCGGCGATCCTCGTCACCTGGTTCCTGGGAACGGAAACGGGCAACTCGATCGCGGACGTCCTGTTCGGAGCGTACAGCCCGTCTGGCCGCCTGCCGCTCAGTTTCCCGCGTCTCGCTGGTCAACAGCCTTACTATTACGCGCACAAGCCGACGGGCCGTCCCAACCCGGACCCCAAGCTCGACGAGTACAAGGCGCACTTCCGCGGCATCACGAACACCGCGCTCTATCCGTTCGGCCACGGCCTCACCTACGGCAAGATCGAGTACAGCGAGTTCGCGCTGAGCGCGCCGACGCTCTCCGGCAGCGGCGAGATCGCCGTCAGTGCGCGCATCACCAATCGCGGTACGCGCGCCGCGGAAGAGGTGGTTCAGCTCTACACGCATGATCGCGTCGCGAGCGTCACGCGCCCCGTTCGCGAGATGAAGGCATTCCGCAAGATCAAGCTCGAGCCGGGCCAGTCGGAAGTCGTCCGCTTCGTGCTTCGTCCCTCGGATCTCAGCTTCTACGGCCTGCAGAACAAGCCGATCGTCGAGCCGGGCAGGTTCGACGTGTGGATCGCGCCGTCGGCGGAAGCTCCCGGCGTGGGCGGATCGTTCGACCTGGCGGCTTAAGCGGGCTCCGGATCGGCTCGGCCGTGCGGTGCGCGGCCGAGCGGATTGGCGAGCATCGCCACGCAGGACAGTGCGAGGAAGATTAGCGGAACGATAACGATCGTCGCGCGCATGCCGCTCAGCGTCCCCGCGCTCTGCTGCACGTTCGCGACATAGCCTGCCCCGGCGAAACCCCAGCCGAGGATTGCGGTCGCAATCCCGATGGCAATCCGCTGCAGCAGCGCTGCGACGCCGAACACCGTGCCTTCAACGTGGAGGCCGGTTTCACGCTCGCCATATTCGACCGTGTTCGGAAGCATCGCCCAGAAAACGAAGTTCAGCCCGACGATCATGACCTGCATCATGATCAGGAAGATCTGCATCAGGCCGGACTCGTGCACGTCGATCGCCGCGAAGACGAGCAGCGTAGCCATGCCCAGTCCGGCGGCGATCAGCCACAGGGCGCGCAGCCCGATGACCCGCCCGAACACCATCCAAAGCGGGATCGCAATGCCGCTGACGATGCCCATGGACGCCAGCGCAAGCTGCCCGGCCTCGGGATCGTTCAGCAGATATTTGAAGTAATAGAGGACCGACTTGTTGAGCACGGTGATGGCCACGATCATCGCCATCATCGCAGCGCTCAGCGTCACAAACGCGCGGTTGCGGGCGAGGCTGACGAGCGCCGCGCGAACGCTCCCCGGCAGCGGACGCTCGATGGTCGTGGCTTCGCGGTAGGTCGCTCCGACGAACATCAGGATGATCGTGCCGACGACGGCAAAGAGTACGGCCGCGCCGAAATAGGCCTCCGACGCGGTAGAGCCTGTCAGCCAACGTCCGACCGGGACGGTCGCCAGCGCCACCGTCACCGCCGCGGCAGTTCCGAAGAGCATGCGCGTTCCCGCAACAAAGGCCCGGTCGTCCGTGTCGGCGCTGATCCGCGCGGTCATGGCCAGATAGGGGACGTTCACGGCGGCGTAGGCGGTGCGGAACAGCAGATGCGCGCCGAGGATGCTCGCGATCGCCCAGCTGCCGGTCGTCAGAGGCGGCATGTAGGTGAGCATGAAGCAGAGGCCGAGCGGGATGGCGCCGGCGATCAGGATCGCGCCATAGCGCAACGTGGCATGCCGCCGGTCGACCAGGATTCCGACGACGAAGCTCGCGATCCCGTCCCAAACGGACGCAATCAGGTAGGTCGTCGACGCGACTCCGATCGGCAGCTCCAGCGCGTCCGTGTAGTAGAACAGCAGGAAGAGCATGATGCTCTGCCAGTAGAGATTGAATGCGAAGTCCCCGAAGGCGAACAGCAACAGGCGCGGCCGGGACGGACGGCGGGCCTCCATCAGAAGCGGCTGAGCACGTAGTCGGCCGGACGCTTCTGGTCGGGGAGAACGAAGCGAACGGTGCGCGCCTGGGCGTCCGTCTGGACGTCACTCAGCCCGCGAACGCGAGCAGGGCCGCTCCAGCCGTGAACCGTGACCGCGATTTGCTTCCACCACGGCTTGTACGTGCCTTCGCGCTTGTCGAAGTGCAGCATGATCCCGTCCTTGCCCAAGGTGCAGCGAACGGTCTGACGAAGGCTCGGCCCGCGAACGCTGACGCCGTCGTCCCAGTAGATCGTGCCCTGGCAATCCTGGCCCGGATAGACGTGCAGATCAAGCGGTCCGTTCGGCGTCTCCGCCGTGCTCTGGACCAGCGGCTGGCGCGGCACGATGGCGCCGGCGCGGACGAAGACGGGCAGGCGATCGAGGCGCGGCGTTTCCGTGACGACTTCGAAGGAGGGGCCTTCCTTCTGCGCCGCATTCACTGGAAGCCCGGACCAGTAATCGAACCAGGCTGCGCCCGGCATGCAGACGTCGTAGGGATGCGTGGATTCCGGCTTGGGCGATGGAGCGACGAGAAGGTCACGGCCAACCGTGAAGGCCATGGCCGGATCGCACGGCGCCTTCGCCAGCGCCGGATAATCGTAGAAGACCGGCCGCATCACGGGATCGCCGGTGCGCGAGGACTGCTCGGCGAGAGCGTAGAAATAGGGGAGCAGCCGGTAGCGCTCCTCGATGAAGCGCTTACGGATCGCGAGATGCTCAGGGCCGTCGACCCATGGCTCACCGCGTGGCGTGTTCTTGGCGGCGTGGCTGCGATAGACCGGCGTGAACGCCGCGATCTCATACCAGCGGGTGGCGAGCTCCGGGCTCGCTCCGCCAGTGAACCCGGGGATGTCCGCACCCGACCAGGCGAAGCCCGACAGGCCGAGGTTCAGCATCTGCTGCACCGCCAGCTTCAAATGGTCCCAGGTCGAGTTGTTGTCGCCAGTCCAGGTCACTGCGAAACGTTGTCCGCCGGCAAAGCTTGCGCGCGTCATAACGAAGGGCCGGACGTTTGGGCGGAGCTTCAGGAGACCCTCGTAAGTCGCCCGGCCGTTCTCCATTCCATACACGTTGTGGATCTCGGCATGGGTCGCGGTGCGTGAGGCGAATCCGTCGCCCTCGATCCGGTGGACGGTGTCGAGCGGCATCGTCTTGGTCGGCGTTTCGAAGATCGCCGGCTCGTTCATGTCGTTCCAGAAGCCTGCGATGCCGTCGTCGACGAATGTTTTGTAGAGCGAGCCCCACCAATCGCGGCTGGTCTTGCGGGTGAAGTCGGGGAAGACCGACGGCCCGGGCCATACCGGCGCGACGTAGGTGCTTCCGTCCGCGTTCTTGAGGAACTGGTCGCTCGCGACGCCGCTGTCGTAGGGCGCGTAGCCCTGGTTGGGGGCATGGGCGATGTGCAGGTCGGTGATCGTGACCAGCTTGAAGCCCTGCTGTCCGACTTCCTTGGCCAGCCCCTTCAGGTCCGGGAAGGTCTGCGGATTGGTCGTGAACGGCCGGTTGCGGTCCTGGAAGTCGATGTCCAGCCAGATGACGTCCGCTGGAATCCGATCGGAGCGGAGGCGACCGGCGATTTCGCGCACCTCCGTCTCGCTCATGTAGCTGTAGCGCGACTGTTGAAAACCCATGGCCCAGCGCGGCGGCAGAGGGGCCTTCCCAGTCAGGTCCGTGTAGCGCCGAACGACGTCCGCCACGCTTGGGCCGGCAATGATGTAATAGTCGATCGGCCCCGCGTCGGCGCCAACCATGAGCGTTCCCTCGACCCGATGGCCGAAGTCGAACCCGCTGCGCCATGTGTTGTCGAGGAAGAGTCCGTACGCTCCCGCGGGACCGCCGGTCGCGATGTAGAAGGGAATCGACTTGTAGATCGGGTCGGTGCCGCGATCGAAGCCGTACGCATCGGTATTCCAGTTGATGTAGCTGGCGCCGCGACGGTCGAACGGGCCGGTCTTGTCGCCGAGGCCGTAATAATGCTCGCTGGCCGGCATCAGCTTCCGGATCGCAAACCTCGTGCCCGCGACGATGACGGGCTCTTCCGTGTCGGCGACAATGACCTGACCCTGGCGGTCCTTGACGGTCACCTGCAGCGTCAGCGGGTTGACGGTCACCGACAAGGCCGCGGTTTCGAAGCCGCCGTCCATGGGCTTGACCGCGGCCTTGCTGCTCGAGCGAAGCGCCTGCGGGACGACCCAGCTCGCGTCTTCCGGAAACTTGCCATCCGGCGCCACGCGGACGCGCAGGATCGAGTCCGTAACGGCCGTGACCCGCAGGCTCATCGGGCAGTTGCGGACTTCGACTCCGGTCCGGAGAAATTCGGTAACCGTGTCACACTCCGCTCGCGCCTGTGCCTGTGCGGGTGAAGCGAGCGCGGCGAGGCCAGCGGCGAGGAGAAGGATGGTCTTTTTCATAGGGCGATTTCGACCCTAGCCGACCTCCGCGCGGCTGCAATGGCTAGGGGGAAATCACGATACACCCGGGACAGCTTTGCCTTATTGCCCGCAGGAATGCCGAGTCCTATGGGAACTCGTCCTTTGTGCGTTCGTCTGGGCTTTGACCCAATCATGTCGGCGGGGGCTCGTGAACTCACCCGAGTGTCATGACGAAGGTATGCGCAGCCGGTTGCGGCCGGTGAATCCGGTTCGTGCGACGCTTCTTGTCGGACTGCTTCCGCTCCTCGCCGGGTGCGATCGCGGCATCCTCGACCCCGTCGGTCCGGTCGGCGCCGCCGAGAAGACCATCCTCATCAATTCCACTGCGATTATGTTGGCGATCATCATCCCCACGATGATCGCGACCGTCGCCTTCGCCTGGTGGTTCCGGCGCGGCAACCCCAAGGCCGAATATCGCCCGGACTGGGAATATTCGGGTGCGGTGGAGCTTGTCGTCTGGTCGATCCCCGCGCTGACGATCATGCTGCTCGGCGGCATCACCTGGATCGGGAGTCACGACCTCGAGCCCAGCAAGCCGCTCGTATCGCAGAAGCCGCCGGTCAACGTCGAGGTGGTCTCGCTCGACTGGAAATGGCTGTTCATTTACCCCGACCAGGGCATTGCGACCGTCAACCAGCTCGTCGTTCCGCAGGGTACGCCGGTCAATTACCGGCTGACGTCCGCGACGGTGTGGAACGTCTTCTTCGTCCCGCAATTCGGAACGATGATCTACACCATGCCGCGGATGACGACCCGCCTGAACCTGCAGGCGGATCGGCCCGGCGCTTATGTTGGCCAGTCCGCGCATTTCAGCGGCGACGGCTTCCCCGGGATGCGGTTCAAGGCGGAGGTGCTGCCGCCTGACCAGTTCGCAATGTGGGCCCAAGGCGCTCGCGGCCAGGGTGCCGCCCTCGACGGCAAGACCTATGCCGAACTCTCAAAGCCAAGCAGCTACGTAAAGCCGACAACCTACGGCGCCGTCGCGCCGGGCCTGTTCGACGCGATCGTGGCCGGGAAGGCGCCGACCCAGCAGCTGCCGCACAACCCACAAGCTGAAAGTCCCGCGGGATGAGTGTCATTTTCGGCAAGCTGACCTGGGACGCGATCCCGTTCCACGAGCCGATTCCGCTCATTACGTCGGCGGTGGTACTCGCAGCGGTTGCGGCAATTGCCGTCTGGGTATGGCGCAACGGCTGGTGGCCGTACCTGCGCGACGAATACATCACCTCCACCGACCACAAGCGCATCGGCATCATGTACATCGTGCTCGCGCTTCTGATGCTGGTTCGCGGTTTCGCCGACGCCATCATGATGCGCCTCCAGCAGTCGATGGCGATCGGAGCGTCGCAGGGCTATCTGACGCCGGAGCACTACAACCAGATCTTCTCCGCCCACGGCACGATCATGATCTTCTTCGTGGCGATGCCGTTCGTGATCGGATTCATGAACTTCGTCGTCCCGCTTCAGCTCGGCGTCCGTGACGTCGCGTTTCCGACGATGAACAACGTCAGTTTTTGGCTGACCGCCTCGGGCGCGCTGCTCATCAATCTCAGCCTTTTCATCGGCGAGTTCGCCCGGACGGGCTGGCTGGCGTTCCCACCCCTCAGCGAGAAGGAATTCTCTCCTGGTGTCGGGGTCGACTACTATCTTGTGGCGCTTCAGATATCCGGCGTCGGGACGGTCTTAACATCCGTGAATTTCGTCACCACGATCCTCAAGATCCGTGCACCCGGAATGAGCTATTTCCGGATGCCCGTATTCTGCTGGACGTCGCTTGCGTCCAATCTGCTGATCCTCGCTGCCTTCCCGGTGCTGACCGTCACCCTCGGCCTGCTGATGCTCGACCGCTACCTCGACTTCCACTTCTTCACGAACGACGGCGGCGGCAACTCGATGCTCTACATGAACCTGATCTGGGTCTGGGGGCATCCGGAGGTCTACATCCTTGCCCTGCCGGCATTCGGGATTTACTCGGAAGTCGCAGCGACCTTCTCGGGCAAGCCGCTCTTCGGCTATCGGTCGATGGTCTTCGCTACGCTCGCGATCTGCATCATCTCGTTCATGGTCTGGCTGCACCACTTCTTCACGATGGGGGCGGGCGCGAACATCAACGCGATCTTCGGCATCGCCAGCATGGTCATCGGCATTCCGACCGGCGTGAAGATCTATAACTGGCTGTTCACGATGTACGGCGGCCGCGTGCGTTTCACCGTGCCGATGCATTACCTGATCGGCTTCATGCTGACCTTTGTCGTCGGCGGATTGACGGGCGTCCTGCTGGCGATCCCGCCCGTCGATTTCGTCGTGCACAACAGCCTGTTCCTGGTTGCCCACTTCCATCAGGTCATCATTGGCGGCGTCGTTTTCGCGTTGATGGCGGGCTACACATACTGGTTCCCGAAGGCCTTTGGTTTCACGCTCGACGAGCGGCTCGGGAAGGCCGTCTTCTGGTGCTGGTTCATCGGCTTCCACCTGGCTTTCATGCCCAGCTACCTGCTCGGCTTCTACGGCGCAACGCGGCGCATGCAGCACATCCCGGACCCCAGCTGGGCGCCCTGGCTCCACCTCGAGCTCTTCGGAGCGGTGATCATCGGCGCGGGCATCGTCCTGACCGTCGTGCAGCTGCTCTATTCGATCAAGACGCGCGAGCAGCGCTTGGATGTCACCGGCGATCCGTGGGACGGACGCACGCTCGAGTGGCTGACCCTATCGCCGCCGCCGCACTACAATTTTGCGGTGCTGCCCGACGTCCATGGCGAGGAGGCCTATTGGACGCGCAAGCAGACGGCCATCAAGATGGACCAGCTCATTAAGGAGCCGGACTATCAGCCGATCGAAATGCCCGTGAGCACGCCCGTCGGAGTGATCTGCGCCTTCTTCGCGTCCGTCTGCGGGTTCGCGGTCATCTGGCACATCTGGTGGCTGGCCATCCTCGGACTCATTGGGGCCTTCGCGGTCTTCGTCTGGTACGCCTGGCAGGACGAGCATGAGCATATCGTCCCGGTCGACGAAGTCCGGACGAACGCTCGCGAGCGCCGCCGCATCCGCATGGAACATCTTCACAGTCTGAGCCAGTCCACATGACAACCGAAGCAGCAACAATCGGACTGACGCACAGCGGATCGGAAGACACGGGTCTCGGCCATCGTGGTCCGGAATCGAAGAGCATCGTCGTCCCGTACGGCTTCTGGCTTTTCGTCCTTTCGGACATGGTCCTCTTCTCGGCCCTGTTCGCCACCTACGCTTCGCTGGTGAATGCGACCGACGGCGGACCGACGACCAACCAGCTGTTCGACCGCACTCTGGTTGCCATCGAGACCCTGGCGCTGCTCCTGTCGAGCTTCACCTGTGGTCTCGCGATGATCGCGGCGAAGCGCAAGAACATGAACTTGACGCAGATCTGGCTGCTCGTGACCGGCCTGCTCGGCGCCGTCTTCCTGTTCATCGAGTTCTACGAGTTCGCTCACATGATTGGCGAAGGGGCGCCGCCGCAGCGCAGCGCGTTCCTGTCGTCCTTCTTCACCCTCGTCGGATGCCACGGCGCGCACGTCACGGCCGGCCTGCTGTGGATCGGCACGATGATGGCTCAGATCTGGGCCAAGGGCTTCAAGGAGCACATCGTCCGCCGGCTGCTCTGCCTCAGCATCTTCTGGCACGCGCTCGACATCATCTGGGTCGCCATTTTCACGATCGTCTACCTGATCGGGACGCTTCCATGACCGAACCGCAAGAAGACCATCTGCTCGACGTCGCCCCGGGGCAGCCGCACAGCAACATTCTCAGCGAGACGCTCGCCTACGTCATCGGCCTTGCGCTGGCGCTGATCCTGACCGGCGTGTCCTTTTGGGTCGCTTCGACGGGCGTGTTGTGGGGTCCGGGCGTCGCGGTCGGGCTCGTCGTGCTGGCCATCGCGCAGATGGGCGTGCACCTCGTCTTCTTCCTTCACATCACCAGCGGCCCGGACAACACGAACAACGTGCTGGCGCTCGCCTTCGGCGTGCTCATCGTCTTCCTGGTGATGGTCGGGACCATCTGGATCATGTCGCATATGAACGCGAACATGATGCCGGGTCCGGAGATGACGAACCTGCAGATGCAGCACTGATCCTAGCGCTGAGGCGTCGGCGCTCCGGTCGTCGGCGTCTCCACGGGGTAAAGTGAATCTCCGCCGAGCGTTTGATACAAATCTACGAGGTTCGACGCGGCTGTCCGCTGGGCGAGTACGTGCAACTGCTGCGCCGCGTAGTAGGACCGCTGGGAATCGAGCACGCTGAGGAAGGTGTCGACGCCGTTTCGATAGCGCGCTTCCGACAGCATGTAGTTGTCGCCTGAGGCCGCCTGCTGCCGCTGCCGTGCGGCGATCTCGTCCATCATGGTGCCGCGGCGGGCGAGCGCGTCGGCGACTTCCCGAAAGGCCGTTTGAACCGTGCGCTGATAAGTGGCGACCGCGGCCTCGCGCTGAGCCTCCGTCTGGCGAACCGTCGCTCGGCGAGCGCCGGCATCAAAGATCGTCTGTGTCGCGTCGGCGCCTGCGCTGAAGCCGAAAGCTCCGCCGCTGAACAGGCTGCCGAGCGCGGTGCTCGCAAGGCCGAGCAATCCCGTTAGCGTGATGCGCGGGAAGAGCGCCGCACGCGCGGCGCCGATCTGCGCATTGGCGGCGCGCAGCTGGTACTCCGCTTCGACCACGTCGGGCCGCCGCAACAGTACGTAGGAATCGATGCCGGCCGGAAGCTCGGCAATGGTCGGCGCGGCCTGGTCGATCGAGGCCGGTAGAAGCTTCGGATCGAACGGCGCGCCGACGAGCAGCTGCAGCAGGTTCACGTCCTGCGCGAGCGCCGTTCGCTGTTGTGCGACGTCGGCTTGGGCGGCGCTGAGAATCTGCTCGGCTTGGCGCAGGTCGGTCCGCGGCGCGACGCCGCCTTCCAGCCGCGCACGCGTCAGCCGCACGCTCTTCTGAGCGCTCGCGACCGTCTGCTGCGAGATAAGCAGCAGGCTGGCGTCCGCAGCATAGTTGAGCCACGCATCCGCGACGTTCGCGACGAGCGTCAGGCGCGTCGCGCGGGCACCGGCTTCGGTCGCGAGATAGCGGCTGAACTCGACGCTGGTCAGCGAACGGAGCCGTCCGAACAAGTCGACTTCCCAGCGCGGGACTGACAGGCCCAGATTATAGTTGGCGTTGATGTTCGAGCCGCCGCCCTCCGACCGCGATCCGGTAACGGTCGCGCCCGCGCCGCCGTCGACCTGCGGGAATTGCTGCGCCCGCTGAATACGGACCTGCTCTTGCGCCGCGGCGATGTTCGCAGCGGCGATGCGCAGGTCGCGATTGTTCGCCAGAGCCTGCTCGATCAGCGATTGCAGCCGGGCGTCGCGGAATATCTGCTGGTAGGTGACGGCGGGGAGCGTCGCTTCGGATTGCCGCAAATACGGGTCGCCCGCCGGCCAGCTTGCCGGGATCGACGGATTCGGACGAACATATGCCGGCTCCATCGACGCACAGGACGTCGCGAGCAGTGCGACGAGAGCAGTCACGTGCTTCATGCCTGGGCCCCCCGCCGCTTCCGCATCCGCTCGCGCACGGTGATCAGGCCGTCTCGAACGCTCCGGCGAACCAGTACGAAGAAGAAGGGAATGTAAAAGACGGCGAGGATAGTCGCGGTCAGCATGCCGCCGACAACTGCGGTGCCGATAGCTGCGCGGCTGTTCGCGCCGGCGCCGGTCGCCAGCGCCAGCGGAAGCACGCCGAAGATGAAGGCGAAGCTGGTCATCAGGATCGGCCGCAGCCGGATACGCGCCGCTTCGATCGCCGCGTCGATGACGCGCTTGCCCTCGCGCTCGGCACGCTCGGCGAACTCGACCATCAGGATGGCGTTCTTCGCGGACAGGCCCATGGTCGTGATGAGTCCCACCTGCAGGTAGACGTCATTCTCCATGCCCCGCAGCGTGACTGCGAAGATGGACCCGACGAGGCCGAGCGGAATGACGAGCAGCACGGCGACCGGAATCGACCAGCTCTCGTACAGAGCGGCGAGGCAGAGGAAGACGACGAGCAGCGCGACGCCGTAGAGGATCGGCGCCTGACCCGACGAGAGCCGCTCCTGGTACGACTGGCCGGCCCAGGCGACGTCGATTCCGGGGATCTTCGCTGCGATTTCCTCGATCCGCTCCATCGCCTGTCCCGAGCTCACGCCCGGAGCGCCCTGGCCCTGGATCTCGTACGACGGGTAGCCAAGGAAGCGCGACGCGCTGGTGGGTGTCGTCATCCACGAGGTCTGCGAGAAGGCCGAGAACGGCACCATTCCGCCCGTGTTGTTCCGCACGAACCATTGGTCGATGTCGCCGGGAGCCGCGCGATAAGCCGCGTCGCCCTGCACATAGACTCGCTTCACGCGCCCGCGATCGATGAAGTCGTTGACGTACCTACCGCCCCACGCCGTCGACAGCGTGCTGTTCACGTCCGCGGAATTGAGGCCGAGCGCGGACAGCCTCTCCTGGTCGAAGTCCACCTTCAGGCTCGCGACGTCCGGCAATTCGCTCTGGCGAACCGAGGTCAGCGTGTTGTCCGTCGCGGCCTGCGCGAGAAGCTGGTCTCGTGCCGCCTGGAACTCTTCCTCGCCCATGCCGCCGGTGTTCAGCAGCTCCATGGTGAAGCCGGTCGACTGGCCGAGGCCGCGGATCGCGCCGGGCACGAGCGCGAAGACCTGCGCGTCGCGGAGGTTGCGGAAGGCTCCCGACGCCCGCTGCACGATGCCGTCGGCCGAATTTTCCTTGCCCGAACGCTCGTCCCAATCGGCGAGATTGATGAAGGCTTGGCCGCTGTTCTGCCCCGCCGCGCCCTGGCCGCCGCCGGCTACAGTGAAGTAGGTCTTCACATTCTTCCTTTCGGGCCCGCGCAGAAAGTAATCCTCGACGGCCAGCTGCACCTCGCGGGTGCGTGTCATGGTCGCGCCTGCCGGAAGACGAAACTGGACGAGCGCCGCGCCTTGGTCTTCTGTCGGCAGGAAGCCCGTCGGAAGCCTCACGAACAGCAAAGCGAGGATGATGCAGACGAGGCCGTAGACGCCGAGGACAATCCACTTGCGGTCGACAAGCCGTTGAACGGTCCCGACGTACCAGTGGACTAGTCGGTCGAACCCCTCGTTGAACTTCACGCGTCCGCGCTCGACCGTATGCGCTACGCGCGGCGCGGACCGTCCAAGCCATGTCTCTTCCACCGTGGCGTGATTGCGCTTCAGAAGGTTCGCCGCGATCGCCGGGCTAAGCGTGAGCGCGATGAAGACGGACAGCGCCATCGCGGACACGATGGTCGCCGAGAACTGGCGGTAGATGACGCCCGTTGATCCGCCGAAGAAGACCATTGGCAGGAACACTGCGGACAGCACCAGCGCGATGGCGACCAGCGCCATCTGAATCTGGTTCATGGACTCGATCGTCGCTTCACGCGGCGACATGTCCGGATTCTCGTGCATGAGCCGCTCGACATTCTCGACGACTACGATGGCGTCGTCGACGAGAAGGCCGGTCGCCAGAACCAGCCCGAACAGTGTCATCGTGTTGATCGAGAATCCGAGCACGTAGAGGATCGCGAACGTGCCGAGCAGGACCACCGGCACCGCGATGAACGGGATCAGGGTTGCCCGCCAGCTCTGCAGGAAGACGAACATCACGATCACCACCAGGATGATCGCCTCGAACAAGGTCTTCACCACTTCCTTCACCGACAGCTTGATGAAGTTGGTCGTGTCGTTCGCGTACGCGTAGTGGAAGCCTTCGGGCATGCGCGGCGCGAGCTGCTCGACCTTGGCCTTCACCAGCTCCGCGGTGCGCAGCGCATTGGCTCCGGGCTCCAGGCTGATGCCGATACCGGCGCCCGGGTGGCCGTTCGCGCGGATCAGCGCGGAATAGTTCTCCGCGCCAAGCTCGACCCGCCCGATATCGGCAAGTCGAACGCGCGCGCCGGAGGGGTCCGACTTCACGATGATTTCGCGGAATTGCTCGGGCGTCTGCAAGCGCGACTGCGCCGTCACCGTCGCATTGATCATCTGGCCCTCGGGCTGCGGCAATCCGCCGATCTCGCCCGCCGCGACTTCCGTGTTCTGGTTCTGAATGGCCGTGATTACGTCGCCGGGCATCAAGTGGAAACTCGCCAGCTTCTGCGGGTCGAGCCAGATGCGCATCGCGTAGGACGATCCGAACACGTTGACGTCGCCGACGCCGGGGACGCGCGACAGCTCGTCCTGCATGTTCGTCGTCAGCCAGTCGGAAACGTCGAAGTTCGTGCTCTTGTCGGTCTCGTCATAGATGCCGACGATCAGCAGCAGGTCGGGCGCACCCTTGGTGACCGTGACGCCCTGCTGCTGCACCTGCTGCGGCAGCCGCGAGATAGCCTGCTGGATCTTATTCTGGACCTGAACCTGCGCGATGTCCGGGTCGATGCCCTTCTGGAACGTCGCGGAGATGTTCACCTGTCCGCGCGCGGTCGATGACGACTGGAAGTAGAGCAGGCCGTCGATGCCCGTCAGCTGCCGCTCGAGCACCTGCGTGACGCTGGATTCGAGGGTCGCGGCCGATGCGCCGGGGTAGGTGGCTCGGACGTTGATCTGGGTCGGTGCGACATCCGGATATTGAGCGACGGGCAGGGCCGTGATCGCCCCAATCCCCATCAGCATGATGATGATCGCGATCACCCAAGCGAAGATTGGGCGCTCGATGAAGATGCGCGACATAAAGGGTTACGGCCGCCGCGCTGCCGGATTGCTGTTCGCGCCGGCCGGCGGAGCCTGCAGCTTCTGTGGTGCGGTGGCGGGCACGGGCTTGATCGGCGCACCGTCCTTGAGGTTCGCGATGCCCTGCGTGATGACCTTTTCGCCCGCCGCCAGCCCCTGGGTGACGACCCAATATTCTCCGGTCGTGCGCTCGGCGACCACGGTGCGCTGCACGGCGCGATTGCCCGGACCAACGACCCATACCGTGGCATTGCCCTTCGGATCGCGGGACACGGCGGACTGCGGTACTAGGAAAGCCGAAACGTCCACCGCCTGCGCGAACTCGGCGGTCACGAACATGCCGGGGAGAAGGATCGACTGCGGGTTGGGAAAGCGCGCGCGAATGGTGACGCTTCCGGTGCCCTGGTCGACGATCACCTGGCTGAATTCGACTGATCCGGTGTAGCCGTAATCGGATCCGCCGGGCAGCTTGAGACGGACCTGTGCGGTGCGCGGCTCGACGCCGGCGCGAGCCAGCGCTTCGCGTAGCGCGATGAGGTCTGCGGCGGACTCCTGGATGTCGACGAAGACCGGATCGAGCCGGGTAATGGTCGTCAGCGGCTCGGCCTGGTTGGCGGTGACGAGCGCGCCTTCCGTGAAGTTCGACAGGCCGATGCGGCCCGAGATCGGCGCCGGAACCCGGGTGTACTTGAGGTTGATCTCAGCGGTGCGCTGCGCCGCGCGATTCTGGGCGACGGTGGCCTCGGCCTGGCGCGCCTGCGCAAGCGCGTCGGTGTAATCCTGCTTCGACACCGCTTCCATCTCGGCGAGGGGCTTGTAGCGGGAAGCGCGGGTTCGGGCTGCTTCGGCGGTAGCGCGCGCGGCCTGGACGTTCGCAGCGGCCTGAGCCGCCGAAGCCTGATAGAGGCTCGGGTCGATCTGATAGAGCGTCTGCCCTTGCTTCACGACCGAACCTTCGCGGAACAGCCTGCGAAGGATGACGCCGGAAACCTGAGGGCGGACTTCCGAGACCTGGAAGGCGGATACGCGCGCGGGGAGCGTCTGCTGAAGCGGAGCGCTGCCCGGCTGAATGACGACATAGCCGACCTTGATCGGTCCCTGGGGACCCCGGCCCCCTGCGCCGCCTGCCTTTTCGTCACTGCTGCCGCAGCTCGCCAGCATGAGTGCGGCGGCGATTGCGACGATGCTTCCGGCCTTCGGCGGCACGAAAGAATTCCCCTGGCGTGCGCGGCTGCGCGCCTGATTGTCTTTTCGAGTCATGCGGACGCGGGGCTCTGGGCAGATTTAACCTGAGTTGCAAGCAGGGTTAGGTCCCTTCGTTCGACGGATGGCCTATCAGTTTCGACAAACAACTAATCGAAACGCGGACCTGGAAAAATCCAACGCAAATCTAACGCCGATTGTTACAAGGCGATGATCTTCGTCTGGGTTCCTCTCTACGCTGTGGCTTTCAACCAGTCGGGAATGCGGTCCGCAGCGATGAGGGATTCAATGCCGACCCGCGGGCGGATGATCGCCCAGCTTGACCCGTCGACGAGCACCTCTGGCGTCAGCGGCCGGGAGTTGTAGGTGCTCGACATGGCCGCGGCGTAGGCGCCTGCCGTCTTGAAGGCGACGAGATCGCCGGCTGATGTGCGGTCCATCTTCCGGGCGGTGGCGAACGTATCGCCGGTCTCGCAGACGGGCCCGACCACGTTCGCGGTCCATTGTTCGCCGGTCGGGCGCACGGCGTCGATCTTGTGCCACGCGTCGTAAAGCGCCGGCCGCATGAGATCGTTCATGGCCGCGTCCACGATGACGAACGGATGCGCGGCGCCGGGCTTCACGCGGACCACCCGCGACAGGAGGACGCCGGCATTGCCCACGATGAGCCGGCCGGGCTCGAACAGCAGCCGTACGTCCCAATCGCGCGTGATGCGGCGGACCATCTCTCCATAGTCTTCCGGCGACGGCGGGTGCGGCAGATCGGGATTATACGGAACGCCCAGACCGCCGCCGAGATCGGCCACGCGGATGTCGCGGCCTTCGGAACGCAGCTTGGCGATCAGCTCGCCGACCTTGGTGAACGCCTGTTCGAGCGGCGCAAGGTTTGTGAGCTGGCTGCCGATGTGCACCGCGACGCCCTGGATCGACAGGCCGGGCAGGGCCGAGGCGTGAGCGTAGGCGGCCGGCGCATCGTCGATGGCGATTCCGAACTTGCTCTCCGCAACGCCGGTCGTGATCTTCGCGTGCGTGTCGGCGGCGACGTCCGGGTTCACGCGGAACGCGACGGGTGCACGGACGCCCGTCGACGTCGCGACGCTCGAGAGCGTGTCTGCCTCGTCGAGCGATTCTAGATTGAACTGGAAGACGCCGACCTCGAGCGCGTACCGCATCTCCGCTTCCGTCTTGCCGACGCCGGAAAACACGATCTTCTCGGCAGGGATACCCGCCGCGAGCGACCGCTGTATCTCTCCTCCGGAGACGACATCCGCGCCCAGCCCGAGCTGCGCGAGAGTCGCCAGCACTGCTGCGTTGGGATTGGCCTTCACCGCATAGGCGATCAGCGGATTCGGTATCCCATGGAGCGCCGATTGGAGCACTTCCACGTGGCGGACGAGCGTGGCCGTGGAATAGATATAGGCCGGCGTTTCGACGGCTTCCGCGATCTCTGCGAGCGGCACGTCTTCGCAGTAGAGCTCGCCGTTTCGCAGCTGGAAATGGTCCATCCGAACGCCAAACGCATGCTTGCGTTTGGGATGCAAGCGAATCGCTGCACCGCAGCATGGATTGCCAAGTGGAATCGGATACCCGACACTGTTCGGGATCCAATTCGACGGAAACGAGGGCGAGAGTGGCGGAGAACAAAGGCGGGCAAGCGATTCACGTTCTGAACGGCCCGAACCTGAACCTGCTCGGCGAGCGGGAGCCGGAGATCTACGGCACGGCGACGCTCGCCGACGTCGAGGCCCTCTGCCGCGAAGCCGCCGAAGGCGCGGGCATCGGGCTGACCTTCAGCCAGACCAACAGCGAGGCGGAACTGATCGGGCAGATCCAGGCTGCCCGCAAATCCGCAGGCATCGTCATCAATCCGGCGGGCTGCTCCTACTCTGTGCCCGTCCTCGATGCTCTGAAAGCCTGCACCGCACCGGTCGTCGAGGTGCACATCAGCAATATTCACGCGCGTGCCGAATCCTGGCGGGCGGAGACGCTGACCACCTCTGCGGCCGTGGGCGTCATCTCCGGGCTCGGGGTCGAAGGATACCGGTACGCGGTCCGTTTCCTCTGCGACCGCAACAGCTAGCCGCGCCACCCATCGCTGACGCAGCGGGGTCGTGGTTGACTCCTCCGTTTCGTGCGCTATCAGCGTTCCACTATATTAACACGTTGGAACAAAATGGCCGTAACGACGACAGCATTGGCGCCCACCAAGGACGTGGAGAAGCTGACGGATCAGCTGTGCGATGCGCTGCTGACGCCGCGGACTCGCGAAGAGATGGGACGGCTGCTGCGGGACCTGTGCACGCCGTCGGAGCTTCGCGCGCTGGCGGAACGCTGGCACGTCGCGCGCCTGCTCGACGGCACCGACCTTTCCTATCGGGATATCCACGATGGGACCGGCGTCAGCACGACGACGATCGTGCGGGTCGGGCGTTTCCTGCGGCAGGAGCCGCATCAGGGCTATCGCAGCGCCATCGATGCTTTGGGCAAGTCCAATGCTCGTTGATCGCAGCCGTCTCCACATCGCGCTCCAGAGATCGGGCCGCCTGTCCGACCTCAGCCGCGACCTGCTCCGGGAGTCGGGCCTGCGCATCGAAGCCGGGAAGAACAGCCTCAGCGCGAGGGCGGCGAACTTCCCCGCGGACCTGATGTTCGTGCGCGACGACGACATCCCGACCTTCGTCAGCGACGGCGCCTGCGAGCTCGGCATCGTCGGCCAGAACGTGCTCGAGGAATTCGCCCTTGGCTCCAACGAGCGGGGGTTCGACGTGCTGGCGGAACTCGGGTTCGGGCAGTGCAGCCTGCGCATCGCCGCGCCGGAGCGCCTTCCGTACGAGGGCGTCCAATCGCTCTCGGGCCAGCGCATCGCGACCTCCTATCCGCGCCTCCTTCGCCGCTTCCTCGACGAGCGGAAGGTCGACGCCGAGGTGGTGCAGATGAAAGGCGCCGTGGAGCTGGCTCCCCGCCTAGAGATCGCGCCTTATATTTGCGACCTCGTGTCGACCGGCGCGACCCTGGAGGCCAATGGCCTCCGCCCGGTCGAGACTGTCCTGAACAGCCAGGCGGTGCTGATCCGCACGCGCAAGCCGCTCGACGAGGAGCGCGAGGCGATTGCCGGTCAGCTCCTGAGCCGCATCGACGGCGTGCTGGCGACCAAGGAATCCAAATACATCATGCTCAACGCGAGCGAGGAGGCGCTGGAGCGCATCACCTCGCTTCTGCCCGGGGCGGAGGCGCCGACGATCCTGCCGCTGCATGGCCGGCCCGGTCACTTTGCGGTGCACGCGGTGTGCCAGGAATCGGTCTTCTGGGAGACGCTCCAGAAGCTGAAGGGCGCAGGGGCCTCAGCCATTCTCGTCGTGCCGATCGAAAAGATGATGCTGTGAAGCGGCTCGTCTGGAAGGACCTGGACGCGGACGGGCGTAGCGAAGCGCTTGCGCGGCCGTTGCAGCGCGTTGACGAGCAGCTGCAGGCGAAGGTCCGCTCAATCGTGGAGGAAGTGCGCACGCGCAGCTGGGCGGGCCTCGCCGAGATTGCCTTCGAGCTGGACGGCGAGGAGCCCCGCGAAGTCGAAGTCGCTCCGCTCGCGGAAGCCGCCCGCCAGCGTCTCTCCCCCGAACAAGTCGAGGCCATGGAATTCGCGGCCGAGCGCATCCGCGGTTTCCACGAGGCAAGCCTCCCGAAAGATTTCTCACTGGAGACGGTTCCCGGATTGACGGTGACGAAGACCTGGCGGGCGATCGATCGCGTCGGTCTCTATATTCCGGGCGGAAGGACTCCGCTCTTCTCATCGCTCCTGATGCTCGCAATTCCTGCGCGCGCCGCCGGCGTTCGCGAGATCGTGGCGGTCACCCCGCCACGACCGGAGGGCGGGCTCGATGACCTAATCGCCCTCGCGGCGGATTTGTCGGGCATTCGGCGGATCTGGACGGTCGGCGGCGCGCAGGCGATTGCTGCGCTGGCCTACGGTGCGGGCGGTATCAAGAAGATCGACAAGATCTGCGGTCCCGGCAACGCCTGGGTCGCCGAGGCCAAGCGCCTCGTCTCGGGTGAGGTCGGCGGCCCGGCAATCGACATGCCTGCCGGACCAAGTGAACTATTGGTGATCGCGGACGACAGCTCGGACGCCCAACTCGTAGCCGCCGATCTGCTGAGTCAGGCCGAGCATGATGCCAGCGCTCAGGTCTTGCTGGTCAGCTGCTCGTCGGCGCTGGCCGACACGGTTTCAACGATCGTCGAGGACCGAGCGCGTTCGTTGCCTCGCCGTGACATCACCGAGGCTTCGCTCAAGCGATCCCGGATCATCGAAGTGGCTGACCTCGACCAAGCCGTGGAAGTCGCCAACGCCTACGCGCCCGAACACCTGTCGCTCGCCGTCGAGCCTAGCGCAGCCCTCATCGCCGGCATTCGCAATGCCGGAGCAGTCTTCGCAGGTCCCTTCGCCGCCGAGACCTTCGGCGACTATCTCGCCGGCTCGAGCCACGTCCTTCCGACAGACGGCGCGGCGCGCGCTTGGGGAGGCGTCTCCGTCTACACGTTCCTCAAGGCGATGAGCGTCCAGACCGTGACTGCGGACGCCGCGAGCAAGATTGCGCGCCCTGCCGCCGTGCTGGCGCGCATGGAAGCGCTGGAAGCCCATGCACGGGCCGCCGACGCGCGGCTGCAGGTGGCGGCATGACTTCGCTCGCCGAACGCCTCGCCCGTCCCGAAGTGCTCGCTCTCGAGCCGTTCGACATCGCGGCCAACAATGCGCTGGCGAATCCGAACGCCATCCGTCTCGACGCGAACGAGAACCCCTTTCCGCCGCTCGTCGAGGGACCGCTCGCGGCCAGCGTCAACCGCTATCCCGAGCCGCAGCCGTCGAAGCTGAAGGCAGCGCTGGCTGCGCTCTACGGCGTCCAACCCGCAAATCTCGTCATCACGCGCGGTGCCGACGACGCGATCGACATACTCATCCGCTCCTACTGCCGGCCGGGCACGGACGCCGTCGCCATCTGCACGCCGAGTTTCTCTGCCTATGCGCACTTCGTCCGGCTTCAGGGCGCGCGCCTGGTCGAGGCGAAGCTGACGAACGGCTTCGACTTCGATGCCGATGCCTTTCTGGCCGCGGTGGGAGAGGAGCAGAACCTCAGGCTCGCCTTCATCTGCACGCCGAACAACCCGACCGGGAACGAGGTCGATCCCGCCGCGATCCTGAAAATCGCCGACGCGCTTCCAAACACGATCATCGTCGCGGACGAGGCCTATCTCGACTTCTCGACCACGCCGAGTCTCGCGACAGAGGCCACTCGTCGGCCCAATCTCGTCGTCCTGAAGACCCTGTCGAAGGCCTTTGGCCTGGCGGGTGCGCGCGTGGGCTGCGCAATCGGCGAGCCCGGCCTCATCGAAATCGCAGCCCGCGCCCTGCCGCCCTATCCGATGCCCAGCCTCTCCGTGGACGCCGCCATGGCGGCGCTCTCACCCTCGCGTCGTTCGGTTCATGAGGAGCGCATCGAGCGGCTGAAAGCCGATCGCGACCGGCTTGCGGAGGCGCTCCAAAGCTCGCCCATCGTGCGCCGGGTGCATGGCAGTGGCGGCAACTTCCTCTTCCTGGAAGTCGACGACGCCCCGGCGCTGGCGGCGAGGCTTCGCGCGCTCGGTATCCGCGTCCGCTTTCGCCCTAATGCTGCGCCAGGCGGCGTTCGCATCACCATCGGTGCGGATGCGGAGAATGATGCGCTCCTCAGCGCATTCGGCGTGAACCTGGAGGCCTCCGCATCGCGCCGTGCGGAAGTCGTTCGCGACACCAAGGAAACGGAAATCGCCGTCGCGGTGGACCTCGACCGCGCCGCTCCGCGCAAGATCGACACGGGCGTTCCGTTCTACGATCACATGCTGGACCAGGTCGCCGCCCATGGCGGATTCAGCCTCGTCCTCGATTGCGACGGCGACACGGAAATCGATGCCCACCACAGCATCGAGGATTGCGCCATCGCCCTCGGAACGGCGCTCTCCCAAGCGCTCGGGGACAAGCGCGGCATCCGTCGCTTCGGCTTCACTTTGCCGATGGACGAAGCGGAGGCCCAGGTCCTCATCGACCTGTCAGGACGCCCTTATTGCCGCTTCGAGGGCGAGTTCGCCCAGCCAAGCATCGGCGATTATCCGACGCAGATGACGCGCCACGTCTTCCGCTCGCTTGCGGACAGCATGGGCGCCGCGATCCACGTCAAGGTCGACGGCGAGAACGACCACCACAAGACCGAAGCCTGCTTCAAGGCGTTCGGCCGTGCGCTGCGCGACGCCATTCGCCGTGAGGGCGATGCGCTGCCCAGCACCAAGGGCGTGTTGTGAAACTGGCCATCGTCGATCTGGCGTACGGAAACATCGGTTCGATCCAGCTGGCCTTCGAGAGGCTCGGCGTGTCGCCGATGGTCACCGCTGACGCCGGGGAGATCGCGGGCGCCGACCGCGTGGTTCTTCCCGGCGTAGGTGCGGCGGGTCATGCGATGGAGCGGCTTGCGGAACGCGGCCTTCGCGATTGCTTGCGCTCGCTGGAACAGCCTGCGCTCGGGATATGCCTCGGCATGCAATTGCTGTTCGACCGCAGCGCGGAAGCCGAGACCGAATGCCTCGGCATCATCCCCGGCAGGGTCCGGCAGCTTCGGCCCGCACCGGGCATGCCCGTGCCGCACATGGGTTGGAGCAAGGTCAAGGTGACCGATCCGGACTTGGGAGTCGACAGCGGGGACTACGTCTATTTCGCTCATGGCTATGCGTGCGAGGACGGTCCGGCGACAGTCGCCACCGCTGATTACGGGACCAGGATTCCGGCCGTGGTCCGGCAGGGCAATTGGCTCGGCGCGCAGTTTCACCCCGAGCGCTCCGGGGTCGTCGGATCGCGGTTTCTTCAGGCGTTCGTCGCATGATCATCTATCCCGCGATGGACCTGATCGGTGGCCGCGCAGTGCGCCTTCAGCAGGGGCGCTTCGACGAGGTCACCGCGTATCCGACCGAGCCGCTAGAGGCGTTGCGGAGCTTTGCCGCCGCCGGTGCCGAGTGGGCGCACGTCGTCGATCTTGATGGAGCGAAGGCCGGGCAGCCGGTGCAACACGACGTCATTGCGGAGCTCGCGCGCTCCGCGCCGCTGAGGCTGCAGGTTGCCGGTGGCTACCGCGAGCGCGACCAGCTTGCGCGCATGTTCGACGCTGGTGTCTCCCGGATCGTGGTCGGGAGCCTTGCGGTGAAGCGTCCGGACGTGGTTCGTGCCTGGATCGACGACTTTAGCGCCAATCGCATCGTGCTTTCGCTTGACGTACGCCTTGTCAAAGGAACGCCGCTTGTGGCCGTCGCAGGCTGGACCGAGGACACCGGTCAGAGCCTCTGGGACGTCGCCGCACTCTACCCGGATGTGCGGCACCTCCTCGTGACCGACATCGGCCGGGACGGCATGCTCCAGGGCCCGAACGTCGACCTGTACGAAGAGATTGGACGGCGTTTGCCGCAGCTGGCGGTGCAAGCGTCAGGCGGGGTTTCGTCGCTGAGCGACCTGGAGCGGCTCAACACCGACGGCGCGATCATCGGCAAGGCGCTGTGGGAAGGCCGCATCGCGCTCGAGGAGGCTCTCGGCCTTGCCCGCGCGTAGGATCATCCCCTGCCTCGACGTGAAGGACGGCCGCGTAGTCAAAGGCGTAAAGTTCCGCGACCACCGCGACGCCGGCGACATTGTCGAGCAGGCGCTGCGCTACCGTGAGGAAGGCGCGGACGAGCTCGTCTTCTACGACATCAGCGCGAGTGCGGAGGGCCGCTCGCTGTCGAGCGAGTGGGTTCACCGCATCGCGGCGGTGATCGACATTCCCTTCGCCGTCGCGGGCGGTTTGCGCAGCCGTGACGAGGCTTCCGCGTGGCTCGCCGCGGGCGCGGACAAGGTGTCAATCAATTCGCCCGCGCTGGAGCGGCCCGAGCTAATCGACGAACTCGCCAGCGCCTTCGGGAGCCAGTGTGTCGTGATCGGCGTCGACACCTACTCGCGCGATGGCGATTACTTCGTCCAGCAATATACTGGCCGCCCGGACCGCAGCCGCGACACCGGGCGTCGCACGCTCGACTGGCTGCGCGAGGCGGTCGACCGCGGCGCTGGCGAGATCGTGCTCAACTGCATGCGCAACGACGGCGTCCGGACTGGCTACGACATCGCGCACACGAAAGAGGTAGTCGACGCCGTCACCGTGCCGGTGATCGCATCGGGCGGCGCGGGTGCGCCCGAACATTTCCGTGAGGCATTCGATGCTGGCGCCAGCGGCGCGCTCGCCGCGACCGTCTTCCACGACCGGCTGATCGCCATCCCCGAGCTGAAGGAGTTCCTCGCGACATGCGGGATCGAAGTGCGCCGCTGACCGAGGCCGACGTCGCCTCCCTCGACTGGGAGAAGATGGACGGGCTGCTGCCTGCACTGGTCCAGGACCGCCGGACCGGCCAAGTGCTGATGCTCGGCTATATGAACTCCGAAGCGCTGGCGGGTACGCTCGGAACGGGCCTTGCGACCTTCTACAGCCGCTCCAAAGAGAGGCTGTGGCAAAAGGGGGAGACGAGCGGCAACCGTCTCAAGGTGCACGGGGTCTTCGCCGATTGCGACGACGATTCTTTGCTGGTGCTGGCCGATCCGGAGGGACCGACTTGCCATCTCGGCACGCAAAGCTGTTTCGGCGCCGAACCGACGGGGCCAGGCTGGCTGTCGGAACTGTCCGACATCATCAGCGAGCGGGCAGCTTTGGGCGACGCAAGCAGCTACACGCGGAAGCTCCTCGACGAGGGGCCGGAGCGCATCGGCAAGAAGATCGGCGAGGAAGGCGTGGAAGTGGCCCTCGCCGGCGTCGGGCGCGACGCTAAGGGCTGCGTCGAGGAGGTCGCCGACCTGCTCTACCACGTCGCCGTCCTGATGGAGGCGCGCGGCTTCAGTTGGGACGACGTTGTCGCCTTATTGAGGGCGCGTCACGCGAAGGCTTCGAAGGACCGGACGGCGACTTCGTAGAGCTCACGGCTTGCCGCCGCGATGACCTTGCCGCGCGCGAAATCGCCGCCGCCGCGCCAGTCACCGATGACCCCGCCGGCGCCGCGAACGACCGGGATCAGCGCGTTGTAATCGTGCGGCTTGAGGTCGCTCTCGACAACGAGATCGATCGAGCCGGCCGCAAGCCGTGCGTAGGCGTAGCCGTCGTGCCCGTATCGCGTGACGCGGACGGCCCGGCGAACCGTGTCGAAGGCTTCCGCCGACCCGCCGTCGAAGAGGAAGGGGTCCGTCGTCGACAGTCGCGCGTCGGTGAGGTCTATGCAGCCGCTCGTGCGGATAGGCGTTCGCCCTCCGCCGGAGATCAGCCATGCCTCTGCGCCGTGACCGACGACGAGTTCGTCCAGGCACGGTGCGTCGATCAGTCCAAGAACAGGCCGCCCGTCGTGCAATAGCCCCGCGAGGGTCACCCAATTTGGAAGGCGGCAGATGAAGGACCGAGTCCCATCCACGGGATCCAGCGACCAGCCGAAGGGACCGTTCGCTGGCTGATCTGGCCATTCCTCCCCGGTCACGCCATGGTCGGGATAGCGGCTCCGGATGAGGTCGCGCATGACCCGCTCCGCCTCGCGGTCGGCGTCGGTCACCGGATCGTAGGCGTCGTTGCCCTTGTCGTCGGCCGCGACCGTCGCGGTCCAGCGATGGAGCGTTTCCCCACGCGCTGCGGCCGCGAGCTCTTCGGCAAAGGCCATCAGGTCGGCGGGGACGTCCATCGGCCCGCGATGGGCAACGCCGCCCAAAGGGTCAAGCTGGGCGGTGGATTGCCTTGACATAAGGGATCCCAAACGCGAGGAATAGCGCGTGACCTTCGTACGCGCCCTCACTGAAAATCAGCAGCAGGCTGGGACCTGGTGGCGCGACACGATTCTTGCGGCGCGATGGCGCGGCTGGTGAGCTGACACCGGGAAACCGACCAACTTCCAACCGACCATCGACCCGCCACCGGCGGGTTTTTTATTGCCATTCGCGAGGATCACCATGCTTCAGCCTCAAGACGTCACACCGGTACGCCACCCCGTTGCCGACACCGGGCCCGTGCCCAATCCGCTTCCGCGCCTGCTCGACGGCGAAGACCTCCTGCTCGAACAGGCGGAGCATCTTTTCGAACGCCTCGTGCTCGGCAAGCTGGAGCCGGCGGAAATCGCCGCGACGCTCGTCGCACTCCGGATGAAGGGCGAGACCGCCGAGGAAATGATCGGCGCCGCGCGCGGCCTGTTCGCGGCGGCGCAGCCGTTCGAGCGGCCCGACTATCTGTTCGCCGACTGTTGCGGGACGGGAGGCGACTCGTCCGGATCGATCAACATTTCGACGGCCGTCGCGTTCGTCGCGGCCGCAGCCGGGCTGCCTGTCGCCAAGCACGGCAATCGAAGCGTCAGCTCGCGCTGCGGATCGGCGGATGTGCTGGAAGCCCTCGGCGCGCGCATCGACGTCGGTCCGGCAAAGGCGCGGGAGCTGCTCGACAAGACCGGCTTCTGCTTCCTGTTCGCGCCCGCCTATCACCCAGGGATGAAGCATGCGGCGCTCGTCCGCCGGCAGCTTTCGGTGCGGACGGTGATGAATTTGCTCGGGCCCTGCATCAATCCCGCGCGGCCGCCGGTTCAGCTGTTGGGCGTGGCCGACCCGCGCATGCTGCGGAGGATTGCGCAGACGCTCGATGCGATGGGCGTGGAGGAGGCGCTCGTGGTTCACGGATCGGGTCTGGACGAAGTGGCGCTTCATGGCGAAACGCGCGCGGTGCGCCTCTCCAACCACGAGCTGACGGAAGAAACCATCACGCCCGAAGATGCGGGTCTGGAGCGTGCGCCGCTGCAGGTCGTGACCGGCGGGGACGTTGCGGAGAACGCTGCCCGCTTTCGAGCGCTCATGGACGGCGCTGGCGCGGAGTCGGAGCAGGACATGGTGATCCTCAACGCCGCCGCCTTGCTGCAAACGGCCCGAAAGGCCGCGAGCCTTCGCGAAGGAGCTGAGCAGGCTCGTCAAGCTCTCGCCTCTGGCAAGGCCGGCAAGCTTCTCGATGCCTACGTCGAGGCGAGCAATGGCTGAAGGCGTTCTTGCCGAAATCGCCGAGCGCAAGCGACGCGATGTTGCCGATCGCCTGGCGGGCACGAGCTTCGACCCGGAGCCGACCCGGCGCAGCCTGCGCGAGGCGCTGGCGAAGCCCGGCGCACGTTTCATCATGGAGGTGAAGAAGGCGTCTCCCTCGGGCCATCGTAGCAGCTTCAGCGTCGAGCAGGCGGTCGCCGCCTACGCGCCGGTCGCCGATGCGATCAGCGTCCTCACCGACACACCCTATTTCAGCGGCTCCCTGGACGACTTGCGGACAGTGCGCGGACGGTTCGACGGACCGATCCTCGCGAAGGACTTCATCGTCGATCCGCGGCAGGTCGCCGAAGCGCGCCTGCACGGCGCAGACGCGGCGCTGGTGATCATGGCCATGCTCGATGACGCGGCAGCAGCGGCGGTCATGGCCGAAGCTCACCGCCTCGCCATGGACGTCATCGTCGAAGTGCACGACGAGCTTGAGTTGCACCGGGCGCTGGCCCTCGGCGCGCAAATCATCGGCATCAACAACCGCGACCTGCGCACGCTGAAGACCGACCTCGCGGTGACGGAGCGGCTAGTGACCGGAGTGCCCGACGACAGGCTGGTGATCAGCGAGTCCGGCGTCCGCGACCGGCGCGACGTCGAGCGGCTCGCCAAGAACGTCGACGCGTTCCTCGTCGGCTCCTCGCTCATGGCCTCGTCGGACGTGGCGCACGCCGCCCGTGCGCTGGTCTACGGCAACATCAAGATTTGCGGCCTGACGAGCGAGGACGATGCGTCGATGGCGGCGGGCAAGGCGACGCATGCCGGCCTCATCTTCGCCGACGCCAGCCCTCGTGAGGTCACCGATCGAGCGGACGTGATCGCAAATGCGGCGCGAAGCGCAGGGGCCAAGCCGATCGGCGTCTTTCAGGATCAGGACTTCGACTTCGTCGCTGGAATGGCCAACGAGATCGGCCTCGCCGCAGTGCAACTTCACGGCGAAGAGTCCGACCTGCACCAATTGCGCGAAAAGCTTCCTGAGGATTGCGAGATTTGGGCTGTGAGCGCGGTGACGAACGAGGTTTCGCCCGAACGGCCGGGCGCGGACCGAATCCTCTACGACACGAAGGCGAATGGGCGCACCGGAGGTACGGGACAGATGTTCGATTGGAGTCTTCTCGCCGGTCGCCCCGAACTGCCGGACGCGTTCATCGCTGGCGGCATTGGCCCAGCTAACGCGCGGGATGCGCAGGCTGTCGGCGCCTATGGGATCGACGTCTGTTCCGGTGTCGAGGCTTCCCCTGGGCGTAAGGATCCAGAGAAAGTCGCGGCGCTCTTCGAGGCCGCGCGCCCGGCCTGCCGGAGGACTGCCTGATGCGCCAGGATGGCCGCTTTGGCCGCTTCGGCGGCTGCTTCGTTCCTGAAATTCTCGTACCCGCGCTCGAACAGCTCGAGGCAGCGTTCCTCGATGCGGAAGGCGACGCGGCGTTTCGCGCCGAGCTCGACGAGCTTCTCGCCAATTATGCCGGGCGGCCAACGCCCCTGACGCTGTGCCGCAACCTCGGCGGCAAGGCGCGCATCTATCTCAAGCGCGAGGATCTGCTCCACGGCGGCGCCCACAAGACCAACCAGGTGCTCGGGCAGGCACTGCTTGCACGCCGCATGGGCAAGCGCCGCCTGATCGCGGAGACCGGTGCCGGCCAGCATGGCGTGGCGACTGCGATCGTCGGTGCGCTCTTCGGCTTCGAGACGGTCGTCTACATGGGCGCCGAGGACGTCGAGCGGCAGAGGCTCAATGTCTTCCGGATGGAGCTGATGGGGGCGAAGGTCGTACCCGTCGAAAGCGGCGGCCGGACGCTCAAGGACGCCATCAACGAAGCGCTGCGCGACTGGAGCGCGAGCTTCGAGAACACGCACTATCTGCTCGGCACCGCCGCCGGGCCGCACCCGTTCCCCACCATGGTTCGCGAGTTTCAGCGCGTGATCGGCAAGGAAGCGCGGGCGCAGTTTCTCGATGCCGAAGGGCGCCTGCCGGATGCCGTGCTCGCCTGCGTGGGGGGCGGATCCAACGCGATCGGGATGTTCGCTGACTTCGTTCCGGACGAGGGCGTGAAGCTCATCGGCGTCGAGGCGGCGGGGAAGGGGCTCAACGGCCAAGAGCATGGCGCCACCATACAGCGCGGGACGCACGGTATCCTGCACGGCGCCGAGACTCTGGTGCTCCAGAACGAGGACGGCCAGGTGAACGACACCTGGTCGGTCTCCGCGGGCCTCGATTACCCCGCGGTGGGACCCGAGCACGCGCACCTCAGCGACATCGGCCGTGCCGATTATGTTGGGAGCACCGACGAGGAAGCGCTCGACGCTTTCGTGAAGTTGGCGCGGGGCGAGGGGATCATCGCCGCGTTCGAATCCTGCCACGCACTCGCGCGGGCGCTGAAGATGGCCGAGGCGGGCGAAGCCGAGGTGCTGGTGGTCAACCTGTCGGGCCGCGGCGACAAGGATGTGGCCCAGGCCCAAGCCCTGCTCGGAGCGGTGGCATGAGCCGCTACGCCACGATGTTCGAACGGTTGGGAGCGCGCGGCGAGGCGGCGTTCGGTGGCTTCCTGATGCTCGGTGATCCCGATCTCGAAACGTGCGCGAAGCTGCTCGACGCGCTGGTCGAGGGCGGAGCGGATATGGTCGAGGTCGGCATTCCCTTCTCCGATCCCGTAGCCGACGGACCCGTCATCCAGGCCGCGGCCGTTCGCGCGCTCGAAGCAGGAACGCGCGTCGACGACTGCTTTCGCCTGCTGACCGAGTTCCGTTCACGCCATGCGGACGTGCCGGTCGGCATCCTAACGTACGCGAACCTTGTCGCTGCGCGCGGACGCGAGCGCTTCTTTGCGGACGCCGCGGCCGCGGGCGTCGACAGCCTGCTCATCGCCGACGTGCCCTCGCTCGAGGCGCAGCCCTATGCCGACACGGCGCGCGAAGTCGGTATCAACCTGGTGATGATCGCGGCGCCGAACACCCCCGGGCAAACGCTGACCCGCATCGCGCGTCTTTGCTCCGGTTACACTTATTGCGTGGCTCGGGCGGGCGTCACCGGCGAGCGGCAGGAGCTGGCGCTGGACCACGATCAGCTGTTTTCCACGCTCCGCAGCATCGGCGCTCCACCGGCCGTGCTCGGCTTCGGCATCTCGACCCCCGAACATGTGCGCAGCGCAGTCGCAAGTGGCGCGGCGGGCGTTATCAGCGGTTCGGCCATCGTCCGCCTCGGCCTTGAGCAAGGGCCGGGGGCGGTGCGCCAATTCGTCGCCGAGATGAAGGCGGCAACGCGCCCGACCGTCTCCGCCTAAACTAGGCTCTTTAGTACGTTCGCTAGGATCCGCTGCCCCGCCGGAGTCAGCACGGACTCCGGATGGAACTGCACGCCGACCTGCTTCGCTTCCGCGTCGCTGATCGCCATCGCCATGTCGCCTATCGACGCGTGCACCTTGAAGCGCGCGGGTGGGTTGGGAGTGCACAGCGAATGGTAGCGACCGATCTTGAGCGGGTTGGGCACGCCTTCGAACGGCCCGCTTCCGTCATGCTCCAGCACGGACGCCTTGCCGTGGACCGCGTTCGGCGCGCGAACGACCTCGCCCCCTGCCTCGAGCACGATCGCCTGCTGCCCCAGGCATACGCCGAACAGCGGCGCCTTGCTCTTCGCGAGCGCGATCAGCTGCATGCAGCAACCGGCATCTTCCGGACGTCCTGGACCGGGTGAAATCAGGATCAGCGCGTTCGATTGAAGCGCCATGTCGAGTGCATCCGCGGCAGCGATCTCGTTGCGCACCGTGCGCACCGTCGCGCCGAGCCGTTCGAGCGCTTCGACGATGTTGAACGTGAAGCTGTCGTGATTGTCGACCATCAGGACGTTGCGGCTCATCGGCCCTGCTCCCCGGCGATGGCGGACAGGACCGCCGACGCCTTCCTTCTCGTTTCGTCCGCTTCGGCCATGGGATCGGAATCGTGGACGACGCCCGCACCCGCGCGAACGTAGGCGGTGCCGTCCTTCACCAGCGCCGATCGGATCACGATCCCGGTGTCCATCGATCCTTCGCCATTCAGCCAGCCGATCGTTCCGCCATACGGCCCGCGCCGAGTGCGTTCGTAGCGGCGGAGCAGCTGCGTCGCGCGCAGCTTCGGAGCACCGGACAGCGTTCCCGGATTGAGGCACGCCTGCAGCGCGTGAACCGCGTCATAAGCCTCCGCGAGGACGCCCTTCACGGAGCTGACGAGGTGCATGACCCGAGCGTATTTCTCGAGCGTCATCAGCTGCGCGACATGGCGCGTGCCCGGCTCGCTGATCCGTGCGACGTCGTTGCGTGCCAGGTCGACGAGCATCATGTGCTCGGCCGCTTCCTTCTCGTCGAGGCGCAGGTCCGCCTCCATCCGGTCGTCCTGGTCGCCGTCGCTTCCGCGCGGCCGCGTCCCGGCGATCGGCTTCACTTCGAGGATCGGCTTGCCCCCATCGCGCGTGACGCGGACGGAGGTTTCGGGCGATGCGCCGAAGAGGGCGAAGTCACCGCCCGAGACGAAGAACATGTACGGGCTGCGGTCGATTGCACGCACCCGAGCAAACGCCGACAGCGGGTCCGGGCACGCTGCGCTGAACGTGCGGGACGCGACGATCTGATACACGTCACCCGCCAGGATATGCTCCTTGAGCTGCGACACTGCCGACGCGAAGGCTCCGTCGTCGAGGTCGACTGCGACATCGACGGGCTTGCCGGGCTCCGCATGCAATGCGTGCACGTCGGATGCGCGGAACGACAGGTCGCCGAGGCGCTCGATGGCGCTGTTCTGCGCGCGCTTCTGCTGTTCCGCATCGCCGAGGCCGAAGGACGTGCAGACCAGGCGCGGCGTGAGGCGCGGATCGCTGACCACGGCCGATTCCGCCAGCCAGAAGACGAAATCGGGGAAGCGGGTCCGGTCCTCGGCATAAGGAGGAAGCTCTTCGAAAAGCTCGACATGATCGAAGGCGATCACCCCGACGAGGCAGACGGTCATCGCTTCTTCGGGCGTCTCGTTCACGAAACCGGTGCTGATCGCGCGAAGGACATCGAAGGGCGAGGGCGCGACTAGCCGCTTCTCCGCATCCACTTCCTCGGAACGCGGGTAGTAGAGCGTAAGGCGATCGTCGGCGCTCGAGGTGACGCGGTCGGCCAGGTTGGACCGCACGAATTCGAGCACGGGCTGTCCGCCGACGCCGAGCGCTTCGAGAACGACTTCACCGCTCCGGCATTCGATCCGCACCGCGGCGCGGTCTAGAATGATGCTCTTTCCCGCAGTCGTTTCGAGCATCATGGTGTCACGCCGCCGGCCCTGATCGCTCAGCTGCGCGTACAGCGCGAGCAGGTCGACCGGGCTCGACAGGCGACGAGTGATCGCCCGCGCAGTGCCGTTGACGTTCACGCCAGCTCCCGGCCCACGGCGGCGAGCACCGGCTGGAGACCGGCCATCAGCGCTTCGAATTGATGCGGATAAAGCGACTGTGCGCCATCGGACCATGCCTCGACGGGATTCTCGTGAACCTCGACCAGCAGGCCGTCCGCACCGCACGCCGCAGCTGCCAGCGACATCGGAACGACGAGGTCGCGCACGCCAGTGCCGTGCGACGGATCGACGACGACGGGCAGGTGCGTCTTCTGTTTCATGTAGGCGACCGCGTTGAGGTCGAGCGTGTTGCGCGTGACGGTTTCGAACGTTCGGATGCCGCGCTCGCACAAGATGACCTGCTCATTGCCAGCCGCGAGGAGATATTCGGCGGCGAGCAGCAGGTCCTCGACCTTCGCCGCCAGCCCGCGCTTGAGAAGCACCGGCTTGCGCACCTTCCCGAGGGCTTTCAGCAGCGAGAAGTTCTGCATGTTGCGCGCGCCGACCTGCAGCATGTCGGCACTTTCGGCGACCGCATCGACGTCCGCCGTGTCCATCACTTCGGTGACGACCGGAAGGCCGAGCTCATCGCCAATCTTGCGCAGGGTCGCGAGGCCTTCGGGACCGTGGCCCTGGAACGAGTAGGGGCTGCTGCGCGGCTTGTAGGCGCCGGCGCGGATGGCGATCGCTCCGGCGGACGCGACCGCCTTCGCGCTGTCGCGCAGGCGCTCCTCCGTCTCCACGGCGCAGGGCCCGGCGATGACGGCAAAACCGCCCCCCCCGATGTTGGCCTTGCCGAAGCGCACGACCGTGTCGTGCGGATGCATCTCACGGCTGACCAGCTTGTAGGGCGACAGGATGGGCTTCAGCGATTCCACCATCGGGTGGCCGTCGAGACCGAGTTCCGAGAGCACGCGCTCGTCGCCGAGGGCGCCGAGGACAACGCGCTCGCTGCCGGGCATGTAGAGCGGCTTGAGGCCCTTCTCCTCGATGCGCGCGAGGATCTCCTGGGCGATTTCCTCGGTGGCTTCACGCTTGAGAACGATGATCATTTTCGAATTCCATGTGCTGAGGGCAAAGAAAAACCCGCCGGGTTGCGGCGGGTCCTTGGAGACTTCTGGCGGGAAGAGGCTGTCTTCCGGCTATCCGTTCACTGGGCGCGCCGCATCGATGGCTGGGGACCAGCGCCACCAAGTCGTTGCGGTGCGAACCTGAATCATTTCGTGCAGCATGCTACGCCGCTTGCGGCCGGTCAATCGTGCGCGTGACGAAATCGCCGAAGCGTTCGCCCGGCGCCCGATCGCGGGCATAGGCCGACAGCTTTTCGGACAGGATTTCGAGGATGCGCTCCTCGCCGAGATTCTCCGCATAGAGAGCGTTCAGCCGCTCCCCGTGGAAGCCCCCGCCGAGATAGAGATTGTACTTGCCCGGGGCGCGGCCGGTCAGCGCGATCTCCGCTACGTAGGGGCGCGAGCAGCCGTTGGGGCAGCCGCTCATGCGGATGGTGATCGGCTCCTCGGCCAGTCCGTTCCGGTCGAGAATGCCCTCGATCTTCGTGATGAGGTCCGGGAGGTAGCGCTCGGCCTCCGCCATCGCGAGCGGGCAGGTGGGAAGAGCAACGCAGGCGATCGAGTTGAGGCGAAGTGCGCTCGTCCGCGCGTTCGCGGACAGTCCATGCGCGTCGAGCAGAGCCTCGATCTGCGCTTTGTCCTCCGGCGCAACGCCGGCGATGATGAGGTTCTGGTTCGGGGTCAGCCGGAAGTGGCCCTTGAGCACCTTCGCGATCTCGCGCAGGCCGCTCATGATGTCGCGCCCGGGCAGGTCGGACACGCGCCCGTTTGCGATGAACAGGCCGTAGTTCCAGGTACCGCGGTCGGTCTGGCGCCAGCCGAAGCCGTCGCCGTTGGTGGTCAGCTCGAACGGCCGCGCAGGTTCGAACGGCGCACCCATCCGCTGCTCGATCTCGGCCTTGATGAAGTCCAGGCCCTTGTCGTCGATGGTATATTTGAAGCGCGCGCGGGCGCGGATCAGCCGGTTGCCGTAATCGCGCTGAACGCTCATCACCGCATCGGCGCAGGCGAGCAGTCGATCCTCCGGAATGAAGCCCACGACGTCGGCAAGTCGCGGATAGGTCGTCGGTTCGTTGTCGGTGCGCCCCATGCCGCCGCCGATGGTGACGTTGAAGCCCTCGATGCCGTTCGGACCCGTTATGGCGATGAACCCGAGGTCCTGCGTGTAGACGTCGATGTCGTTCGACGGCGGGACGACGAAGCCGATCTTGAACTTACGGGGCAGGTACTGCTTCCCGTAGAACGGCTCTTCGTTCTCGCTCGTGGCGACGCGTTCCTCACCGTACCAGATCTCGTGGTAGGCGCGCGTCTTCGGGATGACGTGATCGCTGAGCTGCTTCGAAAGCGCCGCGACCTCCGCGTGCACGTCCGAATCCGCCGGATCGGCCGTCGCCATCACGCCGCGTGAATCGTCTCCGCACGCCGCGATCGTGTCGAGCAGCACATCGTGCAGGCCTTCGATCGTCGGCTTGATGTCCTCCTTGACAATCCAGTGGAACTGGAAGGTCTGACGCGTGGTCAGGCGGATCGTGTTTCCGCCGTGGGCCTGTGCGAGTTCGTCGATCTTCAGCCATTGCTCGGGCGTGCAGACGCCGCCGGGAAGGCGCACACGGACCATGAAGGTCAGCGCGGGTTCCAGCTTCTGGCGCCGCCGCTCGTCACGGATGTCGCGGTCGTCTTGCTGGTAAATGCCGTGGAACTTCATGAGCTTGTTGCTCTCGAAGGTCACTCCGCCAGTGATGCGGTCGAGCAGGTCGCTGGCGATATGTCCGCGCAGGTAATCGCTATTGTGCTTCAGCGTCTCGTCGGGCCCGAGCTTGTCGAGCGACTGCGAGAGGTCGGTGCTTCTATCGATGGTGCGGGTGGTCATTGAAACTCTCAGTAGACGTCGCGCTGGTAGCGATGCTCGGCGGCCAGGTTGCGGACATAGTCTTCGGCCGCTTCACGGGAGCGCCCGCTTTCGCGCTCGACGACTTGGATGAGCGCTTCGTGAACGTCGCGCGCCATCGCCTTCTCGTCTCCGCAGACGTAGAAATGAGCGCCTTCTTCCAGCCATGCGAAGAGGTCGCGTGACTGTTCCTGCATGCGGTGCTGCACGTAGGTCTTGGCGCCGGCGTCCCGTGAGAAGGCGACGTCGAGGCGGCTGAGGACGCCTTCCTCCAGCCACTTCTGCCATTCGACCTGGTACAGGAAGTCGCTGCGGAAATTCCGCTCGCCGAAGAAGAGCCAGGATCGGCCAGCGGCAGCCCGTGCCTCGCGCTCCTGAAGGAAGGCGCGGAACGGCGCGACGCCTGTGCCCGGACCGACCATGACGATGGGAACGTCGTCGCCGGGCAGGCGGAAGTGCGGGTTCTCCTGCACGTAGACGGGAATGGCCGAGCCCATGTCGAGCCGATCGGCGATTTGTGTCGTGGCTACTCCTCCGCGGGCCGTGCCGTGAAGCTCGTAGCGCACAGGAGCGACGGTCAGGTGGGCTTCGTCGCCGACGAGCGCCTGGCTGGATGCGAGCGAGTAAAGCCGCGGCTGCAGCGGCCGGAGCCCGGCAAGCAGGCTCGCCGCCTCGACGCCCTTTACGGGGAAGCGGCGGATGATGTCGACGATGTGGTGTTCGTACAGGAACTTCACACGCTCCGCGGCCACCTCCGGACCCGTCAGCGCCTCAAGCTCGCGCGCACCCGTCAGGTTCGCCCACTGCTCGATAAAGCGCGGGCTGCCGATGGTGATTTCGAACCGCTCGGCGAGCGCATCGGCAAGCGGCAGTTCGGCGTCCTTCACCGTCACCTGCGCGTCGGCCGCGAGGCCCGTCGCTTCGAGAAGCTCTTCGACGACCCGTGGATCGTTCGATGCCGTGAAGCCGAGCGAATCCCCAGGCTGATAGGTCAGGCCCGAGTCGCTGAGGTCGAGCTCGACGTGCCGCGTTTCCTTGGTCGAATGGCGGCCGACGATCTGGATGTTCTCCAGCACCCTCGCGCTGAACGGATTGCGCTTGTCGTGCTTGGCGGGGGTGGCCGTCGAGACCCGGGCGCTCGCGGCAACAGTCGGCGCAGCAACGGTCACGAGATCCGCGGCGAGCAGTTCGACGATGGACTGGCTCCACCCCGCCGCTGACTCGTCATAATCGATATCGCAATCGACGCGCGGACTGAGGCGCGTCGCGCCCAGTTCCTCGAAACGCTGGTCGATACGCTTCCCGGCCTCGCAATATTTCTCGTAGGTCGAATCTCCGAGCGCGAGCACGGAGAAGCGGACGCCATCGAGCTTCGGCGCGCGCGGACCTTCGAGGAATTCGAAGAAGGCGACGGACGGCTGCGGCGGATCGCCCTCGCCATAGGTGCTGATGATGAAGAGAACGTCCTCCTCGTCCTTCAGCTGCCGCACCTTGTAGTCGGAGAGGTCCGACACCTTTGGAGCAAGGCCGCGCTCGGTCGCGCTCGCCGCCAAGGCCTTAGCGAGGTCGCGGCTGTTGCCGGTCTCGGTCCCGTAGAGGATCGTCAGCGTCCGGCCCTGCGGCGCCTGCAGCGGCGCGATCGCGGTGCCGCCCGCACGCATCAGGCCGGCGTCGAGACCAGCGAAATAACCGCTGATCCAGCGCGCCTGTTCGGGCGTCAGCGTCTGTGCGAGCCCTTCGACAAGCCGCCACTGCTCAAGGCTCAGCGCGCCTTCGTGGAGGGGAAGCTGGACGGTCATTGCTTTGCTCCAGTCGCTGCCGAGGCGGTCAGATGACCCATTCGCCGCCTCCGTCTTCTTCATGCGATGCCTCGACGATCCGGCCGGGACGGGCCTCGTCGCGTATCGCTTCGATCGTCACCAGAACCTGCACTCCGGCTGCGGAGAGCAGCTTCGCGGCTTCGCGCGCGGTGGTGACCGGGTCGCCCTTCGGGAAAGCCGCGATCGCGGCCTCGTCGATGATCGAGACGTGGCGCCCTTGACCCTTCAGCTGCGCCGCCGCGTTCGAAGCCCACTGGTTTCGCGCGGCACCTGTCACCCAGGTGATCGTGCTCGATGCAGCGCCGCCCCGCGAGGCCTTCACCGCGTTGGCCGGGAAGCTCTCGATGAGGCCGGCAGCCACGGTCGCGTGGCTCATCTTGTCGATCAGGATGAAGCCACCGAGCTTGCGGTTGTCGGCGTAACGCACGCCCGGAATGGCGCGGTCGAGATCGATGCTGACTTTGCCGATGTCGTTGAGGTCCAGCCGATCGCCGCCGCGTGTCTCCAGCGTGTTCACGTCGATGATGGAGTCGACGACATCGACGCTCGCCGAGACCGTCTGCGTGCCCACCTTCAGCCAGTAGGAACGGTGCGGAACGAGCTTCTCGTCCGACATCCAGACGAGGCTCGCACCGATGCGGCCGACTGGCTCCGACGGATCGTCCGCCGCGGCGATGAGGTCGCCGCGCGAGCAGTCGATTTCGTCGGTCAAAGTCAGCGTCACCGACTGTCCGGCCACCGCCTGGTCCAAGTCGCCCTCGAAGGTTACGATGCGCTCGACGAAGGACGTGCGGCCCGCCGGAAGGACTGCGACCGCGTCACCGATGCGCACGCGCCCGCTGGCGATCCGGCCGGTGTAGCCGCGGAAGTTCTGGCTCGGGCGGCTAACCCATTGCATGGCCAGCCGGAAGGGCTCGTCCACGGCTTCGCGCTGTGCCGCCGGTACCGTCTCGAGGTGCTCGAGCAGGGCAGGGCCGGCGTACCACTCCATTGCGTCCGAGCGAGCCGTGATGTTGTCGCCGTTGAGGCCCGACACGGGAATCGCGGTGAACGCCGCGATGCCTGCTTCCCCGGCGAAGGCGGCATAGTCGTCGACGATGCGGTCGAAGACGGATTGGTCGTAGCCGACCAGGTCCATCTTGTTCACGGCCAGAACGACGTTTCGGATACCGAGCAGGTGGACGAGGAAGCTGTGTCGCTTGGTCTGCGTCAGCACGCCCTTGCGAGCATCGATCAGGATGACGGCGAGGTCGGCGGTCGACGCGCCAGTCACCATGTTGCGCGTGTACTGCTCATGGCCGGGCGTATCGGCGACGATGAACTTGCGCTTCTCGGTCGCGAAGAAGCGGTAGGCGACGTCGATGGTGATGCCCTGCTCGCGCTCGGCGGCGAGGCCATCGACGAGCAGCGCGAAGTCCAGAGCTTCGCCCTGCGTTCCCTGCTTCTTGCTGTCGCTCGCCAGCGTCGAAAGCTGGTCCTCGAACAGCATCTTGGAATCGTACAGCAGCCGGCCGATCAGCGTGGACTTGCCGTCGTCGACCGAGCCGCAGGTGATGAAGCGCAGAAGCGACTTCTTCTGCGTCGCGTCGATCCAGCGTTCCAGCTCTTCGCGCGCGGCCTCGGCGGCGTCGACGGGCTTCAGCAGGGTGGCCATCAGAAATAGCCCTCCTGCTTCTTCTTCTCCATGCTTGCGGCGCCGCCGTCCTTGTCGATGACGCGGCCCTGCCGCTCCGACGTGGTGGCGACGAGCATTTCCTGGATGACTTCGGCGAGCGTGGTCGCTTCGCTTTCGACTGCGCCGGTCAGCGGGTAGCAGCCGAGGGTCCGGAAGCGCACCGAACGATCGACCGGCACTTCACCAGGCTGGAGCGGGAAGCGGCCGTCATCGACCATCAGCAGCAGGCCGTCGCGCTCGACCGTGGGGCGGGGCGCGGACAGGTACAGCGGGACGATCTCGATCCCTTCCGCATAGATGTACTGCCAGATGTCGAGCTCGGTCCAATTGGACAGCGGGAAGACGCGGATCGACTCCTTCGCGCCCTTCTTCGCATTGTAGAGCGACCACAGCTCCGGCCGCTGGTTCTTCGGGTCCCAGCGGTGGTTCCTGTCGCGGAAGCTGAACACGCGCTCCTTCGCGCGGCTCTTCTCCTCGTCGCGCCGCGCGCCGCCGAACGCTGCGTCGAACCCATACTTGTCGAGCGCCTGCTTCAGCCCCTCCGTCTTCCACATGTCGGTGTGAAGCGGACCGTGGTCGAACGGATTGATGCTCAGCCGCTCGGCCTCCGGGTTCTTGTGGATGAGCAAGTCGATGCCTGGCTCCGCGCCGACCTTGTCGCGGAGCGCGTACATGTCCTGGAACTTCCAGCCGGTGTCGACGTGCAGCAGCGGAAAGGGGAGCGGACCCGGGAAGAAGGCCTTCTTCGCTAGGTGCAGCATGACGGCGCTGTCCTTGCCGATCGAATAGAGCAGCACCGGCCGCTCGGTTTCTGCGACCACCTCGCGGAAGATTTCGATGCTCTCCGCCTCGAGTTGTTCGAGGTGATTGAGGCTGCGCGTGGTGAACTCAACGGGCGCGTTCATGATGCGATGGCTTTCGGGAAGGGTAGGGGCTCGGAGGCGGCGCGGACGTGGCGGCGGCCGACCCAGCCGATGACGATGGTGACGGGCGCGCCCGGCGGCAGCTCCGCCGCGAGCGCATCGATTTCGGCGACCGTGGCCGCGACGTGGGTTTCACCCGGGAGCGTGGCGGAGGCGATGGCGATCGCCGGCGTCGCAGGATCCAGCCCCTTGCCGAGCGCCTTGCGGACGAACTCGCCCAGCGTCTTGCGCGGCATGTAGAGCACGGTCGTGACGTTGCGGTCGGCGACGCTGATCCAGTCGATGTCCGAGGGCAGCTTTCCGTCCGCGCCGTGTCCGGTGACGAACTGGACGCGGCGGGCGTGCCTGCGTTCGGTGAGCGAGGTAAGGAGCGAGGCGCTTGCACCCTGAGCGGCCGAGATGCCCGGGATGACGGAGACTTCGACGCCGGCGGCGCGGCAGGCGTCGATCTCTTCCGTGGCGCGGCCGAAGATCATCGGGTCCCCGCCCTTCAGCCGAACCACGTTCTCGCCGGCACGCGCCAGCTGGACGATCATTTCGTTGATGTCGGATTGCTTGCACGACGGGCCATGGCCGCTCTTCCCGACCGGGATGCGCCGGGCCTCGCGGCGTGCAAGCTCCAGCACCTCCGGGCCGATGAGATGATCGTGGAGGATGACCGTCGCCGACTGCAGCGCGCGAACGGCCTTGAGCGTCAGCAGCTCGGGATCGCCGGGACCAGCCCCGACGAGCGTGACGCGGCCAGTCGTTGCAGGCGCAGTGCTCAGCAGCGTCTCGAAATCGTCGCGGGTCAGAGCGCGATCGGGCTCCGCCCATGCGGCACCGGCGAAGCGCTGCCAGAAGGCGCGCCGTGCGGAAAAGTCGCCTACCCGCTGCTTCAGCTGGCTCCGCCATTGCTTCGCTGCTTTGGCCCACGCGGACAGACCCAGCGGCAGCACGCTTTCGATGCGCGCGCGGATCGACTGGCCGAGCACCGGCGCGGCACCGTCGGTTGAGATGCCGACGACGATCGGCGAACGATTGACGATCGTTCCGAAGGTGACGTCGCACAGGTCCGTCTGGTCGATGATATTGACGATCGCGCCCGCCTGATGGGCCGCCGCCACGAAGCGCAATGCTTCTTCCCGGTCGGATAGATCGGCGATGGCGACCGCGGCGCCCTGAAGCTCGTCCGCCGTCCAGCGGTCGCTGCGAACAACGTTCGCGCCGGCTGCTTCCAGAAGCTCGGCCTTCCACCGTGCGCCTTCGGACGAGCCGACGACCACGGCCTTGCGGCCCGCCAGCTTGTGGAACAGCGGCAGGTTCGGGAGCGGAGCTATGCGTGCAGTCCCGCTCATGCCGCCACACTCCGGACCAGCTTGCCGTCGGCGCCGACGTGCAAGCCGCACTCGCGAGCGTTGTCGGTTTCCCACCACCAGCGGCCGGCGCGCTCGGGCTCGCCCGGCTGGAGCGCGCGCGTGCACGGCTCGCAACCAATGGACAGATAGCCCTTCGCGTGAAGCTCGTTGATCGGCACACCGAGCTCGGCGCACTCCGCCGCGACGTCGTCGCGGCTGCGGTCGAACAAGGGGGCGATTTTCACCAGCCCGCGCTCCGCATCCAAATCGGCGAAGCTCACTGCGGAGCGCTGCTGCGACTGGTCCGCGCGAAGGCCGGTGATCCAGCCCGAAGCGCCCGCGAGCGCGCGGTTCAGCGGCTCGACCTTGCGGACGTGGCAGCAGGAAAGGCGGGCGTCCTTGGAGTAGTAGAAGCCGTTGATGCCCTGGTCGGCGACCATTGCCGCCACCGCGTGCGCGTCGGGATAAAAGGCGCGGATGCGGACGCCGTAGCGCTCCTCGGTTTCCTGCCAGAGGTTGTAGGTCGACGGGAACAGGCGACCGGTGTCGAGCGTGACGACGTCGATAGGCAGCCGTTCCGAGGAGATGTGGTGCGCAATCAGCTGGTCTTCGATGCCGAAGCTGGTCGTGAAGACGATACGGCCGGAGATCAGGTCCGCGGCGGCGCGGAGGCGCCCCGGAATGTCGGTCGCGCTAGCGGACTCGAGCGCCGGGAGAACCGCGTTCGCCGGTCTGATCTTGGGGAAATCCGCGTCGGCCACTGCGCACCTTAGAAAAATCTTCCATTAGCGACGCTGACCATATGCGGCGGCACATGTCTCCCCGACAGCATCCGGGCGCGAGATATAGAGGGGAGTCTTAAGCTTCAACGGACACGCACAAGAAAAAACCGATGTTGCACAGCAGCATTGGAAATGTAGAATAATCTTCCACGACACGCGGGAACGACAGATGGATTCAACCGACCGAAAAATCCTCGCCATCCTTCAGGACGACGCTTCCATGTCGGTCGCCGACATCGCCAAGCGAGTGAACCTGTCGCAAACGCCCTGCTGGCGCCGGATCCAGAAGCTTCAGGACGCCGGCATCAT
This sequence comes from Sphingomonas telluris, assembly GCF_022568775.1. Taxonomy (NCBI): domain Bacteria; kingdom Pseudomonadati; phylum Pseudomonadota; class Alphaproteobacteria; order Sphingomonadales; family Sphingomonadaceae; genus Sphingomonas; species Sphingomonas telluris. The sequence continues at coordinate 1,626,995 of NZ_JAKZHW010000001.1, read as the reverse complement.
CACCAAACGCGTCGTTCTGGTCGACCCGGACGCGCTTGGCCTGGGCCTGACGGTGTTCGTGGAGATCGAGACCGGCGATCATTCGAAGGATTGGCTGGACGGCTTCGCGGCTGCCGTCACCCAGATGCCGGAGGTCATGGAAATCTATCGCATGGCCGGCGACGTCGACTATATGCTTCGGATCACCGTGCCGAACATGGCCGCGGTCGACGCCTTCTATCAGCGCCTGATCGCGATGGTGCCGCTCAAGAATGTGACTTCGCGCTTCGCCATGGAGCGCGTGAAGTACACGACTGCCTATCCGGTGACGGCGGGCTAGGCCGAGCGGGCCAGCGCGGGTTCGGATTTCTGCTCGGCTTCGAGGAAGGCGTTCACGGCTGCAGCGCAGTCGCGGCCCTCGCGGATCGCCCAGACGACCAGCGATTGTCCGCGCCTCATGTCACCGCAGGCGAAGATGCGCTCGCCGCTGGTGCGGTAGTCGGTCATCGCCGCCCTCACGTTCCCGGCGGGCGTAAGTGCCACTTGCGATCCGTCGACGACACCCGCCCTGCGCGGGCCGACGAAGCCCATCGCCAGCAGGACGAGGTCGGCCTTGATTTCGAACTCCGTACCCGGGATCGGCTGGATCACCATCCGTCCGTCAGGGCCGGCGACCATTTCCGAGCGGGAGCAGCGCAGCGCCGTCACTTGGCCGTTCTCGCCCTCGAACGCGGTCGTCAGGACCGAGAACTCGCGCTCCGCGCCCTCTTCCTGCGACGAGGAGGTGCGCATCTTCATCGGCCAGTTCGGCCACGTCAGCGCCTTGTTCTCGTGCAGCGGCGGCTGCGGCAGGATTTCAAGCTGCGTCACCGAAGCGGCGCCTTGGCGGAACGAGGTGCCGATGCAGTCGGAGCCGGTGTCGCCGCCGCCGATGACGACGACATGCTTGCCGTGCGCGGTGATGGCTCCGGTGGGAGCCGCCTTTTCCTCGGCGTCGCCGGCATTGCGCTTGTTCTGCTGCGTGAGGAAATCCATCGCATAGTGAACGCCGTTGAGGTCGCGGCCCGGCACGGGCAGGTCGCGCGGCTGCTCGGCACCTCCGGCGAGCACCAGGATGTGATAGTCGTCGAGCAGGCGCTCGACCGACACGGTCGCGCCGACTTCCATATTCGTGCGGAAAATGACCCCCTCGACCTCCATCTGCTCCATTCGGCGATCCAGGATGGATTTATCGAGCTTGAAGTCCGGAATGCCGTAGCGGAGCAGGCCGCCGATCCGGTCAGACTTTTCGAACACGGTCGGCGCATGGCCCATGCGCGCTAGCTGTTGCGCGCAGGCGAGCCCCGCAGGGCCGGAGCCGACGATGGCGATGCGCTTGCCGGTTCCTCGCGGCGCGGAGTGCGGCTTCACCCAGCCTTCGCGGAAGGCGCGGTCGGCAATCTCCGCCTCGATTGATTTGATGGTCACAGGAGCATCGTCGATGTTGAGCGTGCAGGCCGCTTCGCACGGGGCTGGGCAAATGCGGCCGGTCACTTCCGGGAAGTTGTTGGTCTGGTGCAGGCGGTCGATCGCTGCCTGCCAGTCATCCTGATAGACGAGGTCGTTCCAGTCCGGGATGAGGTTGTTCACCGGGCATCCCGAATGGCAGAAGGGAATGCCGCAATCCATGCAGCGCGACGCCTGCTTGGCGACCGCCTCCGGCCCCGGCTCTTCGACGAACTCTTTGAAGTGCTGCACGCGATCCGCGACCGGCGCATATCTCCGGTCGCGCCGCTCGACTTCCAGGAACCCAGTCGGCTTACCCATCGGACTTTACTCCGCGGCGACGGCGACGGATTCGAGGTCCGCCAGCGCGCGCCGGTATTCGGTTGGAACAATCTTGACGAAGTGCTGCAGCGCGTTCGGCAGGTCCGCGAGAAGCCCTGCAGCCTTCGGGCTTCCGGTTGCCTGCTGGTGGCGTTCGAGGAGGACGCGCACGCGCTCGGCGTCGTAGCGCATCGGGTGCCCCATGCCGTAGTCGCTAACGCTCTCGGCCTTGGGCGAGGGAGCGCCTTCGCCCCATGACGTTCCGGCGGGCGCGACGCTCTCCAGCTCGACGCTGTCGAGGTTGCACTGGTTCTTGAGCTGGCCCTCGGGGTCGTAGACGTAGGCGATGCCGCCCGACATGCCCGCCGCGAAGTTGCGCCCCACGGGCCCCAGCACGCAGACGACGCCGCCGGTCATATATTCGCAGCAATGGTCGCCCGCGCCTTCGACGACCGCGACGGCGCCGGAATTGCGGACCGCGAACCGCTCGCCCGCGACGCCCTCGAAATAGGCCTCGCCGGCGATCGCGCCGTAAAGAACCGTGTTGCCGACGATGATGTTGTTCGCGGGATTGCGGTCCACCTGCTCGGGCTGGCGGACGATCACGCGGCCGCCCGAGAGGCCCTTGGCGACATAATCGTTGCCGTCGCCGGTGAGTTCGACGGTGACGCCGTGCGCGACGAAGGCGCCGAAGCTCTGGCCCGCGGTGCCCTTCAGCCGGACGAAGATGCTGTCCGGCGCCAGGCCTTCATGTCCGAAGCGCCGCGCGACTTCGCCCGACAGCATGGTGCCGACGCTGCGGTGCACGTTACGGACTTCGCGTTCGATGACGAACGGTTTGCGGCTGTCGAGCGCGGGCTTGGCCGCCGCGATCAGGTCGCGGTCGAACAGCTTCTCCAAGCCGTGGTTCTGCCGTTCCGAGTTCCGGCGCGCCGACTCTTCGGCGACCTCCGGGGCGTACAGCAGCTTGCTGAGGTCGATGCCGCGCGCCTTCCAGTGATCGACGGCCTGCCGAGCATCGAGCAAATCGGTGCGGCCGACCATCTCCTCAAGCTTCCGCACGCCGAGCGACGCCATGATCTCGCGCAGCTCTTCGGCGACGAAGAAGAAGTAGTTGATGACGTGCTCGGGCGTGCCGGTGAAGCGCGCACGCAGCACCGGGTCCTGCGTGGCGACGCCGACAGGGCAGGTGTTCAGGTGGCACTTGCGCATCATGATGCAGCCGGCGGCAATCAGCGGCGCGGTGGCGAAGCCAAACTCGTCGGCACCTAGCAAAGCAGCGACAGCCACGTCGCGCCCGGTGCGGAGACCGCCGTCCGCCTGCACAGCAATGCGGCCGCGCAACTGGTTCAACACCAGCGTCTGCTGCGTCTCGGCGAGGCCGATTTCCCATGGCAGACCGGCGTGGGTCAGAGAGGTGAGGGGTGAAGCGCCCGTGCCGCCTTCGTAGCCGGAGATGGTGACGTGGTCGGCTTTGCACTTGGCCACGCCTGCCGCGATCGTTCCGACCCCGACTTCCGACACCAGCTTCACCGACACGCGCGCGCGCTCGTTGGCGTTCTTCAGGTCGAAGATCAGCTGCGCCAAATCCTCGATCGAATAGATGTCGTGGTGCGGCGGCGGCGAGATCAGGCCAACCCCCGGCGTCGAGTGGCGAACCGCGGCGATGTGCCGGTCGACCTTGTGACCGGGCAGCTGGCCGCCTTCGCCGGGCTTGGCGCCCTGCGCGATCTTGATCTGCAGCTCGTCCGCGTTGACCAGATATTCGGTCGTCACGCCGAAGCGTCCCGATGCGACCTGCTTGATCGCCGAGCGCATGGAATCGCCGTTCGGAAGCGGCGTGAAGCGGTCGCGCTCCTCTCCGCCTTCGCCCGTGTTCGACTTCCCGCCGATCCGGTTCATGGCGATCGCCAGCGTCGTGTGCGCCTCGCGGCTGATCGAGCCGAAGCTCATCGCGCCGGTCGCGAAACGCTTCACGATCTCGCTCGCGGGTTCGACTTCCTCCAGCGGGACCGCAGGACCCGCCGGCTTGAACTGAAGGAGCCCGCGAATGGTCAGCAGCCGTCGGCTCTGGTCGTTAACGCCCTCCGCGAAGTCGCGGTACTTGTCGGGCAGGTTGCCGCGCACTGCGTGCTGCAGATTGGCGACCGTGTCCGGGCTCCACGCATGCGCTTCGCCGTTGACGCGCCAGGCATAATTCCCGCCGACGTCGAGGGCGCCATGATCGCCGAATGCGCGCAGGTGGCGGGCAGTCGTCTCCGCGGCGATCTCGTCGAGGCCGACGCCTTCGATCATCGTCGCCGTGCCCGTAAAATACTGGTCGACCAGCTTGCTCGACATGCCGACGGCGTCGAAGATCTGCGCGCCGCAATAGGACTGGAAGGTCGAGATGCCCATCTTGGACATCACCTTCAGCATGCCCTTGCCGATGGACTTGATATAGTTGGCGCGAACCTTTTCGGCCGAGAGTTCGATACTGCGCTCCTGCCGCAGCTCCTCGAGCGTCGCGAAAGCCACGTAAGGATTGATGGCTTCTGCCCCGTAGCCCGCGAGCACGCAGAAATGGTGAACCTCGCGCGCTTCGCCCGTCTCGACGACGAGGCCGGTCTGCATGCGCAGGCCCTGCCGGATCAGGTGATGATGAACCGCTGCCGTCGCCAGCGCCGCCGGGATCGGCACGCGGTCCCTGCCGCCCGTGCGGTCGGTGATGACCAGTACGTTGATGTCGGCGAGTACGGCCTCGGTCGCTTCCCAGCACAGCCGCTTCAGCGCGGCCTCAAGCGCCTGGCCGCTGCCGCCCGCCCAGGTGGCATCGAGCGTCTGGGTGCGGAACGCGCCATCCAGCACGTCGTGGATGCCGCGAATCTTGTGCAGGTCCTCGTCGGTCAGGATCGGCTGCGTGACTTCCAGGCGCTTGTGCGTGCCGGCGTGATGGCCGAGCAGGTTCGGCCGGGGGCCAATCATCGACACGAGGCTCATCACCATCGCCTCGCGGATCGGGTCGATCGGCGGGTTCGTGACCTGCGCGAAATTCTGCTTGAAATAATCGTACACAAGACGCGGCCGGTCCGACAAAACCGCGAGAGGCGTGTCGGTGCCCATCGACCCCACCGGATCGTCCGCGGCCTTCGCCATCGGCTCCAGGAAGAACTTCAGGTCCTCCTCGGTGTAGCCGAATGCCTTTCGCGCGCTATCCATGTCCTCTTTGGACGTAGGCGCGGGCTCGAAATTCGCCGGCAGGTCCTCGAGCTTGAACTGGGTCTCGCGGAGCCATTCGCCATAGGGCTGCTCGGCGGCGAGGCGGGACTTGATCTCCTCGTCCTCGACGATGCGGCCTTCCTCGAGGTCGATCAGCAACATGCGGCCCGGCTGCAGCCGCCACTTGCGGACGATGCTCTCCTCCAGGATCGGGAGGACGCCGCTTTCCGAGGCCATGATCACGCGATCGTCGTCGGTGACGCAGAAGCGCGCGGGGCGAAGGCCGTTGCGGTCGAGCGTCGCGCCGATTTGCCGCCCGTCGGTGAAGGCGATGGCCGCCGGGCCGTCCCACGGCTCCATCAGCGCGGCATAATATTCGTAGAACGCGCGTCGCTTGGGCTCCATCTGCGCATTGCCTGCCCACGCTTCGGGGATGAGCATCATCATCGCGTGCGAGAGCGAATACCCGCCGGCGATCAGCAGCTCGAGCGCATTGTCGAGGCAGGCCGTGTCCGACTGGCCGTGCGGGATCAGTGGCCACATCTTGTCGAGGTCCGCGCCCAGCAGCGGCGATTCCAACGTGCGGCGGCGCGCATTCATCCAGTTCACGTTGCCGCGAACCGTGTTGATCTCGCCGTTGTGGGCAATGAACCGGTACGGGTGCGCCAGCTTCCAGCTCGGGAAGGTGTTGGTCGAGAAGCGCTGGTGGACCAGCGCAAGCGCCGACTTGCAGCGCGGATCCGTCAGGTCCTTGTAGAAGCTGCCGACCTGCGTCGCGAGGAGCAGTCCCTTGTAGACGATCGTCCGGGTCGAGAAGGACGGGATGTAGAAGTCCGCGAGGCCGGGAAGGTCGCGCTTCTCCGCCAGCTCCATCAGCGGGTTCTGGGTCTGCTTGCGGATGGTCAGGATCTTGCGCTCGAACGCGTCCTGGTCGCCGCTTCGCGGCCCGCGGGCGACGACTGCCTGCCGGATGACGGGCATGGATTCGAGCACGGCGAGGCCGAGGCCGGTTGTGTCGGTCGGTACCTCGCGCCAGCCGAGCAGGATCTGCCCTTCGATCTCGATGAACCGCTCCAGCCGCGCAATGGCAGCGTCGCGCGCCTCCTCGTCCTGGGGCAGGAAGCACATGGCGACGGCGTAATCGCCGGGTGGCGGCAGGTTGACCGACCGCTCAGCCGCCCAGTCGCGGAACAGCTCGTCGGGGATCTGGATCAGGCAGCCCGCCCCGTCTCCGACCAGTGGATCCGCGCCCTTCGCGCCGCGATGGTCGAGGTTGGCGAGGATCTGGAGTCCGTCGCGCACGATGTCGTTCGACTTCTCGCCCTTGATGTTGACGATGAAGCCGACGCCGCATGCATCATGCTCGTTCGCGGGGTCGTACAGTCCTTGCTTACCTGGCGCTCTCAACACGTCAGATCCCCACTCTCTGTTCATAGGCCCGGATCGCCGGCTCGTGCGTGAGCGTCAGGGCAATTTCGTCGAGTCCGGCGAGCAGGCATTCACGCCGGAATCGATCCATGGAAAAGGTGAAATGATCGCCTGCCGAGGAAGTCACCGTCATGGCCTCCAGGTCCACGGCGATGCTGTGCTTGCGGGCGGCATGGAGCAAGGTCTCCACGGCGGAATGGTCCAGTTCCACGGCGGCGATGCCGTTCTTGAACGCATTCCCGGCGAAGATGTCCGAAAAGCTCGGTGCGATGACTGCGCGGACGCCGAGATCGGCAAGCGCCCAGGCGGCATGCTCGCGGCTCGATCCGCAGCCGAAATTGTCGAGCGCCACGATGATGGGTGCGTCTGCGTTCACTGGATCGTCGAACGTGTTGCCCGGAACGCTGCGGAGCGCCTCGAACGCATGCGAGCCGAGTCCCGACCGGCGGATCGTCTTGAGATGCTCGGCCGGAATGATGAGGTCGGTGTCGACGTTGCTGAGCGGCAGCACATAAGCGCGGCCTTCGACGCGGGTGAACGGGGTCATGCCGCCAGTTCCCCGACATTGCCAACGAGATCGCGCACGTCCGTGAGCTTGCCGGTTACGGCAGCCGCGGCAGCCATCGCGGGCGACATCAGGTGCGTCCGCGAGCCCGGACCCTGCCGCCCGACGAAATTGCGGTTGGAGGTCGAGGCGCAGCGCTCGCGCGGTGGGACCTTGTCCGGGTTCATGGCCAGGCACATCGAACAACCCGGCTCGCGCCAGTCGAAGCCAGCGTCGATGAAGATTCGGTCGAGTCCTTCGGCTTCGGCCTGGCGCTTCACGAGGCCCGAGCCGGGGACGATCAGCGCCTGCTTGATGCGGTCGTGGACCTTGCGGCCGTCGATCACGGCAGCTGCCGCCCGCAGATCCTCGATGCGGCTGTTGGTGCAGCTGCCGATGAAGATGTGCTCGACCTGGATGTCCTGCAGCCGCTGACCGGCTTCGAGGCCCATATAGTCGAGCGCCCGCCGCGCGGATTCGCGCTTCGAAGCGCTTTCGAAGCCGTCGGGATCGGGCACGGTCGCCGTAATCGGCAGCGCGTCCTCCGGCGTCGTGCCCCAGGTCACCGTTGGTGCGACCTCGCTCGCATCGAAGCGAACGGAGCGGTCGAAGCGAGCGCCCTCGTCGGTGGCCAGAGCGCGCCAGGCTGTGACGGAACGGTCCCACGCGGCACCCTTTGGCGCCATCGGGCGATCCTTCAGATAGGCAAAGGTCTTCTCGTCGGGCGCGAACAGGCCTGAGCGCGCGCCGGCTTCGATCGACATGTTGGCGACCGTCAGGCGACCCTCGATGCTCATCGCCGAGAAGGTGCTGCCGCGATATTCGATGACATGTCCGGCACCGCCCCCGACGCCGATCTTGGCGATGATGGCGAGAATCAAGTCCTTGGGCGTGACCGCGAAGCCGAGCTCTCCGTCCACCCGGATTTCCAGCGTCTTCGACGGCTTCATCAGCAGGGTCTGCGTGGCGAGCACATGCTCGACTTCGCTCGTGCCGATGCCGAAGGCGAGGGCGCCGAGCGCCCCGTGCGCCGCCGTGTGGCTGTCGCCGCAAACCACGGTCGTTCCGGGCAAGGTGAAGCCCTGTTCGGGGCCGACGACGTGGACGATGCCCTGCTCGGCGGCGAGGGCGTCGATGTAGGGCACGCTAAATTCGGCGACATTCTGCTCAAGCGCCGCAAGCTGCGCCGCACTTGCCGGATCCTCGATCAGGATCGGGCCGCCATTGCCCTTCAGGCGCGGCGTCGTCGGAAGGTTATGATCCGCAAGCGCCAGGGTCAGGTCGGGGCGGCGGACCTCGCGGCCGGCGAGGCGGAGCCCCTCGAACGCCTGAGGCGAGGTCACTTCGTGGACGAGATGCCGATCGATGTAGATCAGGCACGTTCCATCTTCGCGCCGCTCGACGACGTGCGCGTCCCAGATCTTCTCGTAGAGGGTGCGCGGCCTCTCGCTCATCCGCAGCAACCGCGGTTCATTGCGATCAGCTCGCGATAGGCGTCGACGCGGGTGAGGCCGGAGCGCAGGTTCTCACGGACGCGCGCGCCGAACTCGGTGCACGTTGCGCTTCCGCCGAGATCGCCCGTCCGACATCCCTCGAGCAATGTGACGTCGAGCGCTGAGGAGAGCAGGCGTCCGCTGTCGCTGAGCCCCAGCTCGTCGAGCATCATCACCGCGCTGGCGATCGCGCCTGCGGGATTGGCGACGTTGAGCCCTGCTATCTGCGGCGCGGAACCGTGGATCGGCTCGAACAGCCCCGGTCCGCCTGAGCCGACGCTCGCCGAGCCGAGCAGACCGATCGATCCGCCGATCACTGAAAGCTCGTCGGACAGGATGTCGCCGAACAAATTCTCGGTCAGGATGACGTCGAAACGCCGCGGATGGGTCATCACGGCCATCGCGCAGGCGTCCACGTACATGTGCTCCAGCTCGATGCCCGGATAGGACTTCGCGACTTCGGTCACCGTCTCGCGCCACAGCTTCGAAGTTGCGAGGACGTTGGCTTTGTCGACGGATGTCACCTTCTGCCGGCGGTGGGTCGCCGCCCGGAAAGCAACGTGCGCGATCCGCTCGATCTCGTCGCGGCTGTAGGTGCACAGGTCGGAGGCCGAGTGGTCCCCGCGCGTGCGCTCGCCGAAATAGATGCCGCCGATCAGCTCGCGAACGACGAGGATGTCTGCGTCCCGCGAAATGTCGGGGCGCAGGGGGGATATGTCCTGCATGCCTTCGAGCACTTTCGCGGGACGCAGATTCGCGAAGAGGCCGAGCTCTTCCCGAATTCTGAGGAGCCCGGCTTCGGGCCTGACCGCAGCGTCGTTCCACTTGTCGCCGCCGACTGCGCCGAGCAGCACGGCATCGGCGTTGCGGCAGGCCTCGAGCGTCGCCTCGGGCAGCGGATGCCCGTGCTTGTCGATCGCCACGCCGCCGAAATCATGCTCCGTGAAGCGCAGCCCGAGGTCGCGCTCTGTCGACAGCTGTCGAAGGCAGGCGACCGCTTCGGCGGTGACTTCCGGCCCGATGCCATCGCCCGGCAGTACGACGATGTTGATCACGCGGCCTGATCCTTCCTTGCATTGCTTTCCCGAAGGTCGCGGACCGCTTGCGCGTTGCTCGCGGCGTCGATGTAGGCCGACACGCAGCAGGGCAGGATATCGCGGGAACGGGCACGGCCGGCGAAGATCTCGCCGTCCACTTCGATGGTCATTTCGACGAGCACGCTGGCGCCCTGGCCATCCGGAGCAGGCTGGTCGCGGTCGGCGGCGATGTACTGCATCTCCAGGCTGTCGACGCGCGCAGGCACGCCCATCATCTGGCTTACTGCCGCGAAAGCTCCGTCGAGAGCGCCGGGCGCGCTGGCTATGTCGGTGACACGGCCGCGCTCGCCATGCTCCAGCTCGACGCGAACGACTGGCCAGGCGCTGACGGACAGGGGCGCGCGGATGTCGAGCTTCGACAGCTTCCACAGGTCCTGCGGCCGGTGCGTCTGCGCTTCCGACAACAGCGCCACGAGGCGGGCCGTATCGACCGTTCCAACCTCGTCGGCGACGATCTTGAAGGCGGTGAAGGTCTGGTCGAGCTGCTCGCCCTCGAGGACGAAGCCGAGCGCCTTGGCACGCGCGGCCAAGGCATGCCGTCCGCTGTGCTTGCCGAGCACGATGCCCTCGGTCGTGAGGCCGATGTCCTCCGGCTTCATGATCTCGTAGGTCTCGCGGTTCTGCAGCATGCCGTGCTGGTGGATGCCGCTTTCGTGCGCGAACGCGTTGGCGCCGACGATCGACTTGTTGCGCGGGGGCGGGGTGTTCGTGACCTGAGACAGGGTCCGGCTCGCGGCCATGATCTTGGTCGTGTCGACGCCCGTCGTCGCATTGTAGACGTTGCCGCGCGTCCGCAGCGCCATGACGACGTCCTCCAGCGCGCAATTGCCGGCGCGCTCGCCGATGCCGTTGACCGCGCACTCGACCTGACGCGCGCCCGCGCGGACTGCGGCCAGCGAGTTGGCAACGGCCATGCCGAGGTCGTCGTGGCAGTGCGTGGAGAAGATCACGTCTTCCGGCCGGTCGACGGCTTCGTCGAGGAAACGGAAGAGGTCGTAGATCTCTTCCGGCGTCGTGTAGCCCACCGTGTCGGGAACGTTCAGTGTGGAGGCGCCCTCGGCGGCCGCCAGCGACAGCGCTTCGGCTAGGAAGTCGCGCTCCGTGCGGATTGCGTCCTCCGCCGAAAATTCCACGTCGTCGAAATAGTCGCGGCCGAAGGCGATCGACGAGCGGATCGCTTCGAGCACCTGCTCGCGGGTCATGTGAAGCTTGGCTTCGCGATGGATCGGGCTAGTGCCGAGGAAGACGTGCAGACGCTTGCGCGTCGCTGGCGCCAGTGCGCTTGCCGAGGCGACGATGTCGCTGCGGACTGCGCGCGCGAGCGAGCAGATGACGGGGCCATCGATCGTTCCCGCAATCTCCATGATCGACTGGGCGTCGCCGGGCGATGCGGCGGCGAAACCTGCTTCGATGACGTCGACGCGAAGTGCGGCGAGGGCTTTCGCCATGCGCAGCTTGGCGTTGGGCGTCATCGAGAAGCCGGGGGCCTGCTCGCCGTCGCGCAGCGTGGTGTCGAAGATCCGGACCTGGGTCATGCGAGCGATCCTGCATCGCGGGTTGCAAGGGAAACGGCGCGGACGTCGATCAGACGGGCGAGCTGTTGGGCGAGGACGGGCGTCCGGCGGCTGCCGTCGCGCGGCTCGACGTCGATGACGAGCGAAGCGCTGTCTGCTTTCTCCTTCATCGACAGGCCGCGCAGGACGTAGCCGCGCCGTTCAACGAGCCCGAGGACCCGGACGATGGCGCCTTCGGCCGGCGCGAGAGTGACGGTCAGGCGCTCGGTCACCAGCCCTTCTCCATCATCTGGACGTTGGAGCTGTTGGGCGGGACGAGCGGCCAGACGTTCTCGCGCGGATCGATCCGCACGTGCATCAGGATCGGCCCGTTGGTGCTCAGCAGCCGCCGGATTGCGGGGCCAACCTGCGCCCGATGGTCGATCGTGAACGCCTCGATGCCGAACGAATGCGCGACTTCCGAGAAGTCCGGATTGTCGCTGAGGTCGATCTCCGAGAAATTCTCCTCGAAGAAGAGCTCCTGCCACTGGCGGACCATGCCGAGCTGCGAATTGTCTATGAGGACGATCTTCAGCGGCAGGCGATAGCGGCGCAGGGTCGCCAGCTCCTGCACGTTCATCATGAACGAGCCGTCGCCGGAGATGGTGATCACGGTCGCTTCCGGCTCGGCGAGCACCGCGCCCATTCCGGCCGGAACGCCATAGCCCATCGTGCCGAGGCCGCCGCTGGTCAGATGCGCCTGCGGGCGGCTGAAGCGGCAGTGCTGGGCGACCCACATCTGGTGCTGGCCGACGTCGCAGGTGAAGATAGCGCCGTCGCCGGCGGCTTCCGAAAGCTCCTTCAGCAGAGCGGGCGCATAAATGCCCTGGCCCGGAGCGTCGTAACGCGCTGCCCAGATTTCCTTCTGCGCGCGGCACTGCTCGGCCCATTCGGCAATATTCGGCTTCGCCGTCATGCGATCGACGATGGTCGACATGTCGCCGATCAGCGCGACCTGCGGGACGCGCAGCTTGCCGACCTCCGCAGCGTCGGCGTCGATGTGGATGACCTTCGCGCCCGGGGCGAAGCTGTCGAGCTTGCCGGTCGCCCGGTCGTCGAAGCGCGCGCCGACGCAGATCAGCAGGTCGCAATTGTCGACGGCCATGTTGGCCGCGCGCGTTCCGTGCATGCCGAGCATGCCCAGGAAGTTCGCCTCGTCCGTCGGAATTCCGCCGAGGCCCTTCAGCGTCGCGACTGCCGGAATGCCGCTGCGCTTGGCGAACTCGCGCACGGCCCGTTCGGCGCGGGCAATCGCCACACCCCCGCCGAAATAGAGGACCGGAGACTTCGCCTCCGCGATCAGGGCATTGGCGACCGCAAGCGCTGCTTCGTCGATCTCGACCTCGGGCTCTTCCGGGAGATCGACCTCATGCGGGACCGCGGCGATGACGCCGACGTCCTTCGGCAGGTCGATCAGGACCGGGCCGGGTCGTCCCGACGTCGCGATGCGGAACGCCTCCGCGAAGACGCGCGGGATGTCGGCTGTGCTGCGGATCAGGAAGCTGTGCTTCACGATCGGCAGCGTGATCCCGAAGATGTCGACTTCCTGGAACGCGTCGGTGCCCATCAGCGGGGAGGCGACCTGGCCAGTGATGGCGACCATCGGAACGCTGTCGAGGAAAGCGTTCGCGATGCCGGTGACGAGGTTCGTCGCGCCCGGGCCGGAGGTTGCGATGCATACGCCTGGCTTGCCCGTCACCCGCCCGTAGGCGTCGGCCGCAAGCGCAGCCGCCTGCTCGTGACGGACGAGAATGTGCTTGAGGGATGAGCCGGTCAGCGCATCGTAAACCGGCATAATGGCGCCGCCCGGGTAGCCGAAGACGTGCTTGACGCCTTCACGTTCCAGGGCCTCGACCACCAGCCGCGCGCCCGAAACGGGCTGCGGCTGAGGCCGGGAAGAAGCTTGGGCGGCGCTGCTCATGGCTACGCCGCCTGTGACTGGGGTTGAGCCGCAGGCTGCTCGGCGGGCTGTTCCGACTGCAGCCAGGCCATGTGCTGGCGGAGCTCGGCACCGACCTTCTCGATCGGCTGCGCGAGATCCTCGTCCCACAGGCGCTTGTACTCAGGCTTGCCGGCGGCATTCTCGGCGATCCATTGGCGTGCGAACGACCCGTCCTGAATGTCCTTCAGAACCTCTTGCATCCGGGCGCGCGTCTCATCGTTGATGACCCGCGGACCAGAAACGAAGTCGCCGTACTTTGCGGTCTCCGACACGAAGTGCAGCATCTTCTTGAAGCCGCCCTCGTACATCAGGTCGACGATCAGCTTGAGCTCGTGAAGGCACTCGAAATAGGCGACTTCCGGCTTGTATCCGGCGTCGACGAGCGTCTTGAATCCGGAAGCCACGAGCTCCGTCGCGCCGCCGCACAGGACGGCCTGCTCGCCGAACAGGTCGGTCTCGGTCTCTTCCTTGAACGTCGTCTCGATCGCACCGGCGCGGGTGCCGCCGTTGCCGCGCGTGTACGCCAACGCCTTGTCGCGGGCCGACCCCGTCGCATCCTGGTAGACCGCGAAAAGGCTGGGGACGCCGCGGCCGATCTCATATTCGCGCCGCACGAGGTCGCCGGGGCCCTTCGGGGCGACGAGGACCACGTCGATGTCGTGACGCGGCTTCACTTCGCCGTAGAGAACCGAGAAGCCGTGCGCGACGAGCAAGGTGTCGCCTGCCGACAGGTTAGGCTCGATGTCGCGGGCGTAGACCTCGCGGTGGCTCATGTCGGGCGTGAGGAGAGCAACGAGCTGCGCTTCACGCGCGGCATCCGCCGGCGAGACTACGCGGAAGCCGTCCGCCTCCGCCTTCTTCCCGGCAGCGCCGCCGGACCGGGCGCCTACGATGACGTTGAAGCCGCTGTCGCGAAGGTTGCGGGAGTGCGCCCGGCCCTGGCTGCCATAGCCGACCACGGCAATGGTCGCTCCCTTCAGGGCTTCGGGCTTGGCGTCTTCGTCGGTGTAGATCCGTTCCACTCGAGGTTTCCTTTCGCGCAAAAGAAAACCCCCGCTCCGGTTGGGGAGCGGGGGTTCTGGTTCCTTGGTCCTTCCGGACTTTTCGGAACTTTAGGCCGCTCCCCTATGTCGGGTAATAAGTACGATAGTAAGCAAGGCGATGCGCACGTCGTTCGACGTGTTCATAATGTCCGTCGTATTGAGCTTCGAATTGAGAAGCATCGATCGAACCGCCTGCGCAGGAGCCCACTTTGGGATCCCATCTGAGGATGGTTATGCTGCATCGCGATAAGTCAGGCAAGCGTAAAACGGCAACACAGAGCAGAATTCGCCTCTTTTCTTGCTCTCCCCGCCGTGCTTCAGAGAACTGATTGTATCCAAAACTGTACAGGTGCACCGAATGACGTCGAAGCCGCTGCCGTCCCGCGAAATGGTCGAAGGGCCCGCCCGAGCGCCCGCAAGGGCGATGCTCCACGCGGCAGGATTCGATGCGTCCGACCTTGCGAAGCCGCTCGTTGCGATCGTCCACAGCTTCTCGACCGTCACGCCCTGCAACATGCATCTTCGCGACCTCGCCCAGCACGCCGCGCGCGGGGTCGAAGAGGCGGGCGGAACGCCGATCGAGTTCAACACGATCGTCGTCACCGACGGCATCGCCATGGGCACGCGAGGAATGCGCGCCTCGCTGATGAGCAGGGACCTGATCGCGGATTCGGCTGAGCTCGCGGTGCGGGGCCATTCGCTCGACGCGGTGGTGTTCATCGTCGGATGCGACAAGACGATTCCCGCCGCCGCCATGGCCGCGGCGCGCCTCGATCTGCCGAGCGTCATCCTCTACGGCGGCTCGATCATGCCGGGCCATATCGGGGCCAAGGCGATCACCATCCAGGACGTGTTCGAGGCGGTGGGCGCGCATAGCGCCGGGGCGATCGGTGACGAAGACCTTCAGACGGTCGAGCAGGCGGCCTGCCCTGGCGCGGGGGCGTGCGGCGGCCAGTTCACGGCCAACACGATGGCGCTCGCGATGAGCTTCCTCGGCCTCTCGCCGGTCGGCCTCAACGACATTCCGGCGGTCCATCCCGACAAGAAGCAGGCGGCGTTCGAAGCAGGGCGGCTGGCGCTCGACGCGCTGCGTGCCGGCCGCAACGCGCGCAGCTTCATCACCGCGCAGAGCCTTCGAAACGCCGCGGTCGCGGGTACGGCGACGGCCGGTTCGACCAACCTCATCCTCCACCTGCTCGCCATCGCCCGCGAAGCCGGCATTCCCGAGAGCGAGTTCGGCATCGACTTCTTCGACGAGGTGTCGCGCTCGACGCCGGTCATCGCCGACCTCAAGCCCGGCGGACGCTTCATGGCACCGGACATGAGCGCGGCGGGCGGAACGCCCTTGCTGGGACGGCGGCTGATGGAAGCCGGCCTGATCGACGACGCGCCGACCGTCACCGGCAAGTCACTGTTCGACCACTTCCGCGATGCGGGCGAGACGCCGGGGCAGCAGGTCATCGTCACCGCGGATGCGCCGATCAAGGAACGCGGCGGCTTCGGCATTTGCTACGGCAACATCGCGCCCGAGGGCTGCGTCGTGAAGCTCGCAGGGCACGGCAAGCTTCGCTTTGAAGGGCCGGCTAAGGTCTACGACGGCGAGGAAGCCGCGTTCGACGCGGTGACGCACGGCGCGATCGAGGACGGCGACGTCGTCGTCATCCGCGGAGAGGGACCCGTCGGTGGGCCCGGCATGCGCGAGATGCTTGGGGTCACGGCCGCCATCCAGGGGCGAGGGCTTGGCGATAGCGTCGCGCTGATCACCGACGGCCGATTCTCAGGAGCGACCTATGGTTTCATGGTCGGGCACATCTCGCCCGAAGCGGCGCGCGGCGGGCCGATCGGCTTGCTGGAAGCCGGCGACACCATCGTCATCGACGTCGAGAAGCGCGTGATCGAGACGTCCGCGGACCTGGCATCACGTCCGGCGCGCCAATGGCCAGTTTCGGCCGAGTCCACCGGAGCCTTCGCGAAATATGCAGCCCTGGTCGGCTCCGCGTCGCACGGCGCCGTGACGCTTCCGCGCTAGGCGGCGGCTTCCTGCTCGCTCAGGGCCTCGGCGAGCGCATTAAGGTCCGCGCCGATGCGGATCTTGCGGGTCGGGCGGTCGAGGATGGCGGCGAGCGCGGGTGTCGGCGCGACCTCGCGGCCGATCAGCGGCTCGACGATCTCGGCGAACTTGTAGGGATGCGCAGTCGCCGCGGCGATCCACGGCCGCTCGTTGCGCTCGGCCTCGCTCAGGCGGCACCAGGCCTCCACGGTCGTCGCCGAATGCGGGCACCAGACGTAGCCGGACGCCTCGTAATCGGCCTTGATGCGCCGTTCGATCTCAGCGTCCGTGACAAGCTCGACGCGGACGTCGCCGGGCTGCACGCCGAGTTGCGACAGCCGCTCGAAGTTGCTCGGATTGCCGACGTCCATCGCATTGGCGAGCGTGGCGACCGACGCGCGCGCCTCGTACCGGCCGCTGTCGTGCCAGTCCTTCAACGTGCGGTTGGCATTCGTCGCAAGCACGATCGGCCCAATGGGGAGCCCAAGCGCACGCGCGAGCAGCAAGGCGAAACCCTGTCCGAGGTTGCCGCTCGGAATGACGAAGCCGGGCGTCTCGCCCGTTGCCGCACGGACCTGCAGCGCCGCCCGTGCACTGTATGCGAGCTGGGGCAGAAGGCGGCCGAAGTTGATCGAGTTCGCCGACGTCAGCCGGTGCTCCGCCGAGAGCGGCGCGTTCGCAAACGCGGACTTCACGAGGCGCTGGCAATCGTCGAAGTCGCCGTCGACTTCCACCGCCAGGACATTGTCGCCCCAGCAGGTGAGCTGGCGCTCCTGGAACGGTGACACGCGACCCTTCGGGAAAAGGATGACGGCACGAACTGCGGATCGCCCCTCCGCCGCGCAGCCAACGGCGCCGCCGGTGTCACCGGATGTCGCGACGAGCACCGTCAGCGGTTGGTCCACGCCGAGCCGATCGAAGCAGCCCATCAGGAAGCGCGCGCCGAAATCCTTGAATGCGCCGGTGGGCCCGTGGAACAGTTCCAGAGCCTGCAAGCGGGGCTCGCCCGGGTGCGGGGTGACGAGCGGGACGGGAAAATCGAAAGCCTCGGCGCAGATCGCCGGCAGTTCCGCTTCCAGCGCGTCACCTGCGAAGAATGGCTGGAGCAGTTGTGCAGCGAACTCGCCTAGCGGCGCTTGCGGATCGACATCGGCGAAGTCCGCAGACGGCAGGACATCCGGCATGTACAGGCCGCCGTCGGGCGCAGCGCCGTTGCGCAGGGCTTCGGAGAGGCTCGCCGCAGGCGCCTGTCCGCGAGTGCTGATGAGCTTCATGCCGCGACGAGCGCCTCATCCGCCGCGACGACCTTGACGCCTTCCGACGCCACGGGCGCACGGTAGGCGCGGGCAGAAACGCCGGCGGTTGCGAACGCGGCAGACATCGCCTTTTCGACACCGTCCGCGTCTTTCTCGACCGCCCAGGCGAACACCGAGGGGCCGGAGCCGGAGAAGGAACAGCCAAGGGCCCCGGCAGCGAGGGCGGCCGCCTTCACCTGCGGAAGGCAGGGCAGAAGATGTTCACGCTGCGGCTCGACCAGCAGGTCGGTTAGTCCCGCGCGGATCAGGCCGAGGTCGTTCGTCGTGCATCCGGCGACGAAGGCGGCGACGCGGCGGCTGTGCTCGACCGCGAGCGTCATCGGCACCTCGGCCCTGAGGATCGACCGCGCCATGCGCGTCTCGATCGCCGCCGCCGGGTGCAGGACGATCGCCACCACGCCTTTGGGAGCAGGCAGTCGTTGCACGAGCGCAGGCTCCTCGCTCGCCGCGAGCACCAGGCCGCCGAGGAGGCTGGCCATGACATTGTCCCAGTGCGGCGGGTCGGACGCGACGCGCTCACCCTCGAGCGCAAACGGCAACAGTTCGGAGACGGAATAGGGCTCACCAAGAAGAGCGTTGGCGGCCGCTGCGCCCGCGACAGCGGAAGCTGCTGATCCGCCCATTCCGGCTGCCAGCGGGACGCCTTTGGCGATCGACAGGCGCATCCCGCACGGCGATCCGGCGGCCTTCAACACGGCATCGGCGGCGGCGAGTGCAGTATTCGACTTGGGATCGTCCGGCAGGGAGCTGACCAGCCCGCTCACCTGCATGAGGCGGACGCCTGGCTTGTCGTCGCGCATGGCAGTGACGACATCGCGGGCGGCGTCGAACGCCTGCCCCAATATGTCGAAGCCGACACCGACATTGCCGATGCTTGCCGGGGCGCTCGCGGCTGCCGATTGGCGCATCATGGGGTCTAGGCTCTCAGCTTTACGGCCTTGTCGCGCGCGACCGGCTGGCGCCCGAGCAGAGCCCGTTGCGCGTCCATCACGTCCGCGAATACCGCCGTCGCCGTTGGCCATCTTCCTGCGCCCTTGCCGAAGACCTCGTGCACATTGCCTTCTGCATCGGTCACAAGGAAGCGGTTTTCCTCGTCGCGGGCACCGGCCAGCGGATGCGATGCGGGCAGCGCCACCACCTGAACCTCCGCTTCGACGCTACCGTCGGGCAGCAGGCGGCAAACGCCGACCTGCTTCAGGACTTCGCCGAACTGCAGCGCTTCGAGCGCCGCTTCCGGAACGAGATCGCGCAGCGAATGCTTGGCGATCAGGCGCGGCTGAAGCGGAACACCGAAGGCCTCACGAGCAAGCACCGCAAGCTTGTCGGCAGCATCGTGACCGTCGACGTCCGCCGTTGGATCGGCCTCCGCGAAGCCGAGCTCCTGCGCCTTCGCAAGCGCGTCATCGAAGTTCCAGCCCTCCGCCAGGCGGCTGAGCAGATAGTTGCACGTGCCGTTCATCACACCTTCGACCGAGACTACGTTGCCGTCGAGCCGCCGCAGCGTCTCGATGATCGGCGCACCGCCGCCGACCGCTGCCGAGAAGCGCAGCGAGCCGCCGTGACGGGAGGCAGCGGCGTGGAGCGAGTCCCAATGCTTCGCGAGCGCCGCCTTGTTGGCCGTGACGACCTGAGCGCCATGCGAAAGTGCCGAGTGGATGGCTTCCGCGGCAAGCTCGGTGCCGCCGACCAGCTCGACGAGAATATCCGGATCGCCCGCGAGCGCTTCGTCGAGGCTCTGCGTGAAGACGACATTGTCGTTGTGCTTCGGCGGCTTGCGGACGAGCACGGGGCCGACGTGAAAGAGTTCGGGTTGCGAGAGCAGCAGCTGGAGGACGCCGCCCCCGACCGATCCGCATCCGAGCAGCGCGACCTTCAGCCGCTCCGGCTTGGGCGGACGCGACTTGGCGGCCGGAACGCGAGCGATGGTGGTCGCTTCGAGCGATCCGAGCGCCGCGACCTCGATCAGCACGTCCTTGTCGTCGGCCGCGTGGATCGCCTTCGCCTGGATGAGGCCGCTGCTGGCTTCCTGCGCCTCCGCATAGCTCATCTGCGAGAAGCGCTCGGCGCTGGCGTTGCGGGCGGGATCTTCGTCATAGACGCCGTCTACGTCCTTGATCAGCCGCACGCGGTGAGCGGACAGTTGCTCGGCGAAGAATACTGCGCTGAGATCGGTGCCACCCCGGCCGAGCGTCACCACGCCATGGTCGGCGTGATCGGCGATGAAACCGGGAACGACAACGACGTCGTTCGCATGGATCCTCGCCCAGACCGCTTCGGCGTCGACTCCGGCCAGATTGGAATCGAGCGGCGATCCCTCGGCCACCAGCGCCATTTCATGCGGGTCGAGCGTCCAGGCTCGCAGACCCGCCTTGCTGAGCGCCAGCGCCATGAGCGCCGCCGATTGAAGCTCACCGACGCGCGCGAGCCGGGCGACCAAAGCATCCGGAGCGACGTCGCCGCCCACACGGTTGGCCTGCGCCAGCAGCGCATCCGTTTCGCCGGCCAGCGCGGAGACGACTGCAACGACCTTCTCGCCGTCACGGACGTGCCGGTAAATCTCCTGCACCACCTTCGGATAATCCTCCTCGCGTTCGAGGACGGAGCTCCCGAACTTGAGGACGCACAGCCGTTTGGCCGGGCATTCGCCCGGAACGTCTCCTGCTTCTTGATCTGGCCTGGACATTGGATGCTCGCTTTCGGTGTGCTGGAAATCTGGCAATAAAAAACCCGCTCGCCTGGTCGGGGAGCGGGTCGGGTGAAACCTTGTTTTGGATGGTTATCAGCCGCTCACTCCCCGCATGCGCGTGGTCGTAATCGTCATCATAATCACCGTCATGCCTTGAACGCGCAGTGTCGCGGCACTGGTGAGCGCATCGGCGGCAGTCGAGTTTACGCGATTCTTCATGGGATCCCAAAAATGCACGGACGCGGGGCCTAGGTCAACCCGCAGAGGGAGATTTGCGAAGATTTCGCCGCGCGCGTAATAAATGGGATACAATTTTGTCTGGTGGCTAAGGAGGCTGGGTCGTCCGGAACGCAGGCGGGATCCCGATCAGGGCCGAATCTGGCCGTTCCCGCGAACCTGATACTTGAACGTCGTAAGCTGCTCCGGACCCACCGGACCGCGCGCGTGGAGCTTGCCGGTGGCGATGCCGATTTCTGCGCCGAAGCCGAACTCGCCGCCGTCCGCGAACTGGGTCGACGCGTTCCAAAGGACGATGGCGCTGTCGACGCGATCGAGGAACCGCTCGGCGGCCGCGCCGTCCTCGGCGACGATCGCTTCGGTATGTCCGGTCCCGTAGCGGCGGATGTGCGCGACGGCGTCGTCCACGTCGGCGACCGTCTTCACCGCTAGGATCGGTTCGAGATACTCGGCGTGCCAGTCGTCTTCGCTTGCCTCGGCCATCGGCACGATGGCGCGGGCGGCCTCGTCTCCGCGAAGCTCGCAGCCGTCGAGTGCATCCGCGATCTGCGGCAGTAGTTTCGGCGCGGCATCGCGATCGACGAGCAGGGTCTCGGTCGATCCGCAGACGCTGACCCGGCGCATCTTCGCATTCCGGACGACCTCCGCGGCCATGTCCGGGTCGGCCGACGCGTGGACATAGGTGTGGCAGACGCCTTCGAGGTGCCCGAGCACGGGGACGCGCGCTTCCCGCTGCACGCGCTCGACCAGCGCTTTCCCGCCGCGCGGAATGATGAGGTCGATCGCGCCCGACAATCCTTCGAGCATCAGACCGACGGCATCCCGGTCGGCGGTGGACACGACCTGCACGCTTCCTTCCGGCAGCCCGGCTTCCGCGAGCGCGTCCGAGATCGCGGTGCCGATGGCGAGCGAGCTGCGCAGCGCATCCGATCCCGAGCGAAGGATGACGGCATTTCCGGATCGCAGGCAGATCGCCGCCGCGTCCGCCGTTACGTTCGGGCGGCTTTCGTAGATCATGCCGATGACGCCGATCGGCGTACGGATGCGCGAGATCTCGAGTCCATTAGGCCGGGTCCACTGCTCGATGACCTTGCCGACCGGATCAGGGAGATCGGCAATCTCCTCGACGGCCCGAGCCATGGCTTCGAGCCGCTCTTCGTTCAGGAGCAGGCGGTCGACCAGGTTGGTGGCACCGGCCACGTCCTGCGCGTTCGCCGCGAGGATTTCGATGGCGCGATGGCGGATGTGCCTCGCGATGGCGCGGATCGCACCGCTGCGCTTTTCAGGCGGAGCGGTGCGCATCGCATCGGCCGCTTCGCGCGCAGCCCTTCCCATCGCATCCATCTGCTCGCGCACGCTCACATCAGCACCAAATCGTCGCGATGGATGAGCTCGTCGGGGCCGCTGTAGCCGAGCCGCGCCTCGATCTCGCTGCTCGCGCAGCCGAGGATCGCCTGCGTCTCGCCGGACGTGTAGGCGGTGATCCCGCGTGCGACTTCGCTGCCGTCAGGTCCGAGCACGCGCAGGCAGACGCCGCGTTCGAAACTGCCGTCGACCGCACGGACGCCGGCGGGGAGCAGGCTCTTGCCGGATCCCAGCGCCGCTAACGCTCCCGCGTCGACCTGTATGCTTCCCGCGGGGACCAAAGTCCCGGCGATCCACTGCTTGTAGGCGCGCGCCGGCGATCCCTTGGCATCGATGACCGTCGCCCGTCCGCCGCTCTGCAGCGCCGATAGCGGACGGTCCTCGCGGCCCGAGGCGATGATCGTCGCGCAGCCGAAGCTCTGGGCCACGCGAGCGGCCGCGATTTTCGTGCGCATCCCGCCGGAGCCAATGCCAGTGGCCGAGGAGCTTCCCGCCCAGCCTTCGATTTCCGGGGTGATTGCGCCGATATGCGGCACGTGCCGCGCTTCGGGATCGCGGCCGGGGTCGCCGGTGTACACGCCATCGACGTCGGAAAGCAGGATGAGCAGGTCGGCCTGGATCATCTGGGCGACCCGCGCCGAGAGCCGGTCGTTGTCGCCGTAGCGAAGCTCCTCGGTCGCCACCGTGTCGTTCTCGTTGACGATGGGCATCGCGCCATTGCCGAGCAGCACTTCGACGGTCGCGCGCGCGTTGAGCCACCGCCGGCGCGATTCCGTGTCGTCGATGGTCAGCAGCAGCTGCGCGGTCGGGATCCCAAATGGCGCGAACGCTTCCTCCCAGGCGCGCATCAACAGCGGCTGACCCGCGGCGGCGGCAGCCTGCTTTTGCGGCAATCTGGGGGAGCGCTTCAGCGACAGCCGCTGGCGTCCTAAGGCCACCGCGCCCGAAGAGACCAACGCGATGTGCTTGCCTTGCGCCCGCAGTGCGGCGACGTCCTCGCCGAGCCCTGACAGCCACGCGCCGCGGATGCCGTTCCCGCTCGAATCCACGAGCAGGGACGACCCCACCTTGACGGTGATCCGGCGCGCAGCGCTGATCAGCGCGGCATGCCGCGCAGAGAGCTCAGCAACTTCGGGCATGGCGGCGGTCATATCAGCTTCACGCCGTTCGACAACGATGAAAGGGATCCCATATTGACATGGCCAGAGCCTTCCGTCAGCCTTTGGCCAATGACCAGCACGGCCAACAGTCTCGGTTCTTTCCGCACGACTTCGCTTCGTGGCTGGCGCTATTTTATCTCGTTTACGGGCCGGTACGCCTACGGGCGGCCGGAGCTTTTGCAAACGCACTAAACCCGTAACCCGCCGCACCGGAACAGCGGCAAAGAACGAGAACAATGTGACCCAGGAACAATCGCAAGGGCTCGCGGAACTGCGAGCCGAGCTGGACCGGATCGACGACCAGATCCTCGAACTGATCGACCGCCGACTTGCCGCGTCCGCCGACATCGCCGCGCGCAAGGACGCCGAGGACGATCGCCACCTGAAGGTCCGGCCGAAGCGGCAGAGCCAGATCCTCGACCGCCTCAAGGCCCGGGCGAAGCGGGCCGCGCCGGGCCTCGTCGAGCATGTCTGGCGGGAGATCATGGGCTATGGCCTGCAGGCGCAGGCGCGCACCGAGCTGGTGCTCGCGCCCACCGATCAGCCCGAATTGCTCGAGGCGCGCGTCAAAGCCTATTTCGGCTCGGCCGTGCCCATTCGCTGGGCGGCAAGCACCGCCCATGCCATCCGCTCGGCCATGGTCGGCGAGGCGATCGCGATCATCCCCGAGCCTTTGCTGGAGAGCGAGGGCCAGCTTCGCATGTTCGACATTCTCCACGCGACCGACGGACGTCCAGTGGCGTACGCGGTAGGCCGGGTTGCGGCCGAAGACATCGCTCTCGAAGCGTCAGCGCCTGTCGAGAAGAAGCCCGCCGAGCCGCGCGAATGGTCGCCCGCCAGCTGGCGCGATCGGCCCGCCGAGCAGATCGTCGACTATCCCGATCCCGACGCGCTCGCCCGCGTCGAGCGGCGGCTAAGCGGATCGGAATCGCTCGTCGACATCGCCGACATCATCCACTTGCGCGCGTCGCTTGCCCGCGTCGCGAACGGTGACGCGGTGATGGTCCAGGGCGGCGACTGCGCGGAAAGCTTCGCCGAGTTCAACGCCGACAAGGTGCGTGTCACCTACAATCTGCTGCTGCGGATGGGCGCGCTGCTCCGCGCTGCGAGCGGCGGCGAGGTCGTCCATCTCGCGCGAATTGCGGGTCAGTTCGCCAAGCCGCGTTCGTCATCGAACGAGACCATCGGCGACGTGACGCTGCCGAGCTATCGCGGGGATGCCGTCAACGGCCCCGCGTTCACCGTGGCGGCGCGAACGCCGGATCCGAAACGGCTACTCGACGCTCATCGCCAGGCAAAGGTCACGATCGAGCTGCTGCAGGCCTACGCCTCGGCCTCCTACGCCGACCTGCCGCAGGTTTACCGCGAAGTCGGCCTCAGCGAACTGCCGCGCCCCGTCGCGATGTTCACCAGCCACGAGGCCTTGCTGCTCAATTACGAGCAGGCGCTGGCCCGTTATGACGATGCAAGCGAGCAATGGTGGGCGACGTCCGGCCACATGCTGTGGATCGGTGACCGCACCCGGCAGCTCGATGGTGCGCATGTCGAATTCGCCCGCGGGGTCAGCAATCCGGTCGGCCTCAAGTGCGGACCGAGCCTGAAGACGGACGACTTCCTCCGCCTGATCGACCGCCTGGATCCCGACAACACGGCCGGGCGGCTGGTCCTGATTGGCCGCTTCGGCGCGTCGAACATCGCCGAGCATCTTCCGGAGCTCATGCGGGCGACGCGGCGCGAAGGCCGCAAGGCGATCTGGAGCGTGGATCCGATGCACGGCAACACGCGGACCGTCGAGGGACTGAAGACGCGGATGGTGGGCGATATCGTGGCGGAAGTGCGAACCTTCTTCGAGATCGCGGCCGCCGAAGGTGTGCACCCAGGCGGCGTCCACCTGGAGATGACGGGATCGGACGTGACGGAGTGCATCGGCGGCAGCGTGAAGCTCGCGCGCGAGGACCTCGGCCGGCGCTACCTGACGCACTGCGATCCGCGGCTCAACGAGGGACAGGCACTCGACGTCGCACAGGCCGTCGCGGAGCTTCTTGCGCAGCGCGCAGCCAACCGGGCGAACGCCGCATGAGCACTGTGCTCGAAGCAACGTTCGGCCCTCGGCTCACGGGTTCGCGGTCAGGACCGTTCAGCGGGTTTATCGGCGTGCCTGGCGACAAGTCCATGTCGCACCGCGCTCTCATCTTCGGCGGGCTGGCCAATGGCCTCACGCGCATCCGCGGACTGCTGGAAGGCGACGACGTTTTGCGAACGGCCGATGCGGTGCGCGCGCTCGGAGCTCAGGTGGAGCGCGCGGACAGCGGCGAATGGACCGTTCGCGGGGCAGAGTGGCAGGCGCCCGCCGAGCCGATCGACTGCGCCAACAGCGGCACCGGTGCGCGCCTGCTGATGGGCGCCGTCGCCGGCTTTCCCATCGACGTGACCTTCACCGGGGATGCGTCGCTCAGCGGCCGTCCGATGGAGCGCGTCCTTGGACCGTTGAGGTCGATGGGCGCACGAACGGAAGGCAGCACGCTTCCCGTCACGATCCGCGGCGGCAGGCTGCACGGCATGCACTTCGTCAACGAGAAAGCATCGGCGCAGGTGAAGTCGGCGATCCTTCTCGCAGGCCTGCGCGCAGAGGGTGACGTCGTGGTGATCGAGCCACGGCTGAGCCGGGATCACACGGAAAACATGCTCCGCGCGTTCGGCTGCGACGTGACGAGCGAAGACGGCGTAATCAGCCTCGGCGAGCGCCGGTCCCTGACGGCTACTGACGTGGCGATTCCCGGCGATCCGTCGTCCGCGGCCTTTCCGATAGTCGCTTCGCTGATCGTGCCCGGATCGCAGGTCACCGTGCGGAACGTGATGGTCAACCCGCTCCGGGCCGGCCTGTTCACTACGCTACAAGAGATGGGTGCGGACCTGCGGTTCGTGGACGAGCGGCGGGAAGGCGGCGAACCTGTCGCCGACATCGTCGCGACTGCCAGCGCGCTCCGCGGCGTCGAGGTGCCGGCGAGCCGCGCGCCCTCGATGATCGATGAATATCCGATCCTCGCGGTCGCTGCCGCGTTCGCGCAGGGCCGCACGGTCATGCGCGGGCTGTCCGAGCTTCGAGTCAAGGAAAGCGACCGGCTCGCTGCGGTCATCGCCGGGCTTCAGGCATGCGGCGTCGACGCTTGGGACGAGGGCGACGACTTGATTGTCGAAGGCCTCGGCGGTCCGCCGCGGGGTGGCGCTGACGTTCAGGCGCACCACGATCATCGCATTGCCATGAGCTTCCTCGTCATGGGGCTGGCCGCGCAGAAGGCCGTGACCGTCGACAGCGCGGACATGATCGCGACCAGCTTCCCGGATTTCACGCCGTTGATGCGCTCGATCGGGGGAAGCATCCAGTGAGCGTTGCCTATCACGGCGTGCCGGGCGCCTTCAGCCATGAGGCCTGCCTGCGCTTCCTTCCCCGCGAGGAGCCGGTCGGCTTGCCTTCGTTCGCGGACGTCATTCGCTCGGTTGAAATGGGTGAGGCCGACTACGGAATCCTGCCGCTGCAGAACAACAATGTCGGCGGCGTCGACGAGGTGCAGGAGCTGCTCAAGCAGACCTCGCTCAAGGTGCTTTCGGAGCATCCGCTGCCGATCCGCATCCACCTGCTGGGCTTGCCGGGATCGGCGCTCGATCAGGTGCGCACGGCGGTCAGCCATCCGATGGCGATCAAGCAGTGCGTGGAGACGCTGAGCGCGCTCGGGATTGCGCCGGAAGAGGCGTCGAGCACGTCTGCCGCCGCCCAAAATCTCAGTGATCCCGCGAAGGCCGCACTCGCGTCAGAAGCCGCGGCGGAAGCCTACGGCCTTGTCGTGCTGAAGCCGAATGTGCACGACCGCGAAGTGAACGAAACCACTTTCATCGTTGTGAGCCGATGAGCGTCAACTCGTTCGGACGCGTGCTGCGCTTCACGACGTGGGGCGAAAGTCACGGGCCGGCGATCGGGGCCGTCGTCGACGGCTGTCCTCCAGGCATCGCCTTATCCGAAGCGGACATCCGGCCGTGGCTCGACAAGAGGCGGCCGGGCGCAAGCCGGTTCACCACGCAGCGGCGCGAAAGCGACCAAGTCCGCATCCTCTCGGGCACGTTCGAGGGCCGCACGACCGGCACGCCCATCGGCCTGCTCATCGAAAATGAGGACCAGCGTTCGAAGGATTATTCGGACGTCGCGAAGGCTTATCGGCCGGGCCACGCCGACTACACTTACGACGCGAAATACGGCTTTCGCGACTGGCGCGGCGGAGGGCGCAGCTCAGCGCGCGAGACGGCCATGCGGGTCGCGGCCGGCGCGGTTGCGCGACTGATCATCCCCGAGGTCCGGATCCTGGCTTATCTCGTCGAGCTCGGCGGCGATTCCATCGACCGCGACAATTTCGATGCCGCTGCGATCGGGCAGAATGCGCTGAACTGTCCGGAAGCGGCAGCCGCACAGCGCTGGGAGCAGAAGGTCGATGAGGCGCGCAAGGCGGGCTCGTCCCTCGGTGCGGTCGTCGAATGCGTCGCCGAGGGCGTTCCGGCGGGCTGGGGTGCGCCCGTCTATGCGAAGCTCGACGCCGAACTCGCTTCGGCGATGATGTCAATCAACGCCGCCAAGGGCGTGGAGATCGGCGACGGGTTCGCGGCGGCCCGGCTGCGCGGCGAGGACAATGCGGACGCGATGCGGGCGGGCCCGACGTTCCTGTCAAACCATGCCGGCGGAATCCTCGGCGGAATCTCCAGCGGGCAGCCGGTCGTGGTGCGAACCGCGTTCAAGCCGACCTCGTCGATCCTCACGCCGATGCCGACCATCGACCGTGAGGGGAACGAGACGGAGATCTCCACGAAGGGACGCCACGATCCCTGCGTCGGCATCCGCGCAGTCCCCGTCGTCGAGGCGATGATGGCGCTCGTTCTCGCCGACCAGAAGCTGCTGCATCGCGCACAGTGCGGCTGATGCAATGAACAAGGTTGAGGTCGCGCTTGGAGCGCGGAGCTACGAGATCCTGATCGATCAGGGGCTGCTCGATCGCGCTGCGGAGCAGGTCGCGCCACTCGCGCGCGATGGCCGGTTGCTGGTGATCAGCGATGAGACTGTGTGGGACAGGATTGGCGGAAGATTGCAGGCCGGCCTCGGCGCCATCCGCGCCATCCCGATCCTCGTTCCGGCGGGCGAGGAAAGCAAAAGCTGGTCGGGACTGTCGTCGGTGGTCGACCGCCTGCTGGGGCATGGGGTCGAACGGAAGGATCACCTCGTCGCGTTCGGCGGGGGCGTAGTCGGCGATCTTGCCGGTTTCGCAGCGGCGATCGTCAATCGCGGCTGCAACTTCGTCCAGGTACCGACGACCTTGCTCGCGCAGGTCGACAGCAGCGTTGGCGGCAAGACCGCCATCAATGTCGCTGCGGGGAAGAACCTAGTCGGCGCCTTCCACCAGCCGTCGCTGGTGCTCATCGATCCTTCGCTGCTCGACAGCCTCGACGCCCGGCAGGTGCGCGCGGGCTACGCCGAGATCGTCAAATACGCGCTGATAGAGGATCGCGACTTCTTCGAATGGCTGGAGCAGAACGGTGCCAGAGTGCTTGGCGGTGACGCCGAGGGGCGCACTTATGCGATCGCCAAGGCCGTCGCGGGCAAGGCGCGGATCGTCGAGGAAGACGAACGCGAGACGAGCGGGCGGCGCGCCTTGCTCAATCTTGGGCATACGTTTGGACACGCGCTGGAAGCTGAGACGGGCTATTCCCATCGCCTCCTTCATGGCGAGGCCGTTGCGCTCGGATGCGTGCTGGCGTTCGACTTTTCCGCTGCGCGCGGTCTTTGCGAACAATTCGATGCGGACCGTGTGCGGGCGCATTTCGCCGCCGCCGGGCTTCCGACGAAGCTGGGCGATCTGGGCTTGGGCGGAATGGGTGAACGGCTCGCCGGTCACATCAGTCACGACAAGAAGCGCGAGGGCGGGCGCACAGCCTTCATCCTCGCTCGCGGAATCGGGCAGGCGTTCGTCGACAAGCAGGTCGAGCTGACCGACGTCGCTTCATTCCTCGACTGCGCGCCGTGATCTACGCCGAGGTCATCGGCGATCCAATCGCGCAATCGAAATCGCCGCTCATCCACAAGCATTGGCTGGAACGCTCCGGCATCGAAGCCGACTATCGCGCCACGCGCGTTTCCAGCGCGAACCTTGCCGACTTCGTCCGTCAGCGGCGGATCGACCCGCGGTGGCGCGGCTGCAACGTCACGCTTCCGCACAAGGAGGCCATTGCCCGGCTCGTCGATCGCGTGGACGAAAGCGCAGCGGCGGTCGGCGCGGTGAACTGCGTGGTGCGCGCGGAAGGCCAACTGGTCGGCTTCAACACGGACGTGGACGGCATCGGCGCAGCGCTGGACGGCGTCGAGCTTTCTGGACGCAAGGCCGCGATCATCGGCGGGGGAGGGGCCGCCCGAGCCGCGCTCGCTTATTTCGCAAAGCGAGGTCCGTCGCAGATCGTTCTCCTTGTACGGGATCCCAAAAAGGCCGAACCCCTGCGAACACTCGCGGAGGTCGACATCCTTCCCATGGCGTCAGCCGACGAGGCGCTGACCGGCTCCGACGTCATCATCAATGCCAGTCCGCTGGGCATGACGGGCTCCGCGCCCATGCGCCCTGAACTCCTCGACTGGGTGTCGCGCAGCGCGGCCGGAGCGACTCTGTTCGACATGGTCTATCACCCGATAGACACGGCATTTCTTCAGGCTGGACGCACTGCGGGCGCGCGCACCGTGGGCGGGCTGACGATGCTCGTCGGGCAGGCGGCGAAAGCATTCGAACTGTTCTTCCGCCATCCCGCTCCCGAGGCCGATTCGGCCCTGCGTGACCTCCTCACAACAGACAGGCGGGATTCAGGCGGCTGAGGATACAAATCCTCGCCTAAGCATTGACAGGATCCCAAATCTAAGGCTTTTGGCGACAAATGACCGTGAACGGCACTCTCGACACGACCTTCCGCGACGCTTCGCGCCGCGCGGCCGTGCTTGCGCCGTTTAGCTATTATTACGGCTATTCCGCCCGGGCGGAGACGGTCTGACGCGCTAATTACAGTTTAGCTGAACAGTCCGAACCCCGCCCGGTCCTCCTGGCGGGGTTTCTTTTTGTGTCGAAAGGAACCCGACGGTGAACGAAGCAACTGAAGTGAAGGCCAATGCGGAGCGCCACGGCGCCTTGGCATCGCCCGTGCCGCCGCCGGGCGCCGCGGCCGACTGGACCGTGCCGCAGCACTGGGACGACCTGACCGATGAGGATCATTGGGTGTGGGACACGTTGTTCGCTCGGCAGAAGACCATGCTGCACGACCGCGCCGTCCGCGAATTCGAGGAGTCGGTCGAGGTGCTGCACCTCTCGCGCCCCGGCATCCCGAACTTCGAGGAGCTGAACCAGAAGCTCGGTGCGCGCACCGGCTGGAAGGTCGTCGCCGTGCCCGGCCTCGTCCCGGACGACGTCTTCTTCGAGCATCTGCGCAACCGTCGTTTCCCCGCGGGCAATTTCATTCGCAAGGCCAGCCAGCTCGATTACCTGGAAGAACCCGACGTCTTCCACGACGTCTTCGGCCACGTTCCGCTTCTGGCGCAGCCAGCGGTCGCCGATTTCATGGAGGAGCTCGGCCATCTTGGCGAGCAGGCGATGGCGATCGGCCAGCTTCACCGGGTCGCCCGGTTGTACTGGTACACGGTTGAATTCGGCCTCGCCCTCGAGAGCGGGAAGCCGCGCATCTACGGCGCCGGAATCCTGTCGAGCTTCGGTGAATCGCACTACTCGCTGGAGAGCGCGAAGCCGCATCGCCTGGCCTTCGACCTCAAGCGCGTCCTCCGCACGCGCTACCGGACCGATGCCTTTCAGCAGAGCTACTTCGTTATCGACCGCTTCGACGACGCGCTGCGCCTCGTCCGCGAGAACGACTTCGCGTCGCTCTGCAAGGAGCTCGACGGCGTTCCCGACATCGATCCATGGGTGGCGGATACGGACGAACTGCTCGCGGCCTGATGGACGGACGTTCCCCTCTGCGGCTATGAGGCTGCAAGAGAGGGGAATGACCCGATGAATCCGACCAAGGGCGGCGCGTGGACAGCCGAGTAGCCCAACGAATCCGAGAGCTGATTGTCGAGGGAATCCTGCCGCCGGGGACGCGTGTTGCCGAGGCGGCGATTGCCGAGCGCCTGGGAGTGTCGCGCACCCCCGTCCGCAACGCCTTGCCGGCGCTCGCGAGCGAAGGCCTGCTCGAGCCCGCGGGGAAGCGCGGCTATGCCGTGCGCAACTTCACCGTCGAGGACAGCTATCGCGCGACCGAAATCCGCTGCGTTCTCGAAGGCTACGCGGCGCGCGAACTGGCGTCGCGTTCCGACCGCGGGCCGATCATCGAAGAGCTTCGCGATACGCTGGCTCAGGGCGACAGTATTTTCGCCAAGGGCCACGTCGTGAAGGACGATGAGAATGCCTATGCGGAAATGAACCGCCGCTTCCACGACCTGATCGTCGGCGGAGCGGAGGATCCGTTGCTGAGCGACCTCATCCAGCGCGTCTACTCCGTGCCCTTCGTCGCGCCCGAAGTGGTCGCGTTCAATAGGATCCCGTTAGAAGAAATTTATCCGATCCTCATTTCGGGCCATCACCAGCACCACGCCATCGTCGACGCGATCGAGGAGGGCGAGCCGCACGTTGCGGAAACGCTTATGCGCGGACATTCCAGTCCGGCACGCCGGAGCCTCGGCCTCGAAGGCAGCGGACCCCAGTAATAACTTGACGTTAAGCTGCGTCGCAGCATAGTTGGGATCCAACGCGTCCTTTCGGTGGCGCGGGAAGCATCAAGAGTGGGCTGGCGGCCAAAAGCCAACGACCCACGCCAACCTGCCCGCCCGGGCAAGGTGGCAGTCCCGAGCAGGGGCGATGCGGCCGAAGGGCAACGAAGCGGGCTCATGAGGCAGTATCGACCCGGCTCCAGAAGGAAGGGTTATGGAGCTGTCCGTGTTGCCGCGCCTCGAAATCGACAGTGCGCAAGAGATCTTCTCCGAAGGGCGATGTCCTGAAGCGACTCCGCGCGCCGAGCTCGCGCTGTTCGACGTTCCCGTGCCTGTGGCGCTTCGCCAATTCGGCGAGAACGTCCGCGCGTCGGCGCTCGGCGATCCGGTCAATCCACCCGTCGTCGTCCTTGGCGGCATTTCCGCGAACTGCTTCCCGGCACTGAAGCCCGACGGAACGCCGGGCTGGTGGTCGAACCTCGTCGGCGAGGGCCGTTCCATCGATCCAAGCCGCTTCTACATCATCGGCGTGGACTTCGCGGCCGACGACAGCGGCGCGGCGGCACCGTCGACCGCCCACCAGGCACAGGTTCTCGCCGCGGCCCTCGACGTCATCAAAGTGGATCGCCCCGTCGTGATTGTCGGCGCCTCGTACGGCGCAATGGTCGGCCTCGCGCTGGCGGAAGCGAAGCCGGAACTCGTCGAGCGCCTCGTCATTGTCTCCGCCGCGGACGAACCGCATCCGGCGAGCACCGCCGCGCGCGAACTCCAGCGCCGTATCGTCGCCTTGGGGCAGCTCGCAGGCTGCGGCGATGAAGCTTTGTCGATTGCCCGCGGTCTCGCGATGCTCACCTATCGCACGCCCGAGGAATTCGGGGAGCGGTTCGAGGGCGGCATCGAGGACGACAGCACGCTCTGCTGCTCCGAGCCGGGCGCCTATTTGCGCTCGCGCGGGCAAGCATTCCGGTCTGTCATGTCGCCCGGTCGGTTCCTTAGCCTGTCAGCCTCGATCGACCGGCACGGCGTCGATTCCTCGAAGGTCGATGCGCCCTGCCTGATCATCGGCGCCGAGAGCGATCAGCTGGTTTTCGCGGCGCAATTGCGCCTTCTTGCGGACCGTCTGGGTGATAAGGCCGAGCTGCACTTGCTCGACTCGCTTTACGGCCATGACATGTTCCTGAAGGAAGCCGAGCGCGTCGGGCGGCTGATCGAGCCGTTCCTGGCCGCCCGCGGATGAGCAAGCCGAAGAAACCGGCGACGATCGTCGCTGCGGCTCACCCGGAACTCGATCCTGCCTATGGCAGCGTCGGGCCGGCGATCTGGCCAACGGACACGTTCGAATGGGCCAGTCCCGACGACAAACCGGCCTTCGATTATTCGCGTACGGTCAATCCGAACCGCGCGATGCTCGTCCGCACGCTCGCCGAGCTCGAAGGCGCGGTAGGCGGCGTGGTTACGAACAGCGGGCAGGCCGCGGCGCTTCTCGCGTTGCTGCGGCTGCCCACCGGTGCGCGGGTCGTTGCGCCGCATGATTGCTACGGCGGGACTTACCGGCTGCTCGAGGCCATCGAGCGGCAGGGGAAGATCCGCTGCAGCTTCGTCGATCTGACGAACGACGAGGCGTTCGATGCGGCTCTTCAGGACCAGCTCGCGCTGCTGTGGATCGAGACCCCCAGCAATCCGCTGATGCGCATCACCGACATCCGCAGGCGAGCATCCGCCGGCAAAGGCCGCGGCGCACTGACGATTGCCGACAACACGCTGGCCTCACCGCTTCGGCAGAGGCCGCTCGACCTCGGCTGCGACCTTGTCCTCCATTCGACCACGAAGATCCTCAACGGTCATGCCGACCTGTTCGGCGGCGCGTTGCTCGCCTCCGACCCGGCGCTAGTCGAGGAGCTGGAATGGTGGTCGAACGCGGCGGGCCTTAACGGCTCGGCCTTCGATTCGTCCCAGATCGTTCGTGGTCTTCGGACGCTTCCTCTGCGTCTCGACCG
Source organism: Sphingomonas telluris (assembly GCF_022568775.1). Taxonomy (NCBI): domain Bacteria; kingdom Pseudomonadati; phylum Pseudomonadota; class Alphaproteobacteria; order Sphingomonadales; family Sphingomonadaceae; genus Sphingomonas; species Sphingomonas telluris. The sequence goes on along the minus strand of NZ_JAKZHW010000001.1, from coordinate 1,593,328 downwards.
GCAGGAAGCCAGCGCCGCCCGCATTGCCGAATGGCTGAGCCAGAAGCCGGAGGTGCAGGCCGTCTATTTCCCCGGCCTAAGCTCTTCGAAAGCCGCTGAAATTGTTGCACTGCAGCAGTCCGGGCCCGGCTTCATGCTGAGCTTCGAACTGCGGGGCGGGAAGCCGAGTGCGGACCGATTCGTCGCCGCCCTCGATCTCATCACGCTTGCGTCGTCTTTGGGCGGGTTTTCGACTCTGATCTGCACGCCGTCGACGATGACTCATCGCGGCATGTCACCCGACGCGCAGAGGGAGGCGGGCATTGCTCCGGACCTGTTGCGCATGTCCGTGGGCCTCGAAGACGCCGACGACCTGATCGCGGATTTGGCCCGCGGATTCAGCACTTTGGGATCCTGAACGGGTCCGATTTTCGATCCTGTCAATCGGTGCACTGCACCATTGCCATGTTAGCGTGAACATTTCGCATTGTGCGCTGCAGCAAGAATGTGTCCATTTTGTTGCAGCTGATGCGGCGCCGGAAGCGTGGCTGAGGCTGGGAGAGAGGATGCCGGCCAACTTCCTGCGGAGGTACCTCAATGTCACGTTTCGCTCGGGTTTCTTGTTACGCGATTTCATTACTCACAGTACTGGTCGCGGCCCCCGCGGCCGCTGAAGATCTGGGTGCGGGATTTGCAGTCAACGGCGGGGCTACCGTCGTTTCCGACTATCGGTTCCGCGGCATTTCACAGACCAATCGGCGCTTCGCCATCCAGGGCACCATCAGCGTCAGCCACGCGTCCGGTTTCTACGGGACGGTGTGGGGATCTTCGATCGACGATTACGTCGCCAACGGCAGCGATGCCGAGCTCGACCTGATCGTCGGCTACAAGAAGACGTTCGGATCGACGACCGTCGATGGCGGCGTCCTCTACTACTACTATCCTGGCTCGCACGGCGCGAACACGGACTTCGCCGAGCCCTACATCTCGGTCAGCCAGGCGATAGGTCCGGCGACTCTCAAGGGCACGGTGAACTGGGCGCCCAAGCAAAAGGCGCTGACCCTCGACGGCGTCCACAAGGAGTCGGGGCTGTACCTCGCGGGCGACGCCAGCTTCGCCATTCCGAAGACGCCCGTCTCGCTGACCGGACACCTCGGGCACAGCTTCGAGAAGAACTACATCACGTTCGGTGAGGAATATACCGACTGGAGCCTCGGCGCGTCGGTCACTCACAAGAACGTGACGTTGGGCATTGCATACGTCGACACCGATACGACCCTGTACGGCGATAACCGCAACGTCTCGAAGGCGGGCGTCGTGGCGTCCCTCGGCGTGGCTTTCTGACGAGGAGAGGGGCTGCATGAAACTGGTTCTAGCAATCATCAAGCCGCACAAGCTCGACGAGGTCCGCGAGGCCCTCGGCGGCATCGACGTGCAAGGCCTCACGGTGACCGAGGCACGCGGATACGGCCGCCAGAAAGGCCACACCGAAATCTACCGCGGCGCCGAATATGAGACGAACCTCGTGCCGAAGCTGCGGCTCGAGATCGTCGTCACCGCCGACTACGCCGACCGCGTCGTGGAGACGATCCACCAAGCCGCGCAAACCGGCTCGATCGGCGACGGCAAGATCTTCGTCATCGACGTCGACCGGGCGGTTCGCATCCGGACCGGCGAGCAGAACAATGACGCTCTGTGAGGGGGTGCAATCGATGCTGAGTAAAACTTCGAAGCTGGCCTGGGGAGCGGGCATGGTCGCTCTGTTCGCGGCTGCCCCCGCCTTGGCCCAGGACGCTGCGCCGGCTGCGGCCGCCGCAGCTCCGTTCACTCCAACACCGGACATGGTCGATAAAGGCGACACGGCCTGGATGCTGACCAGCTCGGCACTAGTGCTGCTGATGTCGGTTCCCGCGCTGGCCCTGTTCTACGGCGGCCTCGTCCGCGCGAAGAACATGCTGTCGGTGCTGATGCAGGTCCTCGCGATCGTCTGCATCGCGACGCTGATGTGGGTCGGCTGGGGCTACACGATGTCCTTCACGAGCGGGAGCCCGTTCGTCGGCGGCTTCAGCAAGGCCTTCCTGAAGGGCGTGGACGCAACCACGCTGGCCGCGACCTTCTCCAACCACGTCTACATCCCGGAATATGCGTACGTCATCTTCCAGATGACCTTTGCCTGTATCACGCCGGCGCTGATCGTGGGTGGTTTCGCCGAGCGAGTCAGGTTCTGGCCGCTGATGCTTTTCGTCGTCCTGTGGCTGACCATCGTCTATTACCCGATCGCGCACATGGTGTGGTTCTGGGCCGGCCCGGACTTCCTGCCGGCTACCCCGACCGACACAGGATTCCTCTTCGGCAAGGGCGCTCTCGACTTCGCCGGCGGAACGGTTGTGCACATCAACTCCGGCATTGCCGGCCTGATGGGCTGCCTCGTGATCGGCAAGCGCATCGGCTACAAGTCGGAGCTGATCGCCCCGCACTCGCTGCCGATGACCTACATCGGCGCCTGCCTGCTGTGGGTCGGCTGGTTCGGCTTCAACGCGGGCTCCAACCTGGAAGCCAACGGCATAACCGCCGTGGCGTTCATCAACACCTATGTCGCAACTGCGGCTGCGGCATTGGCGTGGGCTCTGCTCGAGCAAATCGTGCACAAGAAGCCATCACTTCTGGGTGCGGCAACCGGTGCGGTGGTCGGCCTCGTCGCCATCACTCCGGCTTCGGGCTTCGCAGCTCCGGTCACATCGATCATCCTCGGCGCGATAGCATCGGTCGTGTGCTTCATCTTCGTCGTGAAGGTGAAGAACGCGCTCGGCTACGATGACTCGCTGGACGTGTTCGGCGTGCACTGCATCGGCGGTATCGTCGGCGCCCTCGGCACGGCCTTCGTCGCCAATCCCGCGTGGGGTGGCCAGGGCTGGATCGACTACACCGTCGCTCCCGCCGTTCCCGGCAAGTTCGACCTCAGCGCGCAGATCATCTCGCAGCTGTGGGCGATCGGAACGACGCTCGTATGGTCGGGTGGCGTGTCGTTCATCCTGTTCCTCGTCATCGACAAGACGATCGGGCTGCGTCCGACCGCCGAGGCCGAGCGTGAGGGCCTGGACATCAACGAACACGGCGAACGTGCCTACAACTTCTGAGGCGTAACCTCACAGTGCGTGCGGCGGGTCGGTACGAAAGTGCCGGCCCGTCTGTTTTCCTTCCGTTTCCTAAGGGAGTAGTTCGCGTCGTGATGGAAAAGGTCGCGGACAAGACAGTGAGGACCACGGGCACGAACGGCTCGCGCTCGGTCGAGCAGAACCCGGATATCCGGTTTCTCGGGCGGATTCTCGGCGACGTCATTCGCCGCTTCGGCGGCGACACCCTGTTCAGGCGCATAGAATATATCCGCTCGACTTCGGTCGATCGCTATCGCGGGCTGATTTCCGGCGATGCGGTCGATCCCGGCCTTGCGGCGCTCAGCCAGGACGAGGCGCTCGATTTCGTGCGCGGCTTCATGCTCTTCTCGATGCTGGCGAACCTTGCGGAGGACCGTCAGTCAGAGTCTGCCGAACCCGATGCGACGCTGGCCGAAGCGCTGGAGATCCTGAAAGGGGAGGGCGTCGGCGAAGACCAAGTCGCGGCGCTGCTCGACGACGGCCTGATCATGCCGGTGCTGACGGCGCACCCGACCGAAGTGCGCCGCAAGAGCATGATCGATCACAAGAACCGCATCGCCGATCTCATGCGCGTTCGGGACCAAGGCCATTCGGAGACTCCGGATGGAGAGCGCGTCGAGGAAGCGCTCGCCCGGCAGGTCGCTTTCCTGTGGCTGACGCGGCCGCTGCGCCGCGAGCGCCTGTTCGTCGCGGACGAGGTCGAAACCGCGCTCTCCTACATGCGCGACATCTTCCTGCCCGTTCTGCCCCGGCTCTACGGCAGGTGGGAGGGCGTGCTCGGCCGGCGGCCGAAGAGCTTCCTCCGCCTGGGATCGTGGATCGGCGGCGACCGCGACGGCAATCCGAACGTGACGGTCGACAGCCTGCGCCTGGCCCTAGGCCGGTCGTCGGACACGGTGCTGCTCTACTATCTCGACGAGGTTCATGCGCTGGGCGCCGAGCTTTCGATTTCCGCCGAGCTGGCCAACGTAACGCCCCAGCTTCGGGCGCTTGCCGACCGTTCGCACGACGCCTCGCCCGCGCGGGCCGACGAGCCTTACCGCCGCGCAATCAGCGGCATCTATGCCCGCCTCGCCGCGACCTACGAAGCAAAGAAGGGCAAAGAGCCGCCCCGGCCGTCGCGTCTGCAGGCCGAGCCGTACGCTTCGCCCGCGGAGTTCAGCGCCGAGCTTCAGGCGATCGTCGAAGCGTTGGCCTGTGAGGGGAACGGACTGCTGTCCGCGCACGCGCCTCTGCGCAGGCTCATCCGGACGGTCGAGACGTTCGGCTTCCATCTCGCCACGCTCGACCTTCGCCAGAATTCGAACGTGCACGAAAAGGTGGTCGCCGAACTGCTCGCCACGGCGGGCGTACAACCGGACTATCTCGCGCTGTCCGAGGACGAGAGGGTCGCGCTGCTTCGCAAGGAGCTTGGGTCGGAGCGGCTGCTGTCGAGCCCCTTCCTCACCTATTCCGAGCAGACGCAAACCGAGTTGGCCATCATGCACGGCGCGGCCGAGGCGCATGCGCTCTACGGGCCTGCCGCGATTCAGTATCACGTCATTTCAAAGACGGAGCAGCTGTCCGACCTTCTCGAGGTCCACCTCCTGCTGAAAGAGGCGGGACTCTGGAGTCCGACCAAGGCTCCACATGCGGGCATCATGGCCGTGCCGCTGTTCGAGACGATCGCCGACCTCGAGCGCGCTCCGGAGGTGGTTCGCAAATGGCTCCAGCTGCCGGAGATCATGACGGCCGTCACAGAGCGCGGGCACGCCGAGGTGATGATCGGCTATTCGGACTCCAACAAGGACGGTGGATATCTCACGTCGGTGTGGAGCCTCTACAAGGGGAGCGAGGCGCTCGCGGCCGTGTTCGCTGAAGCGGGCGTGCACATGCAGCTCTTCCACGGGCGCGGCGGCGCGGTGGGCCGCGGCGGTGGTTCGAGCTTCGCCGCCATCCGCGCGCAGTCGAAAGTCACGGTGCAGGGCCGCATCCGCATCACGGAGCAGGGCGAGGTGATCGCGGCGAAGTATGCGACGCCCGATATTGCCGCGACTAACCTCGAAGCCATGACGGCGGCGACGGTGCTCGCATCGCTGGAACAGGACGAGCTTTCCGAAGCGGATCACGGCCGGTTCGCGGCGATGATGGACCGCCTCTCACAGGCCTCCTTCTCCGAATATCGCAGCCTCGTTTACGACGAGCCGGGCTTCCCGACCTTCTTCCGCCAGATGACGCCGCTGTCGGAGATCGCGACGCTCAACATCGGCTCGCGTCCAGCAAGCCGTACGAAGTCGGACCGGATCGAGGATCTGCGCGCCATCCCCTGGGTCTTCAGCTGGGCGCAGGCCCGGGTAATGCTGCCCGGTTGGTACGGCGTCGGCTCAGCCGTCTCGTCCACGCAGGACCTCGGCCTGTTGCGCGAGATGATTGCCGCCTGGCCGTTCTTCCGGACGTCGCTCGACAATATCGCGATGGTGCTCGCCAAGTCGGACATTGCGATCAGCGCGCGCTACGCCGAGCTGGTCGAGGACGAAAAGATGCGCGACCATCTGTTCGGCCGCATCCGGGACGAATGGCACCGCACCCATGACGCGCTGCTGGAGATCACCGGGGAGACGAGCCTGCTCGAACGCAACCGGCGGCTCCGCAACTCGATCCAGCTGCGGCTGCCCTACATCGAGCCGCTCAATCACCTGCAGATCGAGCTGATGCGCCGCTTCCGCTCAGGCGAAACGGATCAGAAGGTGCAGGACGGCATCCACCTGACGATCAACGCGATCGCCACGGCGCTCCGCAACTCGGGTTAGGACAGGAAGGCGCGGACGAAGTCGGTCGCAGGGCGGGCTTCGACTTCCTGCGGGGTGTCGAACTGCTCGACCTTGCCGCGATTGAGGAGCGCGACGCGGTCCGCCAGCGTAAACGCTTCCTCATGATCGTGGGTCACGAAGATAGAGGTGAGGCCGAGATCGTCGTGAATTGCGCGAAGGGCGGCACGCAGTTCCCGGCGGACTTTCGCATCCAGCGCGCCGAACGGCTCGTCCAGCAGCAGGATCTTCGGCTTGCGCGCCAGGGCACGAGCGAGCGCGACCCGCTGCCGCTGGCCGCCGGACAGCTCGCTCGGAAAGCGGGAGCCGAGGCCGGGCAGCTGGACTAGCTCTAGAAGCTCCTCGACGCGGGCGCGGATGTCGGACTTGGACGGCCGCTCCGAGCGCTTCATGACGGACAGTCCGAAGGCGATGTTCTGAGCGACCGTCATGTGACCGAACAGAGCGTAATGCTGGAAGACGAAGCCGATGCCGCGCGACGCGGCGGCCGTGTCGGTGACGTCGCGCTTGCCGAACCAGACGCGCCCGCCCTCCGGATCCTCGAGCCCGGCAATCACCCGCAGAAGCGTCGTCTTGCCGGAGCCCGATGGGCCAAGCAGCGCGACGAACTCGCCGTCGTTGATCTCCAGCGAGACGTCGTCCAGCGCCGGATAGGCGGAGAAGCTCTTCGCCACATGCTCGATACGAATGGACATGTCAGAACCTGGCCGCGAGCTCGTCCCGATGTCGCCACTCGAGGAGGCTCTTGAGAGCAAGAGTGATGAGGGCGAGGAGCGCGAGGAGGGAGGCGACTGCGAAGGCGGCGACAAAGTTGTACTCATTGTAGAGAACCTCGACGTGGAGCGGCATGGTGTTCGTCTCGCCGCGTATATGTCCGGACACCACGCTCACTGCGCCAAACTCGCCCATCGCGCGTGCGTTGCATAGCAGGACGCCATAGAGCAGCGCAAAGCGGATGTTCGGAAGGGTGACGCGCCAGAAGGTTTGCCAACCGGACGCGCCGAGGGTCAGAGCGGCTTCTTCGTTCGCCCGGCCCTGGAAGGTCATCAGCGGAATCAGCTGGCGGGCGACGAAGGGAAAGGTGACGAAGACGGTCGCGAGCACCAGCCCCGGCAGAGCGAAGATGATCTGGATGTCGCGGTCCTGAAGCCAGCTCCCGAACCAACCCTGAGCGCCGAACAGCAGCACGAAGACGAGGCCCGAAACGACAGGCGACACGGAGAACGGAAGGTCGATCAGGGTGATCAGCATCGGCTTGCCGCGGAAATTGTATTTCGAGATGAGCCAGGCCGCGGCGATCCCGAAGACGGTGTTGAGCGGCACCGAAATGGCTGCGACCAGCAGGGTCAGCTTGATCGCGGAGCGGGCGTCCGGCTCGCTCACCGCGGCCAGCCATGCTTCCCAGCCCTTCTTCAGCCCTTCGGTCAGCACTGCGCCCAGCGGCAGCAGGAGCATGATCGCGAAATAGGCGAAGGCCGCCGCGATCAGCAGGATCTTCACGGCGGCCGGCTCGCGGAGTTGGTTACGCCTGCTCATGAGCCGCGCCTCCGCTGTTGCCAATGCTGGAGCAGGTTTAGGATCAGCAGCATGGCGAAGGACACGAACAGCATGACCGTCGCGATCGCGGCCGCGCCGACGTAATTGTACTGCTCGAGCTGGGTGATGATCAGCAGCGCCGAGATTTCCGAACGGAACGGCATGTTCCCGGCAATGAAAATGACGGACCCATACTCGCCAGCGCCCCGCGCGAAGGCGAGGGTGAAGCCTGTCGCTAGCGCGGGAAAGAGCGTCGGCAGGATCACCCGCGTGAAGGTCTGCAGACGAGACGCGCCCAGCGTCAGCGCCGCTTCCTCCGCCTCTCGCGAGACTTCAGCGAGCACGGGCTCGACGGTCCGGACAATGAACGGCAGGCCGATGAAGGTCAGCGCGACGACGATCCCGGCTGGGTGATAGGCAATCGGCAGGCCCATGGGCTCCAAATGGCGGCCGATGAGCCCCGTGTCGGCATAGAGCGCGGTGAGGGCGATTCCGGCCACGGCTGTCGGCAAGGCGAACGGCAGGTCGACGAGCGCTCCGAATAGCCGCTTGAATGGAAAGTCGTAGCGGACCAGCACCCAGGCCACGAGCAGTCCGAAGAAAGCGTTGATGCCGGCCGCGAGCAAAGCTGCGCCGAACGTCACGCGGTACGACGCAAGCGCGCGCGCTGAGAAGGCGGCATCCGCGAACTCTCCCCAGCCGCCGCTGGCGCTCCTGGCGAACACTGCGGCCAGCGGGATGAGGACGATGAACGACAGCCAGAAGGCGGTGATGCCCAGGGAGAGGCTTAGCCCCGGCAGGGAAGAGGATCTGCTGAGTTTGGGGAAAGCGGGCACCACCGCCGACTGCGGCATTAGAAGTCCAAGTGCAACCGCGTAGCGAATGCATCACCCTTGGTCTTGTCGCCGATCGGGTCCAGCGGAGTGTTGTCCCCGCTGAACCGGATCCAGTTGAACATCAGCTTTGCGAACGGATTGAAGTACCAGTTCACGCCAAGCGTGACGCTTTGCGCCTCGTTGCCGGGCTTGATCGGCGATTCCGACAGATCGATCTTGTCGTAGCGCAGCGCGACTTCCCACGCGCCCAGCCCGTCTTTGCCGACCTCCGTGAAAGGCCGCACGCGATCGAAATTGCCGCCCTTGAACGGCCGCGTCTCGCCGGTGATGAACCAGCTCGCATAGGCGTAGTAGCCGTGGAAGCTGACGTTCTCGAGGCCGGGACGGTCCGCCCACAGCTTGCCGTACTCGCCAGCAATCGTGACCGGGCCGAACACGCTTGCCGCTTCAGCGCCGGCGTAGAGAAGGGACTCCACGCCCGGGATCACGCCGCTGTCGGCGATATTGCCGTTGTCGACACGAACGTTCGGGCGATCGTTAAGCCGGATGGCGTCTTCCACGTCCCCGCTCTTGAGCGCAGTACGATAGTAGCCGGACAGGCCCAGGTGGACGATCTTGCCCGTGTCGAACACCGGTTCCCAGGTGGCCCGGCCGTTGAAGCCCCAGCTTTCGTCCGGCGTGTCGGTGACTGGCGTATTCGTGGAGCGGCTGATGCTTTCGTTATCGCCGAAAGCGCCGATCGCCAGGTTGACGGTCTCCGTGGGCGCATAGGCGAACGACAGGCCGATGCGGCGCTCGGCGCCGGCATTGCCGAACGCGTTGGTGAACATGCCGCGTTCCAGGAAGGTGTTGTAATTGTCGCTGTTGTTGGACTCGAGCCCGAACGGTGCCTTGTGCTGGCCGAGCGTCACCAACGTCTTCGGGATCTTCGTGTACTGAAGATAGGCATCCGTGATGTTGACGGCGTTGCCGGCGAAATCGACCTCGATGCGGTAGTTCCACCACTTTAGCGCGGTGCCTTCCAGCCCGATGCGGGCGCGACGGAACGCGGTGCCGTTGTTGTAGTCGTAGCCGCCCTTACGCTCGATAAAGGCGGCGCCGTCAGCCTCGACCACGCCGCGCGGCTTGAAGGTGAACTGACCGGTCGGCTCGGAAAGCGTCGGACCCCAGGTGAACTGGACAGCCTTCGCAGCCCGCGTCTCGACCGACTGCAGCCGCGTCTGGTTGAGCTCGGCCTGCTGCTCGAGCTCCGCATTGCGGGACTCGAGCTGCTTGATGCGGGTCTCCAGGGCATTCAGCCGGTCGAGCACCGCGTCACCCGTCGGGGCGGGGGCCATTACGGCCGGAGCCGCGTCGGCCGGCTCCAGCGAATCGATGGGCGTTTCGCTCGACTGGGTGGCCGAAACATCCTCGCCCTGCCGGGCAAAGGCGGGCGTGGAGAGGGCGAGCGCCGAGGCGCCCGCAAGAAGCAGGATTCGCATGATTTCCCCCCTTTTCGGGTTAGCTAGAAGTGCGCCTCAGCGCTTGGCGTCTTCGAAGATCTGGTCGAACAAGGCGCCGTCGTTGAAGTGATTGCCCTGCGCCTGCCTCCAGCCGCCGAAGTTGCGGTCGATGGTGAACAGCCGGACGTTCGGGAAGCGGCTCTTGTACTTGGCCGCCACCTGCGCGTTCCGTGGGCGATAGTAATTCTTCGCGATGATTTCCTGCGCTTCGGGCGTGTACAGGTACTTGAGGTACGCCTCCGCGACCTGTCGCGTCCCGCGCTTGTCGACGACCTTGTCGACCACGGCGACGGGCGGCTCCGCGAGGATCGAGACCGACGGAACGACGATCTCGAACTTGCCCTTGCCGAGCTCGTTCACCGCGAGGAACGCTTCGTTCTCCCAAGCCAGCAGGACGTCGCCTTGGCCGCGCTCGACGAAGGTCGTGGTCGCGCCCCGGGCTCCGGAATCGAGGACCGGAACGTTGCGGAAGAGGCGCGTCATATATTCGCGCGCCTTGGCGACGCTGCCATACTTCTGACGAGCGTAGCCCCAGGCTGCGAGATAGTTCCAGCGTGCACCGCCGCTGGTCTTGGGGTTCGGAGTGATGATCTTCACGCCCGGCTTCACCAGGTCGTCCCAATCCTTGATGCCCTTCGGGTTCCCCTTGCGGACCAGGAAGACGATCGTTGAATAGTAGGGCGTGCTATTGTTCGGCAGCCGTGTCTGCCAGTTAGGAGCGATCAGCTTCTTATCGGCGATCGAATCGATGTCGTAGGCGAGCGCCAGCGTGACGACGTCGGCCGGAAGGCCGTCGATCACTGCGCGGGCCTGCTTGCCCGAACCGCCGTGGCTCTGGCGGATGGTCACCTGCTGCTTGGTCTGGGCGTGCCAGCGCTGGGCGAATGCGGCGTCGATGTCCTTATAGAGCTCCCGAGTGGGATCGTAGGACACGTTGAGCAGCTGGATCGGCGCGGCCTGTGCAGGCACGGCACCGGTCGCCGCAGTGGCGGCTATGAGGACGGAAACGACGAAATTGCGAAAGTGAGACATGGGTACCCCCGATTTGATTGGGATCCTTTAAATCCTAGTTCTCTACTAGACAATAGGGGTACAGCACTCAATCCGTCGATCTTGGCCAACCGTTGGGCGCACACATACTCCTGTCATCCACGCCGAATTGGGATCCAAATCGTGCAAACTCCGAAACTGCCGCGACGGGTCCACGGCCGCTGTAACTCGCGATCAGATGAGCGGGTTGCCCGCTTCGCCCAGGTTCTTTTCCCACTTCGCCGCCTGGTCGAGCGAGATACCTTCTAGCAATTGCGCGCTCTGGTCGCGGAGGATGGAAAAGGCCCTTCGGATCGCGCAGGTCGCTTCGTCGTGGCAGTCGCCGCAGGGCGCGTAGAAGTTGACGCTCGCGCACGAAATCAGGGCGATCGGCCCCTCCAGCGCGCGCACGATTTCTCCGAACGAGATGCCGGAGGCCTCGCGCGCGAGCAGATAGCCGCCGCGCGGTCCCCGCGTGCTGACGACCAGGCCGGCCTTCTTGAGGTCGAGCATGATCAGCTCAAGATATTTGGGAGGCACTCGCTGGGTCTCGGCAATCCGAGCCAACTGCACGGGACCACCGCCGGATTCCTCTGCCAGGTAGAGAAGGGAACGCAGCGCATAGCGGGTCTTTTGAGCGAGCATGGCTATCCTCTAGCGTGTTGCTAGGGATTTGACATGCCTGCCGTTCGAAAGCGGCCGCCGAGGGAATTCGTGAGATATTCACCGGCGCGTGCGGATTGTGCACTTGCGAATGCGGCCTTCGCATTTGCAGCAAGACCCTGAACCGGCGAGAAAGTGCGTGCCGTTAACGCGGCTCTCTCTCCAAATGTGGGGCGCTCCACCTCTCTCCCGGGGCGCCCCTTTTTTCTTGCCCGCTGCAGATTGGCGGCATTATGCTGCGCCGCACAAAGATCGGAGTTGTGCAGTGCGGAGACTACCGCCGCTAGGATCGATCCAGGCCTTCGTCCACGCCGCGCGGCTGGGCTCCATCAAGGCTGCGGCCGACTCCCTCGCTTTATCCTCGCCTGCACTTACGCGGCGAATCCAGTCGCTCGAGCAGTTCATCGGGACGACCCTGTTCGAGCGGAACAACAACTCGGTCCAGCTGAACGAGCGCGGGCGGGCGTTCCTTACCGACGTCGAGCCGCAGATCGAGGCTTTGGCTTCGGCGGTCGAGCGGGTCGGGGAGAGCGCCCGGATGCGCATCCGCATTGCGGTGCCGTCGCTGTTCGCGTCGCAGCGGCTGATGCCGGCGCTTCCCCATCTGCGCGCCCGCCATCCCGACCTTCTTATCGACGTCGACACCGGCGCGAACCGGCTCGCCCGCCTCAACGAGGGGGTCGATATCGCGATCGCCATTGCCGGTAAGGTCGACGACAAGCTCTATTCCCGGATGCTCGAAAGGGGCCGGGTCATGGCGATCGGCTCGCGTGAGTTGCTCGACAAGGTCCGCACGCCCGAAGATCTCCGCCGTGTGCAGATCCTGCTCCACCGCGACATGCCTCTGGCGTTTCACGCGTGGCGCAGCGCGAACGGGCTTCCGGACCTGGAGCCGGCCGAGTGCACTTACTTCGACGCGGGCCAGCTGATCCTGGACGCGGCGGCCGGCGGGCTGGGCATCGCCTTCATGCTCGACAGCCACCTCGAAGCGTCGCGGGATTCCCGGCTGGTCCAGTTCTTCGGCAAGACCGCCGAGAGTCCTTACGCTTATTGGGTGGCCTGCAATCCGCAGTCGCTGGAGCGCAAGCCCATCCGCATTTTCCACAACTGGCTGTTCGAGCAGTTGGCGGTCGACGCGGCCGCCTAGAGGCCGGTTGCACATCGCGCACTCGACAATCTGTCCGGTTCAAGACAGATTGGTCGGGAAAGGAGCCGGACTCGCGTGACCATTGGCAGCACATCGCTGATCCTCAAGGCATGCGTCTCTGCGCCCAAAGCAGCAGCGGCACTCGTAATCGTACGTCTCCATTCCGGAGCGGGAGTGACCTCTGACTAGCTGAACCAAGCAAGCTTCAAGAGATCCAAGACCCCGCTCCGGGACCCGGAGCGGGGTTTTTTATTGCCGTCGATTTTTGAGCAAGGAGAGTGAAACCATGTGTCACATGTCCATCGAGATCGATCAATCGATCCACCCGGTCGCGCCGGTTCTCAGCGCGGTCGAAGAAAGCGGTTTCTACCTGCGATCGATCCGCGTCGTTCCCTGTGCCCATTCGCGCAGGGCTTCCGTCTATCTGAGCCTCGGCGGCGGATCGAAGTTCGACCTCGAGACCCTGGTCGCCAGTGTCGGGCAGCTTCCGGGCGTTCTGGCGACCGAGAACACGATCCCGCCGGTCTGATCAGCGAGCGTCGAACTTCTCGAATTCGTAGGCGATCGAGCCTTCGATCAGCATATCGTAGAGGTTCGCAGCGAGCTCGGTCGGCACGCCGGCCGCTGCGGCAGCGCGGCGGACATGGTCGATGACGGCCGCCTTGCGCACCTCGTCGCGCACGTCCTCGCGCCTCGGCTTGATGCGCGCGGCCGCCTCCATGAAACGGAAGCGCGTGCCGAGCAGCGCCACGATCTTCTCGTCGATTTCGTCAACCCCGGCGCGGACTTCCGTCATCGACCGGCACTCTTCGGGTGCAATCATAGGCATCCCCTAGCGGAGGCCATCCGCGCTGCAAGCTGATTGCACGCGCGCGCAAAACGGCCGCGAGGTGAATATTTCGCACAGCAACATCCCAGTTCGCACTTGCAACAAAACTGCTCGCAGGCATGTTTACATCTTGCCATTTGCCGGAGGCACGATGCGCGTCGAAACAGCCAGGGCCCTGATTGCGGACCACCTCGCGGTGGGGCTGCATCTGGTCCAGGACGACGCCCACTTCGCCGCCGATCTGGGCGCCGACTCGCTCGACATGGTCGAACTCGCGATGCGGTTCGAGGACGAGCTCAACATCCTCATCGAAGAGGACGAGAGCGAGGCCTGCGTTACGGTCGCCGATGCGCTTTCGCTGCTGGCGCGAAAGACCGCGCGAGCCGCCTGAGTAGTCCCAACGGACGTTGCAAGTTTGTTGCGCTTGGTTGCACCTTTCGAGCAACTTCATCTAATTTGCGCTCGCTAACTTAGATTAAAGTCCCTTGGTGTGTGCTCCGCGCATCACTACGCGATTTAGCTGTTACATAGCTTGTTACATGTCTTGAACCCGACATTCGAACGTGCCACAAAACGACGTTGTTAGCGCTACCAGCTGCGATTCTGTTAGCGTTAACATCGTCTCGCGCGCTGTGCTGCGCGGTGCGTGGCAGAGAGTTACCGGGCTGCGGAGAGGTAGCTCAACAGGGGGAGAGTTATATGTCGAAACAAGGGGCCAGGAGTCTGTCCCGAGCCGGTGCGCGCGACAGCGTCCGGTGGTCGTTGCTCGTCGGAGCATCCATCATTGCCTCGTGCAGCCTGTCGGCAACGGCATTCGCGCAGGCCACCACGCCAACCACGCCGCCTGAGAGCGGTCCGGAGGCTACTGCCGACGACGTAGGCGGCACGACCGCGCAGGCGGACAATGCTTCGGCAACCCCGGCGGGCGATGAAATCGTCATTACCGGCGTCCGCGCTTCGCTTACGCGCGCCCGCGATATCAAGCGCAACTCGTCTGGCGTCGTCGACGCGGTCTCGGCCGAAGAAATCGGCAAGTTCCCCGACACGAACCTTGCGGAATCGCTGCAGCGTATTCCGGGCGTCTCGATCGAGCGCCGCGCAGGCGAAGGCTCGACTGTCACGGTTCGCGGCTTCGGTCCGCAGTTCAACCTGGTTACGGTCAACGGACGCCAGATGGCGACGTCCGACCTGAACCTGGTGGGCACCGACGGCGGCGACTTCACTCGTGCAACGAGCCGCTCGTTCGACTTCTCCAACCTCGCCTCGGAAGGCGTCTCCCGCCTCGAGGTCTACAAGACCGGACGGGCGGCGATCCCGTCGGGCGGTATCGGTGCGACGATTAACATCGTCACCCAGCGTCCGCTGGACGGCAGCGACACCGGCTTGCGCGGAAGCATCGGCGCCAAGGCGCTGTGGGACACCAGTCTCGACGACTTCAAGGTCACTCCGGAAGTCTCCGGCGTGGTCGGCTGGTCGAACGAGGCTGACACCGTCGGCTTCAGCTTCTTCGGTGCCTATCAGAAGCACAAGGGCGCAGCGGCGGCGGCGATTTCCAACGACTGGAACATCGCGCCGTTCAGCTCGATGCCGGGCCGCGGTCCGAACACCGTCATCACGAATGCGCCTTCGGATCCGAACCAGCTCGTCGCGATCCCGAACGACAGTCGCTACGACTATTCCGAATTCGATCGTGAGCGCATCAACCTGAGCGGCACCGCACAGTTCAGGCCCGTAGAGACGCTGACCATCACGGCAGACGTCCTCTTCGCGCAGAACAAGCAGAAGGAAGAGCGCGCCGAGCAGACCAACTGGTTCAACCGGCCATTCGACCATGTGACCTTCGACGACGACGACACGGTCGCGACCGCGATCTTCCTCGACGAGGGCAGCGGCTACGGCGTGAAGGATATCGGCTTCGAGCAGGTCTATCGCGCGGTGAAGACGAAGCTCACCAGTTATGGCCTGAACGCCAACTGGGAAATCGTGCCGGGCCTCACCCTTAACCTCGACGGCAATACGTCGAGATCGAAGACCACTCCGGACGCTCCGAACGGCACCAGCTCGACCTTGCTGGGCATGGGCGCTCCGGTCGTCGACGCGCACTCGGTCGACTACAGCGGCAAGATTCCGCTGCAGGACTGGACGCTTGACGACGTCAGCCGCGGAAACGGCAACGGGGTCCTCGACATCGGCGACCTCGGAACGCAGGTTGCTCGTACCGCGACCAACTTCCAGGAGCAGAAGGTCAACCAGTTCCGGGCCGACCTCGGCTGGGATTTCGGTGGCGGCGCCCGCTTCGACATCGGTGCCGCGCACATCAAGTCGAAGATGACCAGCACGCGTATCCAGACCCAGCAGCAGCTGGGCGACTGGGGCATCACGCAGGTGGGCGACATCCAGCAGTTCGCGGGCGACCTGGTCGACCAGTTCTGCCTAGGCTGCCAGTTCGATCACTTCCACCCGACGGATGCCGACATCGCTTTCCGCGGCAATGCGGTCGACATGTACAGCATCCTGTCGCCGCTTTACGCCGCGGACCGGTTCCCGCTCACTCCGGGGCCGGACGATTGCGACGCCACGACGCCTGGCCTCCAGCCTTGCGCCCCGAACGCCGTCGGCATCACGTCGAACGACTTTGATGAGGTCGAAGAGAAGATCACGTCCATCTACGCTCAGCTGAGCTGGAAGGGCGAGCTCGCAAGTCGGCCGGTCAGCGTCGTTGGCGGCATTCGCTGGGAGACCACCAAGGTGGACTCCTTCGCGCTGCAGGCCATTCCCGCCTACATCAAGTGGGACAGCGACAACGACTTCAGCCGCGTCATCAGCGCCACGGTGGGCAGCATCACGTCAGACGGTGAGTACACCAACTTCCTGCCGTCGGTGGACTTCCGGATCGAGCCGATGGACAACCTCGTTGCCCGCGTTTCGCTCAGCAAGACGCTCGCACGGCCGGACTACGGCAACCTGTTCGCGTCGGTTTCGGCCAACGCTCCGAACCGTCCGACCTTCCTCGGTGGTGTGGCAACCGGTGCGGGCGGCGATCCGAACCTGAAGCCGCTGGTTTCGAGCAACCTCGATATCAGCCTCGAGTGGTACTACGCCCCGTCGAGCTACGTCTCGGCCGGCTTCTTCGCCAAGAGCGTGAAGAACTTCGTCGGCCAAGGCACGTTCGACGAGGAGCTGTTCGACCTTCGTGACCCGAGCTCCGGCGCTGCCGGAAGCCGCTCGGGCACCGCGGTCAGTCAGCTCAACGGCCTCGGCGTTCCGATCAGTGACGTCAGCATGTTCACGTACACGGCGCTGCTCATCCAGAACGGCGGCAACGTCGCGGCGGCGGACTCGCAGTTCCTCGCGAACTACAATCCGACGACGCAGCAGCTGAACCAGGCTTTCGTCGATCAGGTTCTGGCGGCCGTGGACGTGATCCCGGATGGCACGGATCCGTTCTTCGTCTTCGCGGTTACCCGCCCGATCAACAACCGGACGGGCAAGATCTACGGCTTCGAGCTTCAGGGTCAGCACTTCTTCGGAGACAGCGGCTTCGGTGTCGCGGCCTCGTTCACGAAGGTGTTCGGCGACGTCGACTTCGACCGTGGTTCGCCCCCGGGGACGAACGTCTTCGCGCTGACGGGTCTCAGCGACAGCGCCAACATCACCGGCATCTTCGAGAAGTGGGGCTTCTCCGCCCGCGTTGCGTACAACTGGCGTGGCAAGTTCCTGTCGTCCGTGAACAACGGCGGTAGCCGCAACCCGCGGTACTACGAGCCGTACGGAACGCTCGACTTCTCGCTGGGCTATGACATCAACGACAACTTCGAGGTGACGTTCGAAGGCATCAACCTGCTCGGCGAAGACCTGCGGACCTACGGCCGCAGCACGAGGCAAATGTTCTTCGCTCAGGAAGGCCATCCGCGGTTCTACCTCGGTGCCCGGTACCGGTTCGGCGGGGAGAAGGCCGTTGCGCCGCCTCCGCCGCCTCCGCCTCCGCCGCCGCCTGCTCCGCCGCCTCCGGCGACGCAGACCTGCTCGGACGGATCGGTCATCCTGGCATCGGATACATGCCCGGCACCGCCTCCGCCGCCGCCTCCGCCGCCTCCGGCGCCCGAACGCGGCTGAGAAGCTTCGCTCTGGCAAAACCGAAGTAGTGCGTAATAAGTGTGATGCCGCTGCCCCCCAGCAGCGGCATCATGCATTTTGAAGGGCGAGGAAGCTGTCGAACCGGGTACCACTGGACAACGTCGAGCACGGCTCGCTGCGCGTCGCGGCGAGCGCCTCATCGGCCGACGATGTCAATCAGGCGCTGGTCGTTCCCGCAGAGTTCGAAGAGGTCCAGAGGGAGTTTCCGATCTTCATCCGCAAGGATCAGGACGGAAAGTTCGTGTCCGTCGCCTTGCTCGGCCTGGACAAGGGCGAGAACCTGTTCGTCGATAGCGGCCGGTGGACGTCGCGTTACGTCCCGGCGACGCTCGCTCGCGGTCCGTTCTTCCTCGGCCTGCGTGACAGCGGAGGACAGGAGTTAGCGGTCCACGTCGATCTCGACGACCCGCGGGTCGGAAACGATGAGGGCGAGCCCCTCTTTCGCGAGCATGGCGGGAACAGCGCCTATCTCGACCATGTCACTAGCCGGCTGCACATGATCCACGAAGGGCTGGCCTCAGCGCCCGGCATGTTCGCAACACTCGACGAGCTCGGCCTCGTCCAGCCGATCGAGATCGACGTGCAGCTCGACGAGGGCACGTGCTATCAACTGCGCTCGATGTTCACGATCGGAATGGAGCAGTTTCAGGCGCTGCCGAGCGACGGGATCGAGCGCCTGCATCGCAGCGGCTTTCTCGCTCCGGCGATCTTCATCCGCTCGTCGCTGCCCAATCTGAACCGGCTGGTTGAGCTCAAGAAGCGCAAGCTGGGGATCGGCTGAGACGCAAGGCATGAAGACCACGCGCGTCATCACCGGGCTTTCGGCGGATTCGCTCCCGATCCAGCGGCTGATAGACGAGGGCGAGCCGGCGATCCTGAAAGGCGTGGCGGCGGATTGGCCGCTCGTTCGCAAGGGTCTCGAAGGCGCGCGCGCCGCTATCGACTATCTGGCGAGCTTCGACGCGGGCCAGCCCGTCGTCGGCTACACGGGTGCGCCGGAGATCGGCGGCCGCTTCTTCTACAACGACGATCTGACCCGCCTCAACTTCGAGGCGAAGCGTGTTTCTTTCCGCGAGTTCCTGAACCGCATCGCCGAGCATCTCGACGATCGCGATGCCCCCTCGTTCTACATCGGCTCGACGGATCTTAGCCTGTTCTTACCGGGGCTGGGCGGCGACAACGGCCTCCCCGCGGATCTTGCGCCCCTTGCGAACCACAAGCCGATGGCGGGCATCTGGATCGGCAACCGCACCGTCGCCAGCACCCACTACGACTTCTCGAACAACATCGCGTGCAGCCTGGTCGGCCGCCGCCGCTTCACTTTGTTCCCGCCGGACCAGATCGCGAATCTCTATCCCGGGCCGCTGGAACCGACGCCCGGCGGGCAGGTGGTCAGCATGGTCGACTTGCGCGCCCCCGACTTCGATCGCTTCCCGGCCTTCCGCGAAGCCCTGGAGCATGCCCAGGTGGCCGAGCTCGAGCCCGGGGACCTGCTCATCTACCCGGCGATGTGGTGGCACAACGTCGAGGCGCTCGACGCCTTCAACGTGATGATCAATTATTGGTGGAACGCGGTGCCGCGCTTCGTGGATACGCCGATGATCACGCTGAAACATGCGCTGCTGAGCCTTCGCGATCGCCCGGAGCATGAGAAAGCCGCGTGGCGCGAGCTGTTCGATTATTACGTCTTCGGCGACGCGCAGCAGGCGACGTCGCATCTTCCGGAACATGTGCAGGGCCCGCTCGGCCGGATGGACGATATCCGCGCGCGGCGATTGCGTGCCGACATTCTCGCCCGGTTGAACCGGTAGGCGATCAAGGGGGGTAAGTGGACGAGCCAAAGGTGAAGCGCGTTGTCGTCGCTGGCGGGGGTACCGCGGGCTGGATCGCGGCCTATGCGCTCGTCAAGCAGCTCGCACCGCTTATCGAGGTGACGCTGGTCGAGTCCGACGAGATCGGCACCGTCGGCGTGGGGGAATCGACCATCCCGACCTGCCGCACCTTCCACCAGTATATGGGGATCGACGAGCGCGAGTTCATGCGCGCCACCAACTCGACCTTCAAGCTGGGCATCAGCTTCGAAAATTGGGCGGCGGAGCAGGACCGCTACATCCACTCGTTCGGAACCTTGGGGCACGGAACCTGGCTGGCCGACTTCCACCATTACTGGCTGGAGGCGCGGCGGCAGGGCTGGGCCGGCGAGATCGGCGACTATTGTTTCGAGCATCAGGCGGCTGCGGCGGAGAAGTTCGCAACCTCTAAGGACGCGACGATCAATTACGCCTACCACTTGGATGCGACATCCTACGGCCAGTACCTCCGCGGTCTCGCCGAGCCGCTCGGTGTCAGGCGCGTCGAAGGCAAGATCCGCGAGGTGCGGCAGAATGCCGAGAGCGGCGACATCGAGGCGCTGCTGCTCCAATCCGGTGAGACCGTGGAAGGCGACCTCTTCATCGACTGCACCGGATTTCGCGGGCTGCTGATCGAGCAGACGCTGAAAGCCGGGTTCGAGGACTGGGCGGAATGGCTTCCGACCGACAGCGCGCTGCCGGTGCAGACGGAAAGCGTCGGCGCGCCGAAGCCCTTCACGCGGGCAATCGCCCATCGCGCTGGGTGGCGCTGGCAGATCCCGCTGCAGCACCGCGTCGGCAACGGCCTGGTCTTCGCAAGCGCCTTTATGAGCGAGGACGAGGCGCGCGCGCTGTTGGCGCAGGAGCTTGAGGGCGAGCCGCTGTTCGAGCCACGCCTGATCCGCTTCAAGGCGGGCCGGCGGCGCAAGTCGTGGGTCAACAATTGCGTCGCGATCGGCCTGTCGAGCGGCTTCATCGAGCCTCTGGAATCGACCAGCATCCACCTCATCATGATCGCGGTGACCCGACTGCTTCAGGCGTTCCCGTTCCGCGGAGCGACCCCGGCCGCGCGCGACCGTTTCAACGAACAGGCGGATCGCGAGATCATCGGCATCCGCGACTTCATTGTCCTTCACTACCATGCGACCGAGCGGGACGATTCCGATTTCTGGCGCCACTGCCGCAACATGACCATTCCTGACACGCTGAGGGAGCGCATCGAGCTCTTCCGCGCGCATGCGCATGCCTATCAGGACAGCCACGACCTGTTCCGCGTCGACAGCTGGGTGCAGGTGATGCTGGGGCAGCGCCAGACCCCGGCATCCTACCATCATGTCGCGCGGCTGATGCCGGAAGCGCGGCTGCGGGAGGCCCTATCGAGCCTGCAGGCCAACATCTCGCGCGCCGTCGCGGGCATGCCCACCCACGGCGAGTTCCTGCAACGCTACATGGCAGGCTAGCTCGCGCGCTTGGTCCGCAGCGTTGGCGGCGCCGACGCCGGATCGTCGGGCCACGGATGCTTCGGATAGCGCCCGCGCATGTCCTTCGCGACGTCGCGCCAGCTTCCGCTCCAGAAGCCCGGCAGGTCGCGCGTCGTCTGGATTGGGCGACCTGCGGGCGACGTGATGGCGAGGACCAACGGGACGTGCCCTTCGGCCACGGCCGGGTGCTTCGAGAGACCGAACAAGGCCTGTGCACGGACTTCTACAGTGGGTCCGGCCGTCGCCGAATAGTCGATCGCATGATGACTTCCGGCCGGGGTGGCGAACTGGGCGGGGGCGATCCGATCCAACCGTCGCATCGCATCGTAGCCGAGCAGCCGTTCCAGGCTGCTCGCGAGGGCCGCGGCGGGAATGTCGCCAAGCCTGCGCTTCCCGGCGAGCAACGGTGCCAGCCATTCGTCCGCGCGTTCCAGCAGCAGCTCATCGTCGAGCGCGGCAATCGAGGAATCGAAGCGGTGCGCGAACGCCGCACGCTGGCGAAGCTGAAGCGCTCGCTCGTCCCACGGCAGCAGGTCCAGACCATGCTCGCGCACGCCTTCGAGCAGCGCCTGCTCGATCGCTTCGCGGTCCGGCGAGGGATCGGGTCCGCTCGAGAGGCGGATGGAGCCGAGGCGGCGGCTCCGTGTCGGCGTGACGGAGCCGGTGGCCGGATCGAACTCGCCGTCGTGCCGAACCTCTACGCGATCCGCGAAGAGTTCCAGCACGACTTGCTCGTCGATGGCGGCAGCCGAGAGAATGCGCGCGCCAGATGCGTGACCGGCCACTTCGCCCACCGCGAGCCATTGATTTCCGGCGAGCGGCGAGGATGGGTCGAGCCTGAAGCCGCGTCCGCCGACAGAACCCCAGCTCTCGCCAGCAGCGTCGCGCCTCCGCGAGATGCGATCGGGGAATGCGAGGGCCAACGCCTTCCCAAGGTCATGCTCGTCGACCCCTGCATCCTCGACGCCGAGCCTTCGTCGCCAGCCCGCGGCGAGCGAGCGCGCGGCATTTGCGCGCGGCGACTTGTCCGCACGCCATCGGCGCCAGCGAAGCTCCAGGTCGGCGTCATTTCCGCCAAGTCCGCGCTCTGTCAGCAGCACCGCGACGTTCGCCGCCGCAGCCCCGAAGCCGCGCTCGCGCGCGTTGAGCACCATGTGAGCCAGCCGGGGTTCGAGGGGCAAGGCCGCGACCGCGCGTCCATGGGCGGTGAGGTGCCCCTCGTCGTCGATGGCGTCGAGGCTGTGCAGCCGCTTGCGCGCTTCCTCGATCGCGGCAACGGGCGGCGCGTCGAGAAACGGCAGCCGACCCGGGTCCGGCTCGCCCCACAGCAGGCAGGTCAGCAGCAGGCTCGATAGGTCAGCCTCGAGAATTTCCGGTGGATCATGCGCGGGCAGGGACGCCGTCGCCGCCTCTTCCCACAGGCGGATCGCGACGCCCGGCGCCTGCCGCGCGGCTCGCCCTGCACGCTGGGTCACCGCCGCCCGGCTCGCCCGCTCGGTCACCAGCCGCGTCAGGCCCGCTCCGCGGTCGTAGCGTGGGCGCCGCGCGAGGCCGCTGTCGACGACGATGCGGACGTCCTGCAGCGTCACGCTGGTCTCGGCGATGCTGGTAGCAAGGACGAGCTTGCGCTTGCCCGCGGGCGGAGCGGCCAGCGCTTTTCGCTGCGTTGCCGGCTCGATCCCACCATGCAGCTTGTGCAGCTCCACGTTGCCGGGAAGCTGCCCGAGAGCGTCGGCGGTCCGCTCGATCTCGGCGACGCCGGGAAGGAAGGCCAGCAGCGATCCTTCGTCGGCACCCAAAGCCGCCCGGATTGCGGACGCCATCTGCGGCTCGATCCGCGCCGTCGGGTCGCGGCCGACGTGGCGTACGTCGAGCGGGAAGCTCTTGCCTTCGCTGACGATTGTCGGTGCATCGCCGAGCAACCGCTGGAAACGCTCGACGTCGAGCGTCGCGGACATTGCGAGGAGGCGCATGTCCTCGCGAAGCGCGCCCGCCGCATCCAAGGCGAGCGCGAGCGCCAGGTCATTGTCGAGGCTCCGCTCGTGCACTTCGTCGAACAGCACCGCCGAGACTCCGCCGAGTTCCGGATCGGACTGAATTCGCGCCAGGAACACGCCGTGCGTCATCACGACGACGCGGCTGCTCTTGCCGATCTTGCTGTCGAGACGCGTTGCGTAGCCGATCGTCTGCCCGGGCGCCTCGCCCAGCCCCGAAGCCATGAACTCCGCCGCCGCGCGCGCCGCAAGGCGCCGGGGCACGAGCAACAGCACCTGTCCGCTGCACCAGCTTTGGTTGAGGAGGGCAGGCGCAACCTGCGTCGTTTTGCCCGCTCCGGGCGGCGCCACAAGAAGCGCCCGCCGTTGCACGTGCAACGCTTCGAGCAGCTCCGGCAAAACTTCTGCGATCGGGAGCGTCATTGCTGGCGACCAGTCCGATCCGGACGAGGTGGGAGTGGAGGCCCGAGCCGGAATCGAACCGGCGTGCAAGGATTTGCAGTCCTCTGCGTAACCACTCCGCCATCGGGCCGCAGCGACGCCTTTCCCCGGCTTTTCACCGACGGTCAAGCCTTCGCGAGACGCTGGCGTGCCTCCACGAGGCCTACTTAACTTTCGACCAATGGTGGTGAGTACCCTTGGCGATATAGGATACGGTAGATAAGAGCAGGTTGCATCCAAGGTGTATTAGCATAATATAACAGCTATGACGGTTCATTCCCCTGTCCCCGATTTTGCTGCCGCGCGTCAGGCGATGGTCGACTCTCAGCTCCGTCCGCAGGGCGTGAACGATCCGGCGGTCATTGCTGCCATGTCGCTCGTCCCGCGTGAGGCGTTCGTCCCCGAGGGTCAGCGCCCGCTCGCCTATATCGACCGCGCGCTGCCGATCGGCCCGGGCCGTTCAATGCCGCCTGCCGCCGTCACCGGGCTACTCCTGACGGCGCTGACGGTGGACCGCGGCGAGAGTGCGCTCGTGGTCGGCGCAGGGACCGGCTATGCGGCTTCGGTCCTTGCCGAGATGGGTGTTCGCGTGACCGCTCTCGAATCCTCGCCCGAGCTTGCCGCCGCTGCGCGCAAGCACGGCGTGAACGTCGTCGAAGGCCCGTTGGAGGCCGGCTATCCCGCCAACGCCCCTTACGACTTCATCCTCATCGACGGCGCGGTCGAGATGATCCCAGATGCGCTCGTGGCGCAGTTGAAGGAGGGCGGGCGGATCGGCGCGGCTCTCGTCGACCAGGGCATCACGCGGCTGATCGCGGGCCGCAAGGCCGGCGGCGGTTTTGCCTTCCACTCGATCGCGGATTCGGCGACGCCTGCTTTGCCGGGCTTCCAGCGGCCGCGGGCCTTCACTTTTTGAGCGTTGGAGTTTCCTCAGCCGTGATCCGTAACTTCGTCACTGCAACGGTCGCTGCGTCCCTGCTCGCGGGGACGGCGTCGGCCGATACGCTGCGCGAGGCCTTGGTCTCGGCCTATCGTACCAACCCGACGCTCACCGGACAGCGCGAGAATCTTCGCGCGACCGACGCCAACGTCGCCATCGCCAAGGCGGCGGGCCGTCCGCAGGTCAGCGCCACCGCCGGCATCAACCGCGACCTTTCGCGCAGCGGCATCCTGGAAACCGGTGGGGGGACGACCTTTTCAGCGGGCGCGGACCTCAGCCTCCCGCTCTACACCGGCGGCCGGGTCAAGAATTCAGTGAGGGCCGCGGAAACGCGCGTCGAGGCGGGCAGGGCGACGCTCCGCGCGGTTGAAGGCGACGTCTTCACGCAGGCGGTCGCCGCCTACATGGACGTGATCCGCGACCGCGCGGTGGTCGAGCTCAACTCGAACAACGTGCGCGTCCTGACCACCAACCTGCAGGCGACGCAGGACCGCTTCCAGATCGGCGACCTGACGCGCACCGACGTCGCGCAGTCGGAAGCCCGCCTCCAGCTCGGCAAGTCGCGCCTCGTGATCGCGCAGGGCCAGCAGACGGCGAGCGAAGCCGTCTATCGCCAGGTCATCGGCCATGCGCCGGGCCAACTCGCTCCGCCTCCACCGCTCCCGCCGCTGCCGACGACCGAGGACGAGGCCGTCCGCATCGCGCTTTCGAACAACCCGGATCTGCTCTCGGTTCAGCGGCAGGCGATCGCGTCGGGCTATGACGTCCGCGTTGCCGAAGGCACCCGCCTGCCCACGCTCTCCGGCGTGCTCAGCGGCACCTACGTCAATGAGCTTTCCGGCACGATCGGCAATCAGCCGAGCACAGGCAGCCAGACGACCGCGGGCCTCAGCGCCAGCATCCCGGTTTTCCAGGGCGGGCTCCCCGCTGCCCGGATCCGCCAGGCCGAAGCGCTGCAGGGCCAATCGCTAGAGCAGGTCATCGGCACCGAGCGCGCCGTTGTCGCCCAGACGCGTGCCGCCTTCGCCAACTATCAGGCGTCGCTGAAGGCCATCCAGTCCCAGACGGTCGCCGTCTCCGCCAACGAGCTCGCTCTCGAGGGCGTCCGTGCCGAACAGAGCGTCGGCACCCGCACCGTTCTCGACGTCCTCGACGCCGAGCAAGAACTGTTGAACTCGCAAGTGCTGCTCGTGACCGCACGGCGCGATGCGTATGTCGCCGGCTTCCAGCTCCTCAACGCCATGGGGCAGGCGGAAGCGCAGGACCTCGGCCTCGATGGTGGACCGCTCTACGATCCGCTCGGCAATTATCGACGCACCGCGAACAATTGGAACGATTGGTCGCGGGACCCGAAATATGTGCCGGTCGCTACGCGTACGGTCGACCCGGCGGAGATGCCGGCGACGCCGATCGTCACTCCGGACCTGATCCCGCAGCAGACGATCACCACGCCTCCGGCCGCTGGAACGGCTGCGACGCCGAGCGTGACTCAGCCGCAGCAATAGCCCATATCCCCGCTCATGCAGGCAACCGGCCGTGAGCCCTCGATGGAAGAGATCCTCGCGTCGATCAAAAAGGTGATCGCCGAAGACAAGGGCATGCGCCCGCCGGAACCGGTGCAGCAGGCGCAGGACCTGGCCGAGGACGACGAAGAGGACGTGCTCGAGCTCGAAGAGACTCTCGCGCCGCCCGCGAACCTCGGGCCGCCGCTGCTAAACGAAACCACCACGCACGCCAGCCGCAGCGCGCTGGAGCAGTTGAGCACCGTCGCCGCGAGCGTTCCTGCCATGCCCCAAGCCAACCCGCTGGAGGACATGGTCCGCGAGATGCTTCGGCCGATGCTGAAGCAGTGGCTCGACGACCATCTTCCCGGCCTGGTCGACGAGCATGTAAAGCGCGAGATTTCGCGGATCACGGGACGCCCGCTCTAAGGCTGCTTGCGCCGCGCGGAGGCTTTGCTACGCCTCCGGCATGATCAAATCATCGCTGCTTGCGGCCGCTTCAGCCGCCGCCTTCACCTTCGCTTCGCCCGCACCTGCCCGGCCGATGACCGCCACCGACATGCAGTCGATGCATCGCGTCGGCGCGCCGGAAGTCTCGCCCGACGGCAAGTGGGCAGTGTTCACCATCTCCGACACGGACTTCGACGCGAACAAGCGCAACAACGGTCTTTACCTGCTCGACCTGACGAAGGCGGGTGCCGCGCCGCAGCTCGTGACGGGCGCGGAAAAGGGCCATGACGCGGTGTTCGGCAAGGACGGGGCGCTCTACTTCCTGATGAAGGCCGGCGACCGCGACCAGCTCTTCCGCATGCCGGTCGGCGGTGCCGCGCAGCAGATCAGCGACTTCGGCGGCGACGTTTCGGGCTTCAAGCTCGCGCCAACCGGCGACCGCGTCATCGTCTGGGCCGACCAGAAGGATTGCCCCGACCTCGCCTGCGCCGCGACGACCTTCCCCGCCAAGCCCGCGGGCAGCGGCCGCACCTACGACAAGCTGTTCGTGCGCCACTGGGATAGCTGGGCAGAGCCGGGCACCAAGTCGCGCATTTATGCCTTCCCGATCGAAGGCGGAAAGCTGACGGGCGGCGGCGTTAGGCTGACTGGCAATCTCGAAGGCGACACGCCGTCCAAGCCGATGGGGGGCGGCGAGGAGATCGGCTTCTCGCCCGACGGCAAGACCGTCTACTTCGCGCTTCGGGAGGCGGGTCGAATCGAGGCGACCTCGACCAACCTCGACATCTTCTCCTCGCCCGCCGATGGCGGTGCGCCGCCGACGAACCTCACCGACGCCAACGACGGCACGGACAACCTTCCGGTGGTTTCGCCGGACGGAAAGACACTCGCTTACTTCGCGATGGCGCGGGCGGGCTACGAAGCCGATCGGCAGGTCCTGCAGCTCCGCGACGTCGCCACGGGCCAGACCCGTGCGCTGACGCAGAACTGGGACCGCTCCGTCGGTTCCATCGAATGGGCCCACGACGGCAAGTCGATCCTCGTCACCGCCGAGGATACGCTGGAGCAGCCGGTGTTCCGCGTCGACGTCGCGACCGGCAAGGTCACGCGCCTCACCAAGGACGGCCATTACGGCAACGTCCGCGCTCTCCCGAACGGCAGCATTCTCGCCACGATGAACAGCATCATGGCGCCTGACGACATCTATCTGCTCGATCGCCGCGGCAAGGCGAAGCAGCTCACGAACGCCAACCGCGAGCTGCTGGCCGAGCTCGATCCGGTCACGTTCAAGAAGTTCAGCTTTACGGGCGCCAACAACGACACGGTGTGGGGATGGACGCTGAAGCCCACGACGGCGACGGGCAAGCTGCCGATCGCCTTCCTCGTTCACGGGGGGCCGCAGGGCACGTTCAGCAACAGCTGGTCCTTCCGCTGGAACCCGCGAGTGTTCTCAGGCCCCGGCTACGGCGTCGTCGCCGTCGATTTCCACGGGTCGACCGGGTACGGCCAGGCCTTCACCGACGCGATCCACAACAATTGGGGCGGCTGGCCGCTCGAGGACCTGCAGAAGGGCCTCGCCTACGCGACTGCAAGTGACGCCCAGCTCGACGCCGACAATGCCTGCGCGCTCGGTGGCTCCTACGGCGGCTACATGATGAACTGGATCGAAGGCCGCTGGCCCGACCGGTTCAAGTGCATCGTCCAGCACGACGGCGTCTTCGACGCCCGCGCCATGGCCTACGAGACCGAGGAGCTGTGGTTCGACGAGTGGGAGCACGGGGGGAAGACCTATTACGAGGATCCGGCGGCGTTCGAGAAGTGGAACCCGGTGAACTACGTGACCGCCTGGAAGACGCCGCAGCTCGTCATCACCAGCGAGAACGACTTCCGCATCCCCTACACGCAGGGGCTTGCGGCCTTCACGGCGCTCCAGCGGCGCAACGTCCCGTCGCGCCTGCTCGTTTTCCCCGACGAGAACCATTGGGTGTTGAAGCCCAAGAATTCCATCCAATGGTATGATGAGGTGCTCGGCTGGCTGAACCGCTGGACCGGCAAATCCACGCAGTAGTGCGGTTGAACGCTCATGCGGGCGCGGCTAACCGCCTCGCATGAGCGAGCTTCCCAAGACATTCGATCCTGCTGCGATCGAGCAGCGCTGGTACGAACATTGGGAGTCCAGGGGGCTCTTCCGGCCCGACCGGCCGAATGAGGAGCCGTGGACGATCGTCATGCCGCCGCCCAACGTCACGGGCTCGCTGCATATCGGCCATGCGCTCGACAACACGCTTCAGGACGTCCTGACTCGGCGCGAGCGCATGCGCGGCAAGGACGCGCTGTGGGTCGTCGGCATGGATCATGCCGGCATCGCCACGCAGATGGTGGTCGAGCGGAATCTCGCCGCCGAGGGCATTGCGCGCGCCGAGCTCGGCCGGGACGAATTCGTCAGCCGGGTCTGGCAGTGGAAGGAAGAAAGCGGCGGCCAGATCACCCGCCAGCTCCGCCGCCTCGGTGCGTCCTGCGACTGGAGTCACGAGCGCTTCACGATGGACCCGGGCTTCTCGAAGGCGGTCATCAAGGTCTTCGTCGAGCTCTACAAGCGTGGCCGCATCTATCGCGACAAGCGCCTCGTGAACTGGGACCCCAAGTTTCAGACCGCGATCAGCGATCTCGAGGTCGAGACGCGCGAGGTCCAGGGCCAGTTCTGGACTCTTCGCTACCCGCTCGCTGACGACGCTCGCACCGGGACGGGGTCGAGCCATATCAAAGTGGCGACGACGCGGCCCGAAACGATGCTGGCCGATATGGCGGTCGCGGTTCATCCGGACGACGAGCGGTACAAGGAACTGATCGGCAAGAATATCAAGCATCCCATCACAGGGCGCCTGATCCCGATCATCGCCGATGAGCACGCCGATCCGGAGCTCGGTTCCGGCGCGGTCAAGATCACGCCGGGGCACGACTTCAACGATTATGAGGTCGGCAAGCGCGCCGGGTTCGCTCCGCGCGACATGCTCAACATGTTCGATGCGACGGCCCATGTCGTCCAGACCCAGGACGGGCTCATCCCGCAAGAGCTGCTTGGTCTCTCTCGCGAGGAAGCGCGCAAGCAAGTGCTCGACATGCTGATGGCTGGCGGCTTCCTGGCCAAGGTTGAGGATCGAGCGATCCCGACCCCGTACGGCGACCGTTCGGGTGTGGTGATCGAGCCATGGCTGACAGACCAATGGTATGTCGACGTGAAGCCGATGGCGGAACGCGTGCTCGACGCCACCCGCTCCGGCGACATCAAGATCGTGCCGGAAACCTGGTCCAAGACCTGGTTCAACTGGCTTGAGAATATCCAGCCCTGGTGTGTCTCGCGCCAGCTCTGGTGGGGCCACCGCATTCCGGCGTGGTACGCCGACGACGGCAGCGTCTTCGTGGCCGAGAGCGAGGAGGAAGCGAAGGCGCAGGCCGGCGACCAGCCGCTACGCCGCGATCCCGACGTGCTCGACACCTGGTTCTCTTCAGCGCTGTGGCCGTTCGCGACGCTGGGCTGGCCGGAGCAGACGCACGATCTCAAGCGGCACTACCCGAACGACGTCCTCATCTCCGGCTTCGACATCATCTTCTTCTGGGATGCCCGCATGGCGATGCAAGGCCTGGAGTTCATGAACGACGTGCCGTGGCGCACGCTCTACCTCCACGGCCTGGTCCGCGACGCCAAGGGCCAGAAGATGTCGAAGTCGAAGGGCAACACGGTCGATCCGCTGGGCATCGTCGACAAGTACGGCGCCGATGCGCTGCGCTTCACGCTGGCCGCGATGGAAAGCCAGGGCCGCGACATCAAGCTCGATGAGAAGCGCGTCGAGGGCTACCGCAACTTCGCGACCAAGCTGTGGAATGCCGCGCGCTTCCTGCAGATGAACGGCGTCGGCGCCAGCGACAGCATCGCCGCTCCGGCCGCCGAGCTTCCGGTCAACCGCTGGATCATCGGCGAGGTGGTCGACACGCTCGCGAAGCTCGACACCGCGTTCGATGAACTGCGCTTCGACGAGATGGCCGACGCCATCTACCACTTCGTCTGGGGCACTTTCTGCGACTGGTACGTCGAGCTGGTGAAGGGCGCGTTCGACGAGGAGACGAAGCGCGTCGCCGCTTGGGCGTTCGACCAGATCCTCGTCATGCTCCACCCGTTCATGCCCTTCGTCACCGAAGAGCTGTGGAACGCGAATGAGCGCCCGTACGACCTGATTGTCGCGAAGTGGCCGGAGCCTCAAGCCGAAGCCAACCCTATCGTCGGAACCGTCGGAAACGAGGTGGTGGACGTTCAAGCCGAGATGCACTGGGTCATCGAGACCATCATGGCAGTCCGCGCGGCGAAGAATGAGGTCGGCATCGCGCCCGGTCAGCGTCTTCCGGCATACTTGGAAGATATCTCGTCGAGTTTGTGGAAGCGTCTACCCGCAGCGCAGTCGATGTTCGAGCGCGTCGGTAGGATCGATATTCATACCTCCGAGGAGGTTCCCTCGGGGAGCGCGCTTCGGATTCCAGCCCCCGGTGCGACTTTGGTGATTCCGCTTGAAGGAGTGATCGACGTTGAAGCCGAGAGATCGCGACTTCTGAAGTCGGCAGCCGCCGCCGAAAAGGAACGCGATAGCCTCGCTGGCCGCCTGTCGAACCCGCAGTTTGCCGAGCGGGCGAAGCCTGAAGCGGTGGAGAAGGCGCGCTCCGACCATGCGGAGAAGTCCGCTGAGGCCGAACGCTACCGCGCCGCGTTGGAGAGGCTCGGCTAAAGGAGTTCAACCATGGCGGATGCGTCCACCGCTCGACGCGGCGACCTGACGCAGGGCAGCATCGGTCCGACGCTGCTGAAGTTCGCGCTGCCGACGCTGGCGTCGTCCATCCTCCAGTCGCTGAACGGCACGGTCAACGCCATCTGGGTCGGCCGTTTCCTCGGCGAGCACGCACTTGCCGCCACGTCCAACGCCAACATGGTCATGTTCCTGCTGACGGCGTTCGTCTTCGGCTTCGGAATGGCCTCGACCATCCTCATCGGCCAGTATTGGGGCCGGAAGGACGTCGACGAGGCACGCAAGATCTTCGGCACGGCCGCCGGTGCGTTCGGGATCGTCACGATCCTGATCGCGGTCGCGGGCTGGTACCTGTCGCCCGCGATCCTGCATGCGCTGGGCACGCCTGGAGACGCAGCGCCGCTCGCGCTCGACTATCTGCGGGTCATCTTCCTCGCCATGCCGGCGCTTCTGCTGCTCACCTTGCTGATGATGGCGCTGCGCGGAGCGGGCGACAGCCTGACGCCGCTCTGGTTCATGATGGTCGCGGTCATTCTCGACAGCGGTCTGAACCCGGTCTTCATTCTCGGCCTCGGTCCTGCGCCGAAGCTGGGCATCGCAGGCTCGGCGACGGCAACGCTCATCGCCAACTACACCGCGCTGATCGGCCTGCTCGTCTTCATGTACGTCCGCGACCTGCCGCTCAGGCTGCGCGGAAGCGAGCTTCGCTATTTGCTGCCGAGCGGAGCGATCCTGAAGACGATTGTCGCCAAGGGACTGCCGATGGGCATCCAGATGATCGTCATCTCCATGTCCGCTCTCGCGCTGGTCGGCATCGTCAACCGCGAGGGCGTGGACACGGCGGCGGCCTTCGGCGTCGCGATGCAGCTGTGGACCTATGTGCAGATGCCCGCGATGGCGCTCGGCGCGGCGGTCAGCGCCATGGCGGCGCAGAACATCGGCGCCGGACGCTGGGAACGCGTCAATCCGATCACCCGGTCGGGCATCATCTACACCTTGCTCATCACCGGCGTGCTGATCGTCCTCCTGACCGTCTCCGACCGGTCGGTGCTGGCGCTGTTCATGGGCAGCGACAGCCCGGCGCTGCCGATTGCGCGGCACATCCATCTGCTCGCGACCTGGAACTTCCTGCTGTTCGGAATGACCATGGTCCTGTTCGGCACGGTGCGGGCGAACGGATCGGTCTGGGGCCCGTTGCTGATCCTCTGCGTCGGGTTGGTGCCCGTCCGCTTCGGCTTCATCTTCGCGAGCTATCCCAGCCTTAACGCCGACGCGATCTGGCTGAGCTTCCCCGCAAGCTCCTTCGTCAATTTGGCGCTCGCCTTCGCCTTTTACATGCACGGCGGCTGGCGGAAGGCGCGGATGCAGATCGACCAGCGCCCGAGCGAAGAAGAATGCGTCGAGGAGGCGCAAGCGACGCGGGAGCCAGGCGGAGCGCTCAACCCGGCAGGCTAGGCACGGCGACCGTCACGGCGTCGGCGACCGCGCTGATGTCCAGCGGGGTCTCGGCGCCGATCTCGCCGTCGATCGACACTCTGAGCCGCGGCTTGGTGCTTAGCCGGAATTGGCTTCCGACGAATTCGCGCACCGTCTGGTGGCGCGATCGCAGCTTCACCGCCGCCGCGAGATAGCTCCAGCCGAGCTTCACAAGGCTCCGTCCGGCCACGACCTGAACGACAATCTCGCCGCTCTTGATGTCGGCACTTTCGATCAGCTCCAGCCCCCCATGATAGCGCCCGTTGGCGATGCGCACTTCGGTGGCCCACATCCGCCGGGTCCGTCGGCTGCCCTCCAGCTTCACGCGGAAGGCATTGAAGTTCGCGGCGGACCAGCCCGCCCAGACCAGATAGCCGAGGCGCCCGAGGCGGCGCTTCAGCCCATGCGGCACGGTCTCGGCGACCTTTGGCGCGAGGCCCATGGCCGCCGCATTCAGGAAATAGTCGCCGTTGATGCAGCCGAGGTCGATCTTGCGCGGCTCGGCCGTGGCAATCGCCTGCACCGCGCCGTCGAGGTCCAGAGGCATCCCGATCGTCCGCGCGAAGCTGTTCGCCGTTCCCAGCGGCAGGAAGGCGAAGACCGTGTCCGTGCCGATGAAATAGTCGATCATCGACGACAAAGAACCGTCGCCGCCGCCAACGATCACCATCGGCGCACGCTTGATCGCCTGCTTGACCGCGCGCTCCATGCTGTCCGCGGTCTTGCACTTCTTCGCATCGATGAGCTCGATTCCGGCGGCGGTCAGCTTGTCCCGAGCTTCGTCGAACAGGTCCGCACCGCGGCGGCTGCCCGCATTGACCACGAGGATCGCCTGTTTCGGAAGTGCTGCGGGCATCCGCCGGTCAATGTTCGGCGCGCCCTTTCTTTCCAAGGGCGTCCCAGTCTATCTGCGCGGCCAATGACGACAGCCCCTTATCCCGCCCTGCGCATGCGCCGCGGCCGGTCGAGCGCCTGGATGCGTTCGATGCTTGCCGAGAACCGGCTTCACCCCAGCGATTTCATCCTGCCTCTCTTCATTTGCGAGGGCAGCGGTGCGGAGGAGCCTATCGGCTCGCTACCGGGCGCGAGCCGCTGGAGCGTGGACCGTATCGCGGCCAAGGCAAAGGAGGCGGCGTCGCTCGGCATCCCGTGCATCGCGCTGTTCCCGAATACGCCCAACGAGCTTCGCACCGACGATGCGCGTGAGGCGCTGAACAAGGACAATCTGATCTGCCGTGCGACGAAGGCGATCAAGGACGCGGTGCCGGACATCGGTGTGCTGACCGACGTCGCGCTCGATCCGTACACGTCGCACGGCCATGACGGCATGGTCGACGGGGCGGGTTGGGTCATCAACGACGACACGGTCGCGATCCTGGTCGAGCAGGCAGTCGTTCAGGCGGAGGCGGGCGCAGACATCATTGCGCCCTCCGACATGATGGACGGCCGCGTGGCAGCGATCCGCTCGGCGCTCGAGGACGGCGGGCACCAGAACGTCGCGATCATGGCCTATGCCGCGAAATATGCGTCGGCCTTCTACGGACCGTTCCGCGAGGCGGTGGGCTCCCTCGGCCGGCTGAAAGGCGACAAGCGCGGCTACCAGATGGATCCGGCGAACATCGAGGAGGCGCTGCGGGAGGTCGAACTCGATCTCGCCGAGGGTGCTGACTTCGTGATGGTGAAGCCGGGCCTGCCCTATCTCGACGTCGTCGCACGGGTGAAGGACGCGTTCGGCGTCCCGACCTTCGCCTACCAGGTGAGCGGCGAGTATGCGATGATCGAAGCGTCGGCAGCGGCCGGCGCGGGCGACCGCAACGCGCTGATCCTGGAGACGCTGATGGCCTTCAAGCGCGCGGGTGCCAGCGGCGTGCTCACCTATCATGCCATCGATGCTGCACGGCTGATCCAGGGCTGATGCTCGACGGGCTGCGCACCGAGATCGAGCGGTTGCGCGCGGCGGCTTCCCCGCTGGAGCCGGACGCGGAGCGGCGGCGCGATGTCGGCGGGCGAACCCTCGATCACGCGCTCGCCTATTGGGACCAAGTCGAAACTGCGCCGAGCAATCGGCCTTGGTCGGAGGTCTTCGCACAGACCCTGGACCCGGAGTTCACGGATTCCGGTCGCGATCCTGCCGCAGTGCTCGATTATGTCGCGGAGTGCATCGACCGGCCCGGCTTCGCGACGACCTCGCCACGTTTCATGGCCTACATCCCCGGAGGCGGACTGCCCTATTCAGCGATGGGCGATTTGCTTGCCGCGTCAGCTAACAAATATTCCGGCTTTGCCTCGGCGAGTCCCGGCGCCGTGCGCATCGAGAATGCCTGCACCCAGTGGCTGGCGAGCGTCATCGGCTATCCGGCGACGGCGGCCGGAACGCTGACGTCAGGCGGAAGCATCGCCAACCTCACCGGTATCGTCGCCGCCCGCGAGGCTCGCGATCCGGAGGGCGGCGGCGCGGTCTACACGACGAGGTTCGCGCATTATTGCATCGACAAGGCGCTCCACATCGCGGGCAGGGGTCGCTCGCCCCGACGGCAGGTCGAGACCGACGCGCGGCATCGCATGTCGGTGGGCGCGCTCGAAGAGGCGTTCGAAGCGGACCTGCGCACCGGCATTCGGCCGTGGCTGGTCGTAGCATCGGGCGGCACGGTCGACACGGGCGCAATCGATCCGCTGCCTGAGATCGCCGAGCTCTGCCAGAAATACGGCGCATGGCTGCACGTCGACGGTGCCTATGGCGGGCTGTTCTCGCTGTGCGACGAGGGCAGGGAGTTGCTGCGCGGCATCGAGCAGGCGGACAGCGTTGCGCTCGACCCGCACAAGACCCTGTTCCTGCCGTACGGAACCGGTGCCGCTTTGGTCCGCGACGGAAAGCATCTCACCGACGCCTTCAGCGCTTCCGGCGAATATATCCGGCCGCTCGGCGAGTCCGAAGTGGGCCCTTCGCCCGCCGACCTTTCGCCGGAGTTGACGCGCCATTTTCGTGCGCTCCGCCTGTGGTTGCCGTTGCAGATCGCCGGCGTTTCGGCGTTCCGCGCGGCGCAGTCGGAGAAGCTCGCACTCGCCCGCTACTTCCACGGTCGCCTGTCGGAGCTCGACGGCTTCGACCCCGGACCGCCGCCCGACTTGTCCGTCGTCGCCTTCCGCTATGTGCCGAAGGATGGCGACGCGAACGAGTTCACCGAGCGACTGCTGAAGCACCTCCAGCAAGGAGGGCGCGTGATGATGAGCGGCACGCGCATCGACGGCATCAACCTTATCCGCTGCGCGATCCTCTCCTTCCGGACGCATCTTGAACATGTCGATCAGGCGATCGAGGCAATTCTCGACGGAGTGAGGGCGCTCAATGGCTGAGGTCGCGGCCGAGACCGAGCGGCTCCGCCTCCGCACCTGGGACGCCGAGGACCTCGATGAATTCATCCGGCACACCAACACGGAAGGCGTCATGCGCTGGCTTGGCGGTGTCCGGTCGCGCGAATGGCATGAGGCCGCGTTCGGACGCATCGAACGTTACCAGCGCGAGTTCGGCCACACATTCTGGATCGTCGAGCGCAAGTCCGACGGCGCCTTGCTGGGCTTTTGCGGCCTCAAGCGCGTCAACAGCGACGGCGCACCCAATCCCGGCGACTTCGAAGTGGGCTGGCGCCTGCGCGAGGATGCGTGGGGGCAGGGCTATGCCAAGGAAGCAGCCATCGCGAGCCTCGACCTCGCCTTCGGCAAGTTCGGCGCTCCGCACGTCGTCGCGCTCACGGTCAACCAGAACGAAGCGAGCCAGGGCCTGATGAAGCGGCTGAGCATGACCCGCCGGCCGGACATGGACTTCCAGAGCAAGGACCTGCCGCCGGAAATCAATCCGACGATCGTCTACCGCATCGAAGCCCAGGAGTGGCCTGCGGCGCGCGCGGCCGCTCTCCGCTAACTGCGCAGGCGTTTCTCGAGGACGTCGAGGCGCTCCGCCTCGCGCTGATCGATTTCCGAGACGATCGCGGCCGCCTTCTGGATCGCGTCCATGTCCGCCTGCGAAATTCCGCCCTTGGTGGCGAGCGCGGTCGAGCCCAGTCCGTCGATATCGCCCATCGCTCGCGTCGTCGGCCCGCGGGCCGCCTGGGCCGCGGAAAGCGCCTGCTGCGCCACGACCCAGCTTTCAGACGATGGAGCGCCTGCCGAGGCCGCGAGGCGCTCCGCATTGGCTGCGGCATCGCGGAAAGCGGCGTCGCCCGACTGCGCCTGATCGACCAGCGCGGCGAGATGCGCCGCCAGTCCGGCACTCACCGGCCCCGACCGAATGGGGCTCACCACCGGAACGCGGGGATCGATGTTCTCGGCCGCTCGCGGTGCCAGCGACGGGTATGGCCCGCCTTGAGTCGAGCAGGCGGAAAGCAGGGCCAGCCCAAGGAACGCAGTGGAAACGCGGGTCCGCATGGCCGAAGCTCTAGGAGGCGTGTCGGCATGTCGCAACTTTCGAGGGTTGCGCGGCGCGAACGAGGCCCCTATGTCGCCCGCCTGCCGTTTCCACGGCGCCGCGCCCGTAGCTCAGCTGGATAGAGCATCAGACTACGAATCTGAGGGTCGGACGTTCGAATCGTTCCGGGCGCGCCATTTTCCTGAGGCACCGAGCGCAATTGAGCGGTTGCATCGCAATCGTGAGCTAACTCGCAGCCCGGGCATTCCGGCCGATGGAACCGTTGCGACCTGCCACTCGTATCGGCGGTTGCAACCGCGCGAGGTGAATATGGCGCAAGCGGATCCGGACGATCGACCGACAAAGACGCAAAAGCGCGGGGCGCTCGACGCGCTCCACGCCGTGTTCGGAGCATTCCCGCTCGCTTACTTCACCTTGGCCTTCATCACCGACATTGCCTACTCGCGGTCGTACAACCTGCAGTGGCAGTATTTCTCGATCTGGCTGATCGTCGCCGGCCTGGTGATGGGCGGCCTCGCCATATTCTTCGGCGCGGTCGACTGGCTGGTCGAGCGGCGCAGGTCCGAGGGCCGTCCGCGCGGGTCGGGATGGCATATCCTATTGCCCATCGTCGCCTGGCTTCTGGCACTGCTCAACGCCTTCATCCACAGCCGCGACGGCTGGACGGCGGTTGTTCCTGAAGGGCTGATCCTCTCCGGCATCGTCGCCTTGCTGATGCTGGTGGGCGCCGGGTTCTCGACTCTGACGTGGAGGAGAAACGCGTGATGAGACGGCTCCTCCTGATCGGCTGCGCACTGGCATCGGTGGCGGCCTGCAGCGATCCCAAGTTCGACGAATCCAGCCAGATGGGCACGAACCCGGTCCTGCCGGAGCCCAAGCAGTTCCTGCTTCCGCCGGTCAACGTTTCCCCCGGCGAGGGCTGGCCGGCGGGCAAGACTCCGACGGTCGCGGCGGGTCTGCAGATCAAGGCGTTGGCCACCAACCTCGCGCATCCCCGCTTCGTCTACGTTCTTCCCAACGGCGACATCTTGGCGGTGCAGGCCAAGTCGCCGCCGCCGGAGCCGGTCAAGCGGCCGAAGGACCCGATCGTCGCGCTCGTGAAGAACAAGGCGACGAGCTACCCCGGCGGTCCAAAGGCGGCGAGCCGCATTACGCTCATCCGCGATGCGGACGGCGACGGCAGGCCCGAGGTTCAGACGACCCTGCTCGACAATCTCCGGTCGCCGTTCGGCGTAAGCTGGGTCGACGGGACGCTGTACGTCGCCAACACGGACGGCGTGGTCGCCTATCCCTATACGCCGGGCCAGACGACGCTGACCGCGCCGGGCCGGACCCTCACGCCATTGCCGGGCGGGCCCATCGATCACCACTGGACGAAGAGCCTCGTTGCCAGCCCCGACGGTACGAAGCTGTACGCAACCGTCGGATCGAACAGTAATATCGTCGAGAACGGCTGGGACGCCGAGCGGGGCAGGGCCTCGGTCTGGGAGATCGACCGCAAGACCGGCGCCGCACGCGAGTTCGCGACCGGCCTCCGCAACCCGAACAGCCCAGTCTTCTACCCGGGGACCAATACGCTCTTCGTAGTGGTGAACGAACGCGACGAGCTCGGCGCGCACTTAGTGCCGGACTATCTGACCTCGGTGAGGGACGGCGGCTTCTACGGCTGGCCCTATTCCTATTACGGCCAGCACCTCGACCCGCGCGTCAGACCGCAGAACCCCGAGCTCGTCGCGAAGGCCATCGTGCCCGACTATGCCCTCGGCTCGCACGTCGCTGCTCTGGGCCTGACCTTCTACAACGGCACTCTCCTCGGCCGCTATCGTGGTGGAGCCTTTATCGGCGAGCACGGTAGCTGGGACCGCTATTCGCCTTCCGGTTACAAGGTCGTATTCGTCCCGTTCGCCGATGGAAAGCCGACCGGCAAGCCTGTCGACGTCGTGACGGGCTTCCTCGACATGGCGAAGGGCAAGACGTTCGGGCGGCCCGTCGGGGTGGCGGTAGACCGGTTCGGTGCGCTTCTGATTGCCGACGATGTCGGAAATACCGTGTGGCGGGTTACGCCGGCGGGTTGGCAGCCAAGTGCCGCGCCGGCTCCGGTTACGACTGCGGCGGCGCACTAATCCGAACGGCCGTAGGAGCCAGCGCGCTCCTCACCGGTTGAGCGCAGACCTTCTTCTCTGCGTGCACCTGTGAACAACTTCATCCGCGAACCCCTCGAAGCCGACACCCAGGTCGAGGCACCGCCTCCGCCGCCGGGGATCCTCAAGCTGGTCGGCGCCAGCGTGGTAACCGGCGCGGCCGACGACGATCCTTCGGCCATCGGCACGTACGCGAGCGCCGGGGCGAAATACGGCTTGGGCTTCCTCTGGGTCGCTCCCGTCCTGCTGCCGATGATGTACGTGGTCACCTACCTGTCGGCGAAGATCGGGCAGGTCTACGGCAAGGGGCTGTTCGCCTGCATCCGCGACCAGTTCCCGCGCTGGGTGCTTTATCCGCTCGTGACGCTCGCCTTCATCGGCAACATCATCGAGGCTGCGGCAGACCTGGGTGGAATAGGAGCCGCGCTCAACCTGTTCGTTCCGCTGCCAATCCCGGTGATCGTCGTCGGGACCGCGGCGATTATCTACGCGATCCAGTATTTCGGATCCTACACGCTGATCCGGCATGTCTTCCGCTGGCTGGCGCTCGTCCTGTTCGCCTACATCGCCGCGGCGATCATGACCCGGCCAGATCCGGCAGAGGTGCTTCGCGCGACATTCGTTCCAAGGCTGAGGCTCGACGCCGAATTCCTGGCGCTGGTCGTCGCCTGCATCGGGACTTCGTTATCGGCCTACGTCTACACTTGGCAGTCCAACCAGGAGGTCGAGGAACAGATTGCCATCGGCCGCAGGCGGCTTTGGCAGCGACGGGGGGCCACTCGCCGCGAGATGAAGAAGACCAGTCGCGATGTGCTGACGGGCATGATCTTCTCCAACGTCATCCTCTATTTCATCATCCTTGCCACGGGCACCACGCTCCACCCGGCGGGCCAGACCGAGATCGAAACGGCCGCCCGGGCGGCATCGGCGCTGGAACCTCTGGCAGGCGAGGGAGCGAAGTTCCTGTTCGCGGCGGGCGTCGTGGGCGTCGGCTTCCTCGCCGTGCCGGTCATGACCACTGGCGCAGCCTACGACGTCGTCCAGGGCATTGGCCGTCAGGCGAGCCTTCATGACGAGCCGGAGGACAATCGCCTGTTCTACGGAGTGATCGCTCTGGTCACGGCGATTGCGGTCGGCTCAACTTCCTCGGCTTCAATCCGATGCGCGCGCTCGTCTGGTCGGGGATCGTGCAGGGCTTTTCGGTGCCGCCACTGCTCCTGATCATGATGCTTCTGACGAACAGCCGGCGCGTCGTGGGCGCCCGGACCAACGGCTGGAAGACGAATTTCCTTGGCTGGATGACGACCGCCGTGACATTCCTGTGCACGGCGGCTCTGGTCGTTAGCTGGATCGCGTGAGCGCCCTTAGGCGCTTACAGCGACCGTCGTCGGATTAGCCCGCTCTGCAAAGTCCGCCGCCAGCTTGGCATGCCAGGCCCGAGCCTGCTCGGTCATGGCGCGTTGGGCGGCCATACGCTCCTCCACGGCCCTGCGACGATAATAACGCTCGTTCGACTCCATCGTACGCGCCTCCCCAAAAGGCATGTCCCTCTCCCACTGCCGCACGATGGTCCGGAGAAACCTAAGACTCGGTTAATATCCACAGGCAGTCCGACAGAACCCGCCAAACCGTTCCAGACTGAAACAGTCTGTGGTCCGAAGGCGACAATCTTGCCGCAATTGCAGATTATCTCTGAAACCTAACGACTCATCGCTCGTTGGAGGGTGAAATGGCTGGAAGGAACGACGAATGTTGACTTCGATCGACGCCCGCCGCGATCCGTTCGATCCCGCGGTGCG
Source organism: Sphingomonas telluris (assembly GCF_022568775.1). Lineage (NCBI taxonomy): Bacteria > Pseudomonadati > Pseudomonadota > Alphaproteobacteria > Sphingomonadales > Sphingomonadaceae > Sphingomonas > Sphingomonas telluris. Next base: position 1,552,418 of record NZ_JAKZHW010000001.1, on the reverse strand, counting down.
GGGCTATCATGCCGTGTATCGTGAGAACGAAGTGAACCACTGCCCGGGTTGCGGTCGGACTCACTGGTTTCTCGGTCGCTTGCTGGCGGAATGCGCATTCTGCGGAACGGCACTGCCGCTGCAGGAAGGCTATCGGCAGGGAAATGCAGTCACCGTGGTCGGTTGGAGCTCGCGTTCCAGCTATCACGAGCTGAAGGCCGCTTAGGCCCTCATTTGCGATTCCCGTTCGCGGGAGGGTCAAATGCGAATATACTGACGCTCATGCGTAAGCTGTTCGCCTTGCTCATTGCAGTATCGACAATCGCGACGCCCGTGCCTGCCATTGCAGGTGCGGGCGCTTTTTCCGTGGTCAACAATACCGGCCTGAACATGCAGGCGCTAACGATCCGCCGCTACGGGACGAAGGACTGGAAGCCTCTCGGCTCCGCTCCGTCGCCGGGCGGGCGCGGCTCGGTCACGTTCAACGACCCCGATTGCGCGTTCGACATCCAGGCGACGCTTCAGGGCGTCGGCACCGTCGTCTGGAGCGGCGTCAATCTCTGCGAAGTGAAAGCGGTGATCCTGAACCGGAACGCGTCTGGCGCGCTCTGGGTCGACTACGAGTAGAGGTCACGCGGCGCTGCACCCGCGGCGGGTAGGGCCCCATCGCGACCGCCGGAGGGGCCGGCTTCACTGAATCCAGCAGTTTCGCGCCGGCGATGAAGACGACGCCCGTGCACGCCAGGGCGAGCAGCCAGCCGCCAGTCCCCGGGTACAGATCTAGATAGTGGCGAGCCCGTTCGACTGCGCCCAAGGCGATGGCATAGGTCACCAGCCACGCTTCGGTGCGGGTCTTGATGGTGAATAGTCGACCGAGTTTTCGAAGCATCGCCATGTGTTAACGCCTGAACGATTCGACTCAGGTTTTGAGCCGATTCCGTCCTAAAAAACAGAGTTACGAAGGCGTTAAGAACCCGGATTTGTCCCGATACGGGATTCAGGCGAGTTCGGTCAGGTCCAGGGCTTCCAGCAAGGCGGTTCGCGCCGCTTCCACATCGGTCGCGAGCGACGGCTTTTGCAGGTCGGCATTGTCGATGTCGATCGGCCAGGTCCGGCGGATCACCTCCGCCAATTTATCGAGCTTGGCATCGTCGACGATGAAGCGGGGATCCACGGTCGCGGGGTCGGCGACTACGCGAAGCCTCAGGCAGGCAGGGCCGCCGCCATTGGCCATCGACTGGCGAACGTCGACGACCTCGACGCGGCGGATCGGGCCGTTGCCGGCGATATGCCGCTCGATCCACGACCAGACCGTAGGCGTCTCGCGAGCCTCGGTCGGAACGACCAGCGTCATCTCGCCGTCGGGAGGGGTCACCAGCTGCGCGTTGAACAGATAGGACGTAATCGCGTCGCCGATCGGCACTTCCGCAGCGGGCACCTCGACCAGCTCGAAACCGGGCAGGCGGCTCTCGCAAAAGCCGACCAGGCCGGCGCGGTCGGCGAACGCCAGCTCGTGCGCGAAGAGGACGTTCTCATTCGCCACGGCGACGACGTCGTTGTGGAAGGCGCCCGCGGCGATCGCCTCCTCGGACTGCTCGACGAACAAGGTGCGGTCCGGATCGAGGCCGTGAAGGCGCGCGATGGCCTTCGAAGCCTGCAAATGCTGTCGCGCAGGGAACGCGCCGCCGGTGACGCCGTATACGAACAGCTCCAGGCCGCGCTCGCCGTGCTTCGATGTCACGCGCATGTGGTTCGCAGCGCCTTCATCCCCGAACGCGGGCGGGACCGGGCCGTGGACGCGGAAATGCGCCGGGTCGGCAAAGGCGATCTTCAGCTGCGCCAGCGTGCCCGGCCATTCATGGCTGCGATGCGGCATGGTCCGCAGGTTGGCGGCGGTCAGGTGGCAGCGCCCGTCGCTCGTGTCGGGCGCCGGCGAGACCGTCGCGGCATTCGCGGCCCACATCGATGAGGCCGACATGGCGGCTGCGGCGAGGGGCGCGTCGGCGTGCTCGTAGTCCGTGCCGAGTTCCGCCAGCCAGCTGCGGTTCGGGCGAGCATTCGGCAAGAAGATGCCCTGGGCGAGCCCGAGCGCGAGGTTGGCGCGCATCTTGTCGATGCCCTGCAGCGCCGCCGCGCGCGGTTGCGAAACCTGGCCAGCGTTCTTCGTCGACGCGAGGTTGCCGAAGCTCAGCCCCGCATAATTGTGCGACGGTCCGATGATCCCGTCGAAGTTGATCTCGCGAAGGGCCACTAGCGCTTTACCGCAAGGACGGTGTCGCCTTCCTTCACGCCGAGCAGCTCGGCTGCTTCGGCATCGATGCAGATGCCCTTGCGTCCGGCGCGCTTCACCATGCCGAAGCAGGCCTTGAAGTCCTTCAGCTGGCCATGGGCGAGGAGCATCTTGGTTTTCCCGCCCTCCGAGATCTCGACGATCGTCTCCTCGTCCGACTCGTCGATCGTGCGCAGGTCGTCGATGTGCGCCGTCACTGTCGGCCCGCCGTCGAAGATGTCGATGTAGCGGTCGAAGGAGAATCCTTCCTCCTCGAGCATGCGCAGAGCTGCCCGGCCGGTTGGATGCGGAAGGCCCATGACGGCACGCGCGGACTCGCTCAGCAGTGAGACGTAGATCGGCGTCTTGGGCATGAGGTCGGCGATGAATTGCGTGCCGTGCACGGCGTTAAACTCGTCCGCCTCCGGGAAGGTCATGTCGAAGAAGCGCCCCGCGAGCCCATCCCAGAAGGGCGCGTTGCCGGCCTCGTCCATCACCCCGCGAAGCTCGGCGAGGACGCGGTCGCCGAAGCGCGCGCGGTGCGATTTGATGAACAGGTAGCGGCTGCGCGCGAGCAATGACCCGAGCCCGCCCGCGCGAGCGTTTGGGTGAAGGAACAGGCCGCCGACTTCCGACGACCCTTCGAGGTCGGTCGTCAGCGTCAGAGTCTGGTTACGGAAGGTCTTGCCGAGTTCAGGGCTGGTCTGGGTCAGCGTGCTCAGGTGATAGGAATAGAAGGGCTGGCGAACGCCGACTTGGCCGAACACCTGGCAGGTGCCGCGGATGACGCTGGCCTTCGGGTCCTCCAGGACGAACATATACAGGTCGTCGGATTGGCTGTCCTCGGCGCGCGAGAAGCCTTTGTCGGAACGCGCGATCTTCTGGACCAGGGTCGCGCGGTCGGGCGGAAGGTTGGTGAACCCGCCGCCGGTGAGCTTGGCCATTTCGTAGATGGCGCCGAAGTCATCGGCCGTGACCGGGCGGACGCGGAAGCTCATGCGTTCCCTCCGGCCAGTCGCAGGATGGTCAGCGCCGACAATGCCGCGCGTTCCTTCAGGCTTTCGACGATCAGAAATTCCTCCATGCTGTGGATCTTGCCGCCGCGCACGCCCATCGTGTCGACGACGGGCACGCCGCAAGCGGCGATGTTGTTGCCGTCGCAGACGCCGCCGGACGGTTGCCAGCCGATCGCCTGGCCGAGGTCGGCGCCGGCCTGTTTCACGAGGCCGAACAGGTTGTCCATCTCCGGCGTCATCGGCTTGGGCGGACGAGCGAAGCCGCCGTGCACGTGCATGCTGACTTCGCGCTCGGACGACACGGCGGAGACGGCCTGCTGGATCGACACTCTGGCGTCGGCTTCAAGCGCGGGCGTGGCGGGCCGCATGTTGACACGGAGGATGGCGATGTCGGGCACCACGTTGGTCGGCGATCCGCCATCGATCTTCGCAGGGTTCACCGACAGGCCCGGCTTGCGCATCGCCTCGAACCGGAGAGCGAGATCGGCCGCGGCGAGCAGTGCGTTGCGCCCGTCCTCGGGATTGCGGCCGGCGTGCGCAGAGCGGCCGCGGATCGTGATCGCGAAATTGCCGCTGCCCGGACGCGCGCCGGCTAGCGTCCCGTCCGGAAGTGCGGACGGCTCGTAGGTCAGCGCCGTGCGCTTCCCGCGAGCCGCTTCGGCGATCAGCGGTGCGGAGCCAAGCGAACCGACTTCCTCGTCGCTGTTAAGAACAACCTCGTAGCCGACGCTGGTTGCCGCATCGCTCTGCTCAACGGCTTTGAGCGCCGCGAGCATCACCGCGAGCCCGCCCTTCATGTCGGCAGTGCCGGGCCCATTGATGACCTGCTCGTCGATCCAGCGCGTTTCCTGGAACGCATGATCGGCGCCGAACACCGTGTCCATGTGGCCGGTGAAAAGAAGCTGCACCGGCGCGTCCGGGCGCACCTTCAAGTGCAGGTTGCGGCCATGCTCGATGGCTATGGTACGGCCGGAGGCATCGACCGCTTCCACCGGTGCGGGGTCGACCAGCACGATGCTTCCGGGAAGCGCCGAGAAGGCGTCTGCAAGAAGCCCCGCCACGGTGGCGAGGCCATCGAGATTGCGCGAGCCGCTGTTGACCGCTGCCCAGCCCAATACCTGGTCGAGCATCGGCTCTGCCGCCGCGCGCTCGACCGCCATCTGTTCGCTGGACGACAATTCCCCCATGCCCCCGGCTCCTAGCCGTAGCGCGGGCCGAACGCCACACCGTGGCTTACGCGGGAGAAGGCTCCTGCCCGGCGGCGGTCGGCGCAATCTCCATGATCACGTCGCCTGCTTCCAGCTTTTGCACCTGCGGCCGCCAGAAGCCGTAGGCGGTGCCTCCGCGAATGATGCGTACGCCCATGTCGCTAACGTCCTTGAGCGACCGCCCGATTTCCTCGGGAAGCACGTCGCGTTCGATCAGGCGCACCTTGCCCTTCATCGAGGCCAGGTCGGCGAGATAATCCGCAATGTGCTGACCCGCGTGCGTGGTCGCAAGCAAGAGACCCGCGAAGTCGAGCGGGTTTACGACGACGTTCGCTCCGGCGCGGCGGGCAGGGGCGATATTGTCCTCCTCGTTGACGGCGATGCTGATGCGAACGTCGGGCGCGAAGTCGCGAACGGTCAGGCAGATGAGGATCGACGTGTCGTCGCGGCCCGCCGAGATGATGACGAGCTTCGCCCTTTCGACATGGACCGAGCGGATCGTCTGGTCGCGCGCGGCGTCGCCCTGCAGCACGGTGCAGCCGAGCGCCTTCGCGCGCTCCAGCCGTTCCGGATCCAGGTCGATGACGACGATGTCCTCGGGATTGGCGCCGAGATCGATCAGCTCGTCCACGGCGCGCCGGTTCTTCGTTCCGTAGCCGGCAACGACGATGTGATCGGTGAGGCTGCGCTGGATTCGTCTCATGAGGAATTTCTCCCAGGATCGCCTCGCCACGAACAGATAGGCCGAGCCGACGAAGATCAGTAGAAAGAGGATGCGGATCGGCGTGACGACGAAGGCGTCGAAGAGCCTCGTGCGCGGCGTCACCGGAACGATGTCGCCGTAACCCGTCGTCGTCGCGCTGATCATCGTGAAATAAAGGACGTCGATGAAGCTGACGCTGCCGTCGTGCGTATCCTTCAGCCCGTCGCGCTCGAGCCAGTGGACGACGACGAGAAAGCCGAGCAGGCCGACGACCGCTGCGATCCGCCACGCGAGCCCGAACCAGCCAGTGACCCGCGGCTTGCGCCGCAGCATGAGCAGTTCGCTGGTGTCTTCTTCGGCGGCCATCTCTTCCCTTTGCCGCAACTCGACTAATGCCGTTTTGGTTCACGCTGTCAGATGAACGTCGCGACCTCTGCCTTTCGGTCAAGCGATTCCGCAAGGCGTTGAAGGCGCCGGCGGACCGCGTCTCCGGCAAGTGCTTCTTCGCGGTGCGGGACGCACAAGGTCACCCCGGTCCGGCTGAGATTGAGGTTTGTCCGCTCGAGCACCGAGGCCACGCCGCCGCTAAGCCGCTGGCCGAGGCGCATCGCCAGGCCCCAGCAATGCGCGCGCCTGAGGTCCTCAGGCCGGACCAACTGGTTCATCCGCTGATCCGGCAGGCCGTCCCGCCCGAAGTTGGACGTCAACGCCTGCGCCATGATGACGCGCCCCGCAGCATCCACGCCGGTCCAGTCGCCGTGCAGCGCCATTTCCACGCCGCGATCGGCCCGGAACATCGGCGCCGCCTGCCACGCGACGTCCGCGAGCAGGCAGGCGGCCCGCCGGAGCCGCTCCATTTTCGGACTGTCCTCGAATAGTGGCGACACCCATTCGTGGAGGAGGTCGCCATGCTGTCCGAAACGATGCTCGCCGCCGCCGGCATCCCGCGCCGCCTCGACGAGCGGATCGAGCGCGCGCGTCCTCTTGTCGAGCTGCGAGTAGAGCAGGCCTTCGCGAAGGCCGAATGCGGAGACGATGAGTTCGCTCGGCTCGAGCAGGTCGACGATGTGCGTCAGGAGCATCGCCGCGATCGGGGTCGCCGCATGGCGCGCGGGTGACACGACGCGCAGCAGGTCGCCGCCTTCCTCGGCCAGCTTCTTGAGCTCCGCTGCGCGCGATGGCTTCATCCGGTAATGATGCGTCGCCGGGAGCGGGAAGTTTGTCGCGGCCATGTCGATCTTGGCGAGCGCGCGCCACGAACCCCCGACCATGTAGAACGGCCGCCCCTTGCCGGCCTTGTGCAGGCCGTTCTTCTTCAATCCCTCGCGAAGGGCTTCGTAGGCCTTCTTGGAGCCCGCCTTGCTGCGGTCGGCGCGGAGCACGCCGAGCGGAAGCGAGATCCCGTTGAGCGCGTTGCCGCCGCCGACCTCCACCAACTCCAGGCTGCCACCGCCAAGGTCGCCCACGATTCCGCTGGCGCCGGGAAAAGCCGAGACGACGCCGAGGCCGGAGTAATGCGCTTCTTCGTCGGCGCTGATGACCTCGCAGGGGAGGCCCATCGCCTCGACCTCGCGGACGAAGTCGTCGCCATTGTGGGCGTCGCGAACTGCAGCAGTCGCCACCACTCGCGTTTCCTTCACGCGCACGTGCTTCAGCAGCAGCCGGTAGCGGTTCAGCGCGCGCAGTGCGGACTGCATGCTGTCCTCGTGGAGCTCGCCGTCCTCGCTGAGGCCCGAGCCGAGCCCGGCCATGACCTTCTCGTTGAACATGGGCGACGGCGCACGCTGCCGCCCGGAATAGATCACCAGGCGGACTGAGTTGGAACCGATGTCGATGACGGAAACGGGCTGACGACGCGTCAAGTCTTCCTCGTCTTAGCGGCCGCGCTGGAAGCGGAGCTTGGGGACCTTGCGGCCCTTCTTCAACGCCTGCCCGCGGCCGGATAGCGACGGGTTGCTCATGAAATATTCGTGCAGGTTGAATGCCTCGTTCGCCTTGGGCCGAAGCCGCTCGTACGTGCCGTCCGGCAGCAGCCGCCAGCTCTGCTCATTGTCGATCAGGTTCGCGACCATCACCTGGTCGAGAAGCTGGGCGTGGACGGTTTTGTTGTCGATGGGCAGCATGTACTCGATCCGCCTGTCCAGGTTGCGAGGCATCCAGTCCGCAGAGCTTATGTACACCCTCGCTTCCGGGTGCGGCAGCTCATGCCCATTGGCAAAGCACCACAGGCGCGCATGTTCCAGAAAGCGCCCGACGATCGACTTCACGTAAATGTTTTCAGACAGGCCCGGAACGCCCGGACGGAGGCAGCAAATGCCGCGGACGACGAGGTCGACCGACACCCCGGCCTCGCTCGCCTCGTAGAGCTTGTCGATGATGATCGGGTCGACCAGCGAGTTGAGCTTCGCCCAGATGCCCGACGGCTTGCCCGCCTTGGCCGCGGCAATCTCCACGTCCATCAGCCGCAGCAGCTCCGGCCGCATTCCTGCGGGTGAAATGACCAGCTGGCGCAGGTTCTTCGGCTCGAGATAGCCGGTGATGTAGTTGAACAGCTTGGCCGCATCGCGCCCAATGCGCGGATCGGCCGTGAAGTAGCTGACGTCCGTGTAGATGCGCGCCGTCACCGGATGATAATTGCCGGTGCCGAAGTGGCAGTAGGTGCGATAGCCCTTTGCCTCGCGCCGGATGATCATCGACACCTTCGCGTGCGTCTTCCAGTCGACGAAACCGTAGACGACCTGCACGCCGGCGCGTTCGAGCGCATTGGCCCAGAGGATATTCTGCTCTTCGTCGAAGCGGGCCTTGAGCTCGACCACGGCCGTCACGGACTTGCCGGCCTCGGCCGCGTCGATGAGCGCCTTGATGATCGCCGACTGCTTGCCCGCGCGGTAGAGCGTCTGCTTGATGGCGACGACCTCAGGATCGGCCGCCGCTTGCCGCACGAACTCGACCACCACTTCGAAGCTCTCGTACGGGTGATGGACGAGGATGTCCTTTTCCCGGATCGCGGCGAAGCAATCGCCGCCATGCTCGCGGATGCGTTCCGGAATGCGCGGGTCGAATGGAGGGAATTTCAGATCCGGACGGTCCTCATCGACGATGATCGAGAGGTCGTTGAGGCCAAGCAGCGAGAATTCGTCGGAGATGATTGCATTGCCGGCGTCGAGGCCCTGCTTGATGCCGCGCACCAAAGTGTCCGGCATGTCCGGCTCGATCTCCAGCCGCACGACGCGCCCGCGCCGGCGCCGCTTGATCGCGGTGCGGAAGTAGCGGACCAGATCCTCGGCCTCTTCCTCGACCTCGATGTCGCTGTCGCGGATGACGCGGAACGCGCCGCCGCCGAGCACCGTATATTTGGGGAAGAGGTAGTCGGTCTTCCGCCGGATCAGCGTTTCCAGAGAGATGTAGCGCGCCTTCTTGCCCGGAATCCGGATGAATCGCGGCACTGCCGTCGGCAGCATGATGAGCTCGCGGATCGGCTCGGTGCGACCCCGACGAAGCTCGAAGATCAGAGTGAAGCCCTTGTTCGGAATGAACGGAAAGGGATGCGCGGGGTCGATTGCCTGCGGCGTCAGCAGCGGGAAGATCTGCTCGCGGAAATGCTGGTCCAGCCAGGCTTCGGCCGCCTCGTCGAGCTTCTCATAGCCGATCGTAATGACGCCGACCTGCGCGAGAGCCTCCTGTAGCTGCGCGAGGACCTGTAGCTGGCTGCCGACCAGCCGGTCGGTCTCTTCGTCGATCGCCTGGAGCTGCTGAAGGGTGGTTAGCCCGTCGGGCGACATTTCCTCGATGCCGAGGGCCTGGTGTGCCTTCAGGCCGGCGACGCGGACCATGAAGAACTCGTCCAGGTTGTTGGCGGAAATCGACAGGAAACGCAGCCGCTCGAGCAGCGGGTGATGATCGTTGCTGGCCTCTTCCAGGACGCGCCGGTTGAAGGCCAGCCAGCTCAGCTCGCGGTTGAAGTATCTCGGCTCGGGAGCAGCGGGTATTTCCGGAGTGGCCTCGACCACAGGATCAGGCAGTTGTGTCTCTGCGGAAGTGGCCATTCGTTTCGCACGTGTTGCTGCCATGGTCCGCGTGTAGCAGGCCATGTGGTGGATGTCCCCGAACTGAAACAGAGGGACATTACAGTCGTATGACGCTACGAAGATATCGGGTGAATTCTCGGGAGGGCGCCACGGTGGCCAAGCAGACGACCAAGAGTACCAAGGCCGGAACAGCATCCAAGAAGCCTTCGAGACCGAGGGCCGCGGCGCCCGCCGCGAAACCCGCCAAGACCACGAAAGTCGCCAAGGTGGCGAAGGTGGCCAAGGCCCCCAAGGTCCAGAAGGTGGTGACGGGCGCGAAGAAGATCGCCCAGAACCCGGCCACCAGCGAAATCGTGGCGGCGACCCTGGTCGCTGCAGCGGCCGCGCTTCGCGATCCCAAGCGGGCTCGCGCTCTGGCGACCGAGGCCGGCCAGGAAATCAAGCAGGCGGCGAAGAGCGGCGTCGATAGCGGCAGCGCGCTCTGGCAGCTTGCGATGGACGTTGCGCGCCGGAGCATCGATGCGATCGGCGGCGACAGCGGCGGCAAGGGCAAGAAGTCAGGCGGCAAGAAGGCCAAGAAGGCGGGCAAGAAGAAGTAGCCCGTTCCGAGGCTCGACGTCCCTCCTAGGCCTGAATCAAATTTGTCCTCACGGCCCAGCGGACGAGCTCCGCCGTGGTCCGAACCTTCAGCTTTCGCATGGCGGTCGATCGGTGCGTCTCGACCGTCTTCAGTGCGATGTTCAGGTGGGCCGCGACCTGCTTGTTCAACTTCCCTTCGGCGATGAGCTGGACGACCTCACGCTCCTTAGGCGTGAGGATCGAACCGGGCGTATTTGGAGCCGAGTTCAGGAACTGCTCCAGAAGCGCGTCGGAAATCGTCGGCGAGAAATAGGGCCTGTTCTGCGACAAGGCATCGAGCGCCGTCAGCAGATGCTGCTGCGGGTCCGATTTCACGACGAAGCCGCGAACGCCGGCTCGGATGACTTCCGACACGATCTCCTGCCGATCGTGCATCGAATAGAGCAGAATCGACGTGTCCAGTTTCTCCCGCTGTACGGTTCGCGCCACGTCCAGTCCGTTGAGCTCTGGCAGCGAGTAGTCCAGCACCACGATCCGCGGATTGAGTTCACGGATCAGGCGGAGCGCTTCTCTTCCGTCGTGAGCAACGCCGACGACCTGGTAACGCTTGTCCGTCTCGATGAGCGATTGCACGCCGCGAATGATGGCGTCGTGATCGTCTGCAATCAGGATCCGAAGCGGAGCGTTGGTCAACGCGCGCTCATGTGAGTCTGTGGCGCACGCGCATAGACGTCATTTGACACCATCGCTTCCCCCAGGCCTAACTTACGTGGGGATTCTTCTAGATCGTCACGGAGGCAACGACCACCGTTTTCGAATTGGCGACAATTGTTGTTGCCGGGAAGCGCCTGGCTCAGGGGCGAAAGTGGCGGCTGATGGGCGATCCCATCATGCGTTGCCCTAAGGCGTCCTGCTCCAGGAAGTCCCGCATCATGGCGGGCACCATCTCGTACCGGCCGAGCCGGACCGAAGCGTTCGTTCCCGGCCAGCTTGCCCAGACGTAGCCGTCGCGCAGGCTGAAGATGATCTCATCTTCGGGGACAGATCGGCGGTCCGGCGGGCTAAGAGGTTTGAATTGCGCCATATCCTGCGTTTCTCGAACCCAAGGATGACTGGGGCTTCAAGACGCAGGCCCATGCACGTGCGACGAAGAACTGTCCTCGCACACGCACTATCTATTCATCTCGGGTTCACGAAAATCGGGAGGAATCAGGAGTTTGAGCTAAGGGTCCGGTCTCAGGCGAATCCCGGGCCGCAGGAGGGTTTGTTATGGATCGGGTGAACGGTGGCTGCCTCTGCGGATCGGTCAGAATCGAAGCAAGCGGACGTCCCTATCGCGTCGGAGTGTGCCACTGCCTCGACTGCCGCAAGCATCACGGAGCGACATTTCACGCGTCGGCGATCTTTCCGGCCGACGCAGTGGCAATCGAAGGCGAGACGGGTGAGTTCAGGGGGCGGCATTTCTGCCCACGCTGCGGCTCGTCCGTATTCGGGCGCAGCGGCGACGAGGTCGAAGTGAATCTGGGCGCACTGGACGAGCCGAGTCAGTTCGAGCCCACCTATGAATTATGGACGATCCGGCGCGAGCAATGGCTTCCGCCTTTCCCCGCCACGCGGACATACGAACGCGATCGCGGTTCCGGCCGCTTCGAGGATTAAGGCTCCAGCCGCCTGAGTGCTTCGGCCAGGACCGATCGCACGGACTGAAGCGTGTAGGGGTCGTCGGGGTGGGGCGCAGCGCCTTCGCGCTCAAAGAAGGGCCGTTCATCCATCGCGCGGCCCCATTCGACGTCGGCTTCGCGGACGACTTCCTTCAGCAGGTCATCGGAAGCGAGTACCCGGCGGCAGTAGCCCGCCAGCGCCAGCAAGGGATGTTCAGGGTCCTTCTGGAGCGCATCGCTGGCGTTGACGTGGCGGTGCATCACCGTCCGCAACGCTCCCGCGGTATCGGCAACATTGTGCCGCAACCAGTCGCCCACCGCATTCTCCGCCTGCTGCTGCGGAGAAAGAGCGGAGGCTCCCTTCATCGCGCCGGGTCCGGCCATCCGCCCAAGCGCTTCCTCCGCGCTGAACTTCCGGTTCCGCCGGATCTCCTGCTCGATGTCGGCGTCGGTCGGCTTGTCCGGGTCGGTGCTCATCGTCGGCGGAAGGTGATGACAAGAATGGCCGCGCCCGTCTCTACGGGAATGTCTCCAGTCCCAGTAGACATGCTGGTGTATTATGTATATAAGACACTACAGGAGGCATGAGATGCTTGAAGATCCACGGGCGAAGCGCGCAGCGATTGCGGCCGCCATCGGTGCAGTCGTGGCAATCCCACTGCCGTTCGTGGGCCCGATCTTCGGCGCCCTCGTCGGCGGCGGCATCGGCTATTTCACGGCGCCGCCGCGCACCTGACCTAGAGGTACTCCTCGAACTCCTTCAACAGCCGGCGGTAAAGGTCCCGCTTGAAGGGGACGATCAGGTCCGGAAGTTGCTCCGGCTCGATCCATTTCCAGTCGTTGAACTCGGGATGGTTGGTGGCGATGTTCACGTCGCTGTCGTCGCCCGTGAAGCGCGCCAGGTACCAGTCCTGCAGCTGGCCCCGCCATTTGCCGCCCCATAATTTGCCCTGAAGCTCCGGCGGCAGGTCGTACTTCAGCCACTCCGGGCATTCGGCAATTCGCTCTACCAGGTGCGGCGGGATGCCTGTTTCCTCTTCCAGCTCGCGCTTTGCAGTCGCCCACGGCTTCTCGCCCTTGTCGATGCCGCCCTGGGGCATCTGCCATGCCTCGTCGGTGTTATCGATGCGCCGCCCGACGAAGACCTTCCCATCCTTGTTCAGCAGCATGACGCCGACTCCGCGGCGGTACTTCTTGTCGTCGTCGCTCATGCGGGGCCCATAACGGCACTGTCCCGACGCGGGGAGTGTTTTCGTGACAGAAAGGTGGCGAAAGAGACGTCAGAGTCCTAAAGAGGGGGCAATCAAAACCATCAGCGTTTGTGAAGGGTAAGTATCGTGGCCACGGCCACCCATCTCATCACCGAGGACGAAGCCGCCTCGCATCCCCAGGCCGAAGCCGTCGTCGTCCGTTTCGCCGGCGACAGCGGCGACGGCATGCAGCTGACCGGAGGTCAGTTCACTCTTTCCACCGCCCTTGCCGGCAACGATCTGGCGACCTTCCCGGACTTCCCGGCGGAGATCCGCGCGCCGCAGGGCACGACGTTCGGCGTCAGCGCCTTCCAGATCAACTTCGGCTCGACTGCGATCGAGACGGCGGGCGACCAGCCGGACGTGCTCATCGCAATGAACCCGGCAGCGTTGAAGGTGAACGTGAACCAGCTTCGCGACGGCGGCCTGATCATTGCCGATGAGGGCGAGTTCACGGCGCGCAACCTCGCGAAGGCGGGATACGACCAAAATCCGCTGGAAGACGGCAGCCTCGCGCGCTGGCAGCTTGTCCACTTCAACATCTCGCAGCTGACGCTCGATGCGGTGAAGCCCTACGGCCTCGGCAACAAGGAAGCACTTCGCTGCAAGAACATGTGGACGCTAGGGCTCGCGCTCTGGATGTTCGACCGCGACCGCCAGCCGATCGTCGACTGGCTGAAGACCAAGTTCGCCAAGGCGCCTGAGCTTGCCGAGGCGAACATCGCCGCCCTCAATGCCGGCCACGCCTATGGCGAGACAGTCGAGATGGGCGCGCCGTTCAAGCAGCATCATGTCGCGCCCGCGCCTGCGGAGCCGGGCCTCTACCGCACCGTCACCGGAGCGGAATCGCTGGCGCTTGGTCTCGTCGCGGGTGCGCAGCTTGCGAACCTGCAGATGTTCTTCGGCTCCTATCCTATCACGCCGGCCAGCCCGCTGCTGCATCACCTCGCGCGGCTGAAGGAGTTCGGGATCACGACCTTCCAGGCGGAGGACGAGATCGCGGCCATTTGCGCGGCGATCGGCGCATCCTACGCGGGGCAGCTCGGCGTCACCTCGTCGTCCGGTCCGGGCATTGCGCTGAAGACCGAAGCGCTGGGCCTCGCGATCATGACGGAGCTTCCGCTGATCGTCGTCAACTCGCAGCGCGGCGGTCCGTCGACCGGCCTGCCGACGAAGACGGAGCAGTCCGACCTTTACCAGGCGGTCTACGGCCGTAACGCCGATGCGCCGTTGCCGGTGATCGCGGCGCGCTCGCCTGCCGACGCGTTCGACTGCGCGATCGAGGCGGTGCGGATTTCCACGCGCTACATGACTCCGGTAATGCTCCTTACCGACGGCTACATCGCCAATGCGGCGGAGCCGTGGAAGGTGCCGGACATGAGCGGCTACCAGCCGTTCCCGGTCACCTACTTCACGCAGGCGACGGCCGAGGGCGAGGGCGTGCTGCCCTATGCCCGCAACGGCGACCTCGCGCGTCCATGGATCAAGCCGGGCACGCCCAGTCTCGAGCATCGCATCGGGGGCATCGAGAAGGCGCCGGGCTCGGGCAACATCGACTACTCGCCGGCCGCGCACCAGGAGATGACCGACACCCGCGCGCACAAGGTCAACAAGGTCGCCGAGAGCATTCCTGATCAGGACGTGTGTCTCGGCAAGCAAGGGGCGAAGCTGGCCGTCGTCGGATGGGGCTCGACGTTCGGGCCGATCCACCAGGCGGTGCGGCGCTCGCTCGGCCGCGGGCTCGACGTCGCGCACGTCCACATTCGCCACATCTGGCCGATGCCGAAGAACATGGGCGCGCTGCTGAAGAGCTTCGACCGGATCCTCGTTCCGGAGATGAACACGGGCCAGCTCAAGACCGTGCTCCGTGACCAGTTCCTCGTCGATGCGCAGCCGCTGAACAAGGTCAGCGGCCACCCCTTCCGCATCGCCGAGATCGAAGCGGCGATCGAGGCCGCGCTGAAGTGAAGCCGATTAACCCCTGGCCGATGATCATCATGCTGATCCTCGTCTGCGCACTGATTTACTGGGTAATGTACCGATGAACGAGATGACCAAAGTGACCACCGCCAAGGATTGGGCGAGCGACCAGGAGGTCCGCTGGTGCCCGGGCTGCGGCGATTATGCGGTGCTCAAGGCCGTGCAGCGGACGATGCCGGACCTCGGCGTCGCGCGCGAGAAGACCGTGTTCGTAAGCGGCATCGGCTGTTCCAGCCGCTTCCCCTATTACATGGCGAGCTACGGATTCCACACGATCCACGGGCGCGCACCGGCCTTCGCGACAGGCATTAAGCTTGCAAACCCGGAGCTCGACGTGTGGATCATCACCGGGGACGGCGATGCGCTGTCGATTGGCGGCAACCACACGATGCACATCCTGCGCCGCAATCTCGACTGCCAGATCCTGCTGTTCAACAACGAGATCTACGGCCTGACCAAGGGGCAATATTCGCCCACGAGCCGGATCGGCACGCGCTCGCCGTCGACGCCGTTCGGTTCGGTCGACCGGCCGATCAAGCCGTGCATGTTTGCGTTGGGCTCCGGCGCTCGCTTCGTCGCCCGCGGCATCGACGTGCACAAGAATCTGCCGGACGTTCTAAAGGCTGCCCACGCGCACAAGGGCGCCAGCTTCGTCGAGATCTACCAGAACTGCGTCGTCTACAACGACGACGTTTTCGCCAGCTTCACAGAGCGCGGCGTGGCTCAGGAGAAGCAGCTCTGGCTCAAGGCCGGCGAGAAGATGCTATTCGCGAACGGGACCAAGGGCCTCGCGCTCGACGCCGAGAACCTATGCCTGAAGGTCGTCGATGCAGACGACCCGGCGGTCATCGTCCATGATCCGAGGAACAAGGGCATCGCCGCAATGCTGATCGGCCTTCCGCCAAGCTTCCCGGTCGCGCTGGGCGTCATCTACGAGAATCCCGCGCCGACGTTCGAATCCGCGGTCGTCGAGCAGAACGCCGCCGTAGCTTCCGGCAAGAAGGCCGACCTCCAGGCGCTCGTTTCGAAGGGCCAAACCTGGCAGGTCGAGAAAGAGCCGCACAAGCTCTGATCCGCTAGCCCAGCTTGGACAATCTCACCCATTCGATGGCCGGCTGGGTGCTGGGCCAGGCCGGTCTCAAGACGAAGACGCGCAAGGGGCTTGCAGCGCTGATCCTCGGCGCGAACATGCCGGACATCGATGTCTTCTTCGGCAATGCGCCGTGGGATCCGCTGGCGATTCACCGCGGCTTCACGCACGGCATCGTCGGCGGCGTGCTGGTCATGCCGCTGGTCCTCGCGGGCCTGCTGTGGCTGCTCGACCGGTGGCAGTCGAGCCGCGGCAAGGAGTTCAAGAGCGAGCTGCCAATGCGGTTCGGCTGGCTGATCCTGTTGTCCTATTTGGGCGCGATTACGCACCCGTTTCTGGACCTGCTCACGACCTACTCGGTGCAGCTCTTCTCGCCCTTTTCCAACCGTTGGTACCATGCCGACGGCCTGTTCATCATCGACGTCTGGCTATGGCTCGGTCTCGCGATCGCCATCGGCGTTTCGAAGCGGCGGGAGCAGAGCGGGCGCGAGTGGAAGCGCTTGCCGCAGATCGCGATCGGAGTTGTGTTCGCCTACGTCGCTCTAAACTTGCTGACCACGAACCGTGCCGCCACCGCCGTGCGCTCCGTCAGTCCGGTTGCAAGCTCCATCTTCGCCTCGCCACCGCCGGTCCTGTCCTGGCGCCGCGATCTCGTCTGGCGCGAGGACCATTGCTACCGCCGCAGCACTTACGTCCCGTTCCGTGGACTCGGCCCGGTCAGCGAGTGCCAGCCGACGAACATGGACGACCCGATCGTCCGCCGGGCGATACGCACCGACAAGCGCCTGCAGAAATTCCTCAAGTGGTCGGTCATGCCGCAGGCCGACGTGATCCGCGACCATTGCACGGCGCGCGTGACCATCGGCGATGCGCGCTACGGCGAGGGCCGGCGGTCGCGGCTGGCGCGCGAAACGGTCGTGCCGATCTGCGCGACCAACCTCGACAAGCGCACGCCGAATTCATAACTGGCGCGGGATGAGCACTCGCGGCGAACATCTGGTACGCGGCGGGCTGCTGTTCGTGAACGGCAGCGGCCTTCTCGGACGCCTTTTCGCACGCAGCTTTTCCGTCGTGCTCGACCAGATCGACGAGCGTCTCGCCGTTGGTGGGATCGACCTGTCCCTCCCTAACGGATCGCGCCGCCACATCGGGTTCAGGGCCGAGGGGCCGGTCGCGGTCGTCCGCCTGCACAGCTGGTATGCGCTGGTTCGCCTCGTCACTTCGGGATCGATCGGCTGGTATCGCGCCTGGTCGAAAGGCGAGTGGAGCTCGCCCGATCCCGTGCCGCTGTTCGCATTGTTCACGGTCAATGCGCGCAGTCTTGGCGACACCGGCCGCGCGAAAGGCGCGGCGCGGCTGTTCAATCTCGTGAAGCATCGCCGCCGCGACAACGATGTCGCCAAGGCGCGCGAGAACATCGCCGCGCACTACGATCTCGGCAACGATTTCTACGCGGCCTGGCTCGACCGCACGATGACGTACAGCTCCGCGCGTTTCGCGAGTGCTGACGACAGCCTCGAAGCGGCGCAACTGCGCAAGGTTCACGCGCTCCTCGACCGGCTCGACCTCCAGCCGGGTCAGCGCTTGCTGGAGATCGGTTGCGGCTGGGGAACGCTGGCGATCGAAGCGGCGAAGCGCGGGGTCGACGTCGTCGGTCTTACGCTATCGACCGAGCAGAAGGCCTGGGCGGACGAGAAGATCGCTGCGCAAAATCTCGCCGGCCGCGTCGAGATCCGCCTCCAGGACTATCGCGACACGAATGAGCAGTTCGACGCTATCGCTTCGGTCGAGATGGTCGAGGCGGTCGGCCAGCGCTGGTGGCCGGCCTATCTCGATTGCATCGCGCGCAACCTGAAGCCCGGCGGCCGCGCGGCGCTGCAGTTCATCAGCATCGATCATGCGATCTTCGACGGCTACGTTCGCAATCCCGATTTCATCCAGGCCTACATTTTTCCCGGCGGCTGCCTGCTCAATGAGCCGGCCTTCGAGTGGCTCGCGCGGGAGCGGGGGCTGTCATGGGAAAACCGCGAAGGATTCCGCCTCGATTATGCGGAGACTTTGAAGCGCTGGCACGTGCGCTATGACGAGGCAGTGGAGGCCGGCAGGCTGCGCGGCTTCGACGACGATTTCCATGCGCTCTGGCGCTACTATTTGATGTATTGCGAAGGGGGCTTTCGCGGCGGCGCAATCGACGTCGCGCAAGTGACGATGACGAAGGGCTGATCGGCCCGAATGGGGGAGGGGCTAAGTGCGTATATCGAAAGTCGCGGGTCTTGTTGCGTGCCTGGCGCTCGTAGCGTCGCAGGCGTCGGCAGAAACCACTCAGGAGGTGGTCAACAAGGCGCCGAACGGCCTCGCCCAAACGCCGCCCATGGGCTGGAACAGCTGGAACAAGTTCGCCTGCGACATCAACGAGAAGACGGTTCGCGCGACGGCCGACGCCATGGTCAGTTCCGGCATGCGCGACGCGGGCTACCAATATGTCGTCATCGACGACTGTTGGCACGGCAAGCGCGATGAGAATGGCTTCATCACCGCGGACGCGCAGAAGTTTCCCTCCGGCATCAAGGCGCTCGCCGACTACGTCCATTCGAAGGGCCTGAAGTTCGGCATTTATTCCGACGCCGGGCGCCTGACGTGCGGCGGACGCCCGGGCAGCCAGGGTCACGAATATCAGGACGCACTGACCTATGCGCGCTGGGGGGTCGACTATCTGAAGTACGACTGGTGCAGCACCGGCGATCGCAATGCGCAGGAAGGCTATGCGGTGATGGCCGACGCGCTTCGCCAAAGCGGCCGCGACATCGTCTTCTCGCTCTGCGAATGGGGCACCGCCAAGCCGTGGCTGTGGGCGAAGAACACCGGCAACCTCTGGCGCACGACTGGCGACATCTGGGACAGCTTTGCCAAGAATGACATGGCGCATGACTGGGCGCATCCTGTCCTTTCCATCGTCGACGCCAACGAGCCGCTGTGGCCCTTCGCCGGGCCGGGGCACTGGAACGATCCCGACATGCTTGAAGTCGGCAACGGTGGGATGACTCCGGCGGAATATCGCTCGCACTTCTCGCTGTGGGCGATGATGGCTGCGCCGCTGATGGCCGGGAACGACATCGCCAACATGGATGAGACGACGCGCTCGATCCTGCTCAACAAGGACGTGATCGCGGTCGACCAAGATAAGCTCGGCGTGCAGGGGCGGCGGATCGTGCAAGACGGGGACAAGGAAGTGTGGGTGAAGCCGCTCGCGGGTGGGGGCCGAGCCGTGCTACTGTTCAATCGCGGCGACACGCCGGCGACGATCGCGACGGACGCTGACCATCTCGGCTATCCACCGAAGGTCCGCGCGAAGGTTCGCGATCTATGGGCGCACCAGGCTCTGCCGAACTGGACGGGCAGGCTCGAAGCGACCGTCGAACCGCACGGGGTCGCGATGTTCCGGATCGACCCTAGCTGAGCGTTCGCGCGACTGCGTGTTGCCATCCGGCGAGGAGCGTCGCCCGAAGATCGGCGTCCATGGTCGGCTGGAAAGTGTCGGCCGCCGACCAGGTGCGCGACAGCTCGTCCAGCCCCGACCAGACACCCGTCGCGAGGCCCGCGTGGAACGCCGCGCCGAGCGCCGTCGTTTCGAGGTTCGCGGGTCGCTCGACAGGCACTTCGAGGATGCTGGCGAGGAACTGGCACAGCCAATTGTTGGCCGTCATGCCGCCATCGACGCGGATCGCTGCGGGCGGTGCGCTCCCGTCCGCGACCATCGCGCTGATCAGATCGCGGGTCTGGTAGGCGGTCGCCTCGAGCGCTGCCCGCGCGATGTGCGCGCCGGTCGCATCGAGCGTCAGCCCCGTGATCGCGGCGCGCACGTTCGGTTCCCAATAGGGCGCCCCAAGCCCGACGAACGCCGGGACCATGTAGACGCCGTGGCTGTCCGGAACGCGTGTTGCGAGGCCGTCCGTCTCCGACGCGTGTGCGATCACGCCAAGCCCGTCGCGCAGCCATTTGACCGCGGCTCCGGCGACGAAGATCGATCCTTCGAGCGCGTAGGTCATCTGTCCGTTCAGCCGGTAGGCGGGCGTCGTCAGCAGGCGGTTCTCGGACCGGACGGCCTCCGCGCCCGTGTTCAGCAGCATGAAGCAGCCGGTGCCGTAGGTCGACTTGACCATGCCGGGCCGGAAGCAGGCCTGGCCGACCAATGCCGCCTGCTGGTCGCCCGCCACCCCGGCAATGGGGATTTGCGGGTCGAACAGGCCCGGCGAAGTCAGCCCGAACATGCAGCTGTTGTCATGCACTTGCGGCAGCAGGCCCATGGGCACACGGAAGAGGCGGCAGAGTTCTTCGTCCCAGCGCTGCTCATGGATGTCGAACAGCAGCGTCCGGCCGGCATTGGTCACGTCCGTCGCATGTGCGGTGCCGGCGGTAAGCCGCCAGAGCAGGAAGCTGTCGATCGTCCCGGCAGCCAGCTCGCCGCGTTCGGCTCGCGCACGGGCGCCGGCGACATTGTCGAGGATCCAGGCGATCTTCGTCGCCGAGAAATAGGGGTCGAGCAGAAGCCCCGTCTTCCCCTGCACCATCGGCTCCGCGCCGTCGGCCTTCAGCCGTGCGCAGAGGTCCGCAGTCCGCCGGTCCTGCCACACGATCGCCCGGTGGATCGGCTCGCCCGTCTCGCGATCCCAGACGACGACTGTCTCGCGCTGGTTCGTGAGTCCAAAGGCGGCAATGCGGCTCTGCTCGAATCCACTCACCGCGATCACCTCGCGCGCGACCGCCAGGGTGTCGCGCCAGATGTCCTCGGGATCGTGCTCGACCCAACCCAGCTGGGGATAGTGTTGCTGGAACTCGCGCTGTGCCGTCGCGACCGGTCGCGCGGCGGAATCGAACAGGATGGCGCGCGTGGACGTCGTGCCCTGGTCGATCGCGAGGATGTGGTCGGACCGCATCGGGTCCGCAGACTAGCTCAAAGCGGCCGCGCGTCCACTGGTGGTCAGGGCGCCGCCCACTCCTTCGCCTTTTCCATGATCGTCAGCTCTCGGAGCAGTGCATCGACGCTTTCCGTCAGCTCGGGGAGGAAGCTGATCTGATGGCGCGCGCCGCGATAGGACTCCACCATCAGCAAGGCATCGATAAGGATCGGGAAGACCACGCTTTCGGCATCCTCCAGCTCCGCCAGCTCCCGCAGCTTTTCGACAGCCTTCCGTCTCGCATTTTCGGGATTGGACAGCGCAGCCGTCCTCCCAATCATCCAACCCATGACGCATACCCTCCGCTCAAAGAGGTGAGGATACGCCTGCTGTGCACGGCGTGAAGTTCGGGCGGGCTTATGGGTGGTGCGGCTCGGCGTTACCGGCGTTAGCGGATCAGGCGTCGGGCGCGCGGACGAGTTCGCCTGTGGGCACGTCGGAAAGCACGCGGCCGAGGATGAACTCTGCGACGACTTCGGGCGGCTTCACCTTCTCGGGCTCCTCGCCCGGGAAGGCGAGCTGGCGCATGCGAGTGCGCGTCGCACCCGGGTCGACGATGTGCACGCGGATGCGGGCCGCATGCTCCGTTTCGTCCGCGTAGGTGCCGAGCAAATTCTCGAACGCCGCCTTGGACGAGGCATAGCCGCCCCAGAAGGCGCGGGGCTTGCTGCCGACCGACGAGGTAATGCCGATGATGTCGGCGCGTTCGGCCTTGCGGATCATCGGATCGAACGCCGCGATCAGCGCCTGCGGAGCGAGCAGGTTGGTCGCGAGGACCCGGCCATATTCCTTGACGTCCAGATGCTCGACCGGCGTCAGCGACCCCAGCATGCCGGCGTTCAGCACCATGATGTCGAGCGCTTCCCAGCGCTGCCGCACGGCTTCCGCGAGCTTCGGAATCGAGGTGCCGTCGATCAGGTCGAGCGGAGCGATCGTCGCGCTTCCGCCGGCCGCATGGATGCGGTCCTCGACCTCCTCGAGCGCGCTCGCGGTGCGGGCGACAAGGATCACGTGCGCGCCTTCGCGGGCCAGCGCTTCGGCGGTTGCGGCGCCGATGCCGCGGCTCGCGCCGGTGACGAGCGCCAGCTTGCCGGCGAGCGGTTTCGAATCAGTCATTGCGGGGGCCTGTAGCGGCTAGCGCGCGGCGACCAAAGCGAGCGACGCGTCCGGATCGCTTTCCGCGAGATCGGTCAGGCGCGTCGGATAATCGCCGGTGAAGCAGGCGTCGCAGCGCTGCGGCGCGTTCGGGTCGCGGTCCTGGCCGAGCGCACGGTATAGGCCGTCGATCGAAATGAACGCCAGGCTATCCGCGTTGATATAGTCGCGCATTGCCTCGATACTCATCTGCGCCGCCAAAAGCTTTGCACGCTCCGGCGTGTCGACGCCGTAGAAGCAGCTGTACTTCGTCGGCGGCGACGCGATCCGCATGTGCACTTCGCGGGCGCCGGCATCGCGCATCATCTGCACGATCTTCACCGACGTCGTTCCACGAACAATGGAATCGTCGATGAGGACGATGCTCTTGCCGCGAATCAGCGCCGAGTTGGCGTTATGCTTCAGCTTGACGCCTAAGTGGCGGACCTCCTGGCTCGGCTGGATGAAGGTCCGGCCAACATAGTGCGAGCGGATGATGCCCAGCTCGAACGGGATGCCGCTTTCCTGGCTGTAGCCGATGGCCGCTGGAACGCCGCTGTCCGGCACGGGCACGACGAGGTCGACCTGGACCGGCGCCTCGCGTGACAGCTCCGCGCCAATGTTCTTGCGCACTTCGTAGACGGACGTGCCGTCGACGATCGAATCCGGACGCGAGAAATATACGTGCTCGAAGATGCAGGGGCGGGCGCTCGCCTTCTCGAAAGGACGAAAGGAGCGGAGTCCCGAGCCGTTGACGATCACCAGCTCGCCCGGATCGAGGTCGCGGATGAAGCTGGCGCCGATCACGTCGAGCGCGACCGTTTCCGACGCGAAGATCGTCGCTTCGCCGAGCTTGCCCATGACGAGCGGGCGAATGCCGAGCGGATCGCGGCAGGCGATCAGGCCCTGCTCCGTCAGCACGACGAGCGAGTAGGCGCCCTCCACCTGCTTCAGCGCGTCGATCAGACGGTCGGTCGGGCTCGCGGCCTGCGAGGTGGCGACGAGGTGGATGATGACTTCGGTGTCGCTGGTCGACTGGAAGATGGAGCCGCGGCGGTTGAGCGTGCGGCGAAGCTTCATCGCGTTCGACAGATTGCCGTTGTGGCCAACCGCAAATCCGCCGTCGTTCAACTCGGCGTAGAGCGGCTGGACGTTGCGAAGGGCCGTCTCGCCCGTCGTCGAATAGCGGACGTGGCCGATTGCCGCCCGTCCCGGCAGCTTCCGCATGACGTCGTCGCGGTCGAAGTTCCCGGCAACGTGGCCCATGGCACGGTGCGAATGGAAATGAGCGCCGTCGTAGCTGGTGATTCCGGCGGCTTCCTGCCCGCGATGCTGCAAGGCATGCAGCCCGAGCGCGACGAAGCCGGCCGCATTGTCGGCACCCCAGATTCCAAAGATGCCACACTCCTCGCGGAGCTTGTCCCCATCGAGGGTTTCAAACGGATTTGTGGTGAGCATTGTCCCCGGTCCGGCGCTGCTAGGCGCGTCATATAGGTGTCACGTTCGCGTTTGTCGCCCCCTGCCGCGATTCCGGTCGAAATCCTCACGCAGGTTGACGTTTACGTGAACGTAAAGCATAGGCGCGATTGATGGACGCTGAACGGCGCTATTACTCGATCGGGGAGATGTGTGACGCATTCGGCGTCACCGCCCGCGCGCTGCGTTTCTACGAGGACGAAGAGCTCATCTCGCCGGAACGGCGGGGCACCACGCGCCTGTACACCGAGCGGGACCGTGCGCGGCTCATCTGGATCCTTCGCGGAAAGCGCGTCGGCTTCAGCCTCAACGACATCCGCGAGCTGCTCGATCTCTACGACGTCGGCGATCAGCGGCACACGCAGATCCTGACGACGCTGGAACGCTGCCGCGACCGCATCGCCACGCTCCATCGCCAGAAGCACGATATCGACACGACCATCGCGGAGCTCGAGGAATTTTGCGCCGTGCTGGACGGACGACTGAACGAAAAGGACAGCTGAAATGCCGATCTACAACGCCCCCGTGCGCGAAACCCGCTTCATCCTGGAGGATGTGCTGGAGATCGGCCGCTATTCGAACCTGCCGGGCTTCGCCAACGCGACGCCGGACCTCGTCCAGGCGATCCTCGAGGAGGGCGGCAAGTTTTGCGAGGAAGTGCTCCAGCCGCTGAACCGCGTCGGCGACGAGGAAGGCTGCAAGCGCAACGACGACGGGTCGGTGACCACGCCTCCGGGCTTCAAAGGCGCATGGGACCAGTTCGTTGCCAACGGCTGGACGACCTTGTCTGCGCCGGAAGAGTATGGCGGGCAGGGCCTCCCGCAGGTCATTTCGACTGCGGTGTCGGAGTTCCTCTGTTCCGCCAACCACAGCTTCGAAATGTACAACGGCCTCACCCAAGGCGCGATCGCCGCCCTGGTCGTAAAGGGCACGGACGAGCAGAAGCGGACCTATCTGCCGAACATGGTCGCCGGCCGCTGGACCGGAACGATGAACCTGACGGAGCCGCACTGCGGAACCGACCTCGGCCTGCTCAAGACCCGCGCCGATCCCAATCCGGACGGAAGCTACTCGCTGACCGGCACGAAGATCTTCATCTCGTCGGGCGAGCACGACCTTTCCGAGAACATCATCCACATGGTGATCGCGAAGATCGCGGGCGCGCCCGACAATGTGAAAGGCATCTCGCTGTTCGTGGTGCCCAAGTTCCTCGTCAACGAGGACGGCAGCATTGGCGAGCGCAACGGCGTCAGCTGCGGCTCCATCGAGAAGAAGATGGGCATCCACGGCAACGCCACCTGCGTCATGAACTATGACGGGGCGAAGGGCTGGCTGGTAGGCGAGGCGGAGAAGGGGCTGGCCGCCATGTTCATCATGATGAACGCCGCGCGTCTCGGGGTCGGCTTGCAGGGCCTCGCGCAGGGCGAGGTCGCCTACCAGAACGCGGTCCTCTACGCCCGCGAGCGGCGGCAGGGTCGGGCGCTGCACAAGGAAGCGCAGGACCCGAACGCCAAGGCCGATCCCCTGTTCGTCCATCCGGACGTGCGCCGGATGCTGATGGAGATGCGCGCATTCAACCAGGCGGCGCGTGCGCTCATCCTTTGGGGGGCGCTGCAGGTCGACCTGTCGCGCAGCGCGCAGAGCGAGGAAGAGCGCCAGCGCGCGGATGACCTCGTTTCGCTGATCACGCCGGTCATCAAGGGCTATCTGACCGACAAGGGCTTCGAGGCAACCGTTTCAGCCCAGCAAATATTCGGTGGGCACGGATATATCCGCGAGCATGGGATGGAGCAGTTCGTCCGCGACGCCCGCATCGCCCAGATCTATGAGGGAACGAACGGCATCCAGGCCATGGACCTGGTCGGGCGCAAGCTGGCCAAGGACGGCGGACGGGCGGTGCGCACTTTCTTTCAGGTCCTGACTGAAGACCTGCTCGCGGCCGGCACGGCTGGTGATCCCGCAGGCATCGTCGTGCCGCTGGAGCGGGCCGTGGGCGAGCTCCAGGCCGCCACCATGTGGCTGGCGCAGAACGGCATGGCCGACCCGGACAATGCCGGCGCCGGCGCCTATGCCTACATGCAGCTCATGGGCCTCGTGACGCTCGGCTGGATGTGGCTGAAGATGGTCCAGGTTTCTGGCCCGCTCGCCGCCAACGGCTCGGCGGAGCGCGACTTCCACGAGGCCAAGCTTATCACCGCGGCCTTCTTCGCCCAGAGGGAGCTGCCTCTCGCAGCGGGATACCGCAAGCAGGTAGAAGCCGGCGCGGAGACCCTGATGAAGCTGCCCGAAGAGGCGTTCTAGCTCGCGGCTTTCTGCCCGGTGCCGACGTACCAGGGCTGGAGCATCGGCACATCGTTGAGCTTCTGCTTCTTCGGGGCGAGCCGCGAGAGCTGGAAGCTATCGTTGAACTGAATCCCGAACTTGCCTGACTGGGCCCACCGGACGACGCCTTCAACCGGTCCCGCACCGACGATGTCCATCGCGATCCGAGTGCCCGGCGCGACCGCGCGATCGGATTCGACGAGGGCGCCCATGGCCGAAATATTGCGCAGGCGGACCTCCACGGCCTTTCCGTCGATCGACGCGAGCGCGCGGCGCATCAGCCGCTGACGCGGTTCGCGCACGCACTGGAACCCCTCGGCCTCGACGCGGCTGCTGTTGGCGATGCCGCGCGCATCCTCGCCTTCCACGGGCTTGCCGAAAATGTAGCCCTGGATGTGGCTGCACCCGAGTTCGCGGATCAGGTGGAGGTCGTCGTGCGTCTCCACGCCCTCGGCGCACGTATCCATGTCGAGGCTCTCGGCGAGCGTCACGATGGCGCGAATGATGGCGCTGTTGCGGCTGGTCTTCGACGCCGCGCCGCGGACGAAGCTCTGGTCGATCTTGATCTTGTCGAACGGAGCCTTCTTCAAATAGCCGAGCGAACTGTAGCCGGTCCCGAAATCGTCGAGCGCCAGCCGAACGCCCAGGTCCTTAAGGCGGGCGAACGTGTCGTCCGTCGTCTCGCCCTCTGCCAGGAAAACGCCCTCGGTGATTTCCAGCTCGAGGCGGCTCGATCTGACGCCCGTCTTATTCAGCGCATTGCTGACGATGTCGACGATGCCCGGGTCGTTGAACTGGATGGGTGAGAGGTTGACCGCGATCCGAACGTTGTCGGGCCACTTAGCCGCCTCTTCGAGCGCAGTTTCGAGCACCCAGGTACCTATGCGCCCGATGAGGCCGCATTCCTCGGCCAGCGGGATGAACTTGTCCGGCGAGATCCTGCCGCGAAGCGGGTGGTTCCAGCGGACCAGCGCCTCGAAGCCGCAGACGTCCTCACCGGCCGCGCTCACGATCGGCTGGTATGCGACCCACAGCTCGCCCTTGTCGATCGCCTGACGAAGGTCGTTCTCGAGCACCTGGCGGTCCGAAGCCTCGGAGTGCATCGAGGGCTCGTAGAAGCAGTGCTTGCCGCGGCCGGCACCCTTGGCAGCGTAGAGCGCAAGATCGGCGTCGCGAATGAGGCTGTCGGCGGTGCAGCGGCCCGGATCGCCGATCGAAACGCCGACGGAAGCGCCGATGACCACGCGATGGCCCTCGATGTTGTAGGGGCGCGAGACTTGCTCGATCAGAGTGCGGGCCAGCGATTCCAGAAGGCCGATGTCGACCGTTCCCGGAAGCACGGCCTTGAACTCGTCACCGCCGAGACGGCCGACCTGGCCATGATCGCCCATCACTGACTTCAGGCGGTCTGCGACCTGACGAAGAAGCGCATCGCCGACGGGGTGGCCGAGCGTATCGTTCACATTCTTGAAGCGGTCGAGGTCGATCAGGAACAGCGCGCAGCCCTTCTGCCGGTTCGTGGCGTTGCGCAGTGCCTCGTCGAGCGTCTGGCGCATCATAGCGCGGTTCGGCAGGCCGGTGAGGGAATCGAAGCGCGCGAGGCGAGTGATTTCCTGCTCCGAACGGCGCTGCTCGGTCAGGTCGGTGCCGATGCCGCGGAAGCCGAGGAAACGGCCGCGCTCGTCGAAGATCGGGTTGCCCGACAGCGACCAGTGAATGTCCTCGTCGGAAGCGGCCGTCACGACCACGTCGGAGAAGGGGAAACGCGCCGACAGATGGAAGCCAAGCGTCTTGCCATGGCTGGTGTCAGCGGACAGCAGATCGGTGAATTGCCGCCCAAGAAGCTCCGGGGCCTCACACTTGAAGTCGTCGGCCAGCTGCTGAGACACGTACGAGAGGGTACCTTCGGCGTTGGTCTCCCAGAACCAGCCGCGCCCGCTGTTCTCGAACTCGTCGACGAAGTTCACCGCCTTGCGGGCCTCCGCGTCGAGATTGAGGCGCTTGCGTCCAGTCGCGATAAAGCTTCGCTCGCCCGCGATGCTGTAGGCAACCAACGCCATGGACAGCACGATCACGGCCGCCGGAATGATCGTCGTTCCGGCAAGCGCAATGGCTGCCAGAGCCGACGTGATCATGTTGGTGAAGATCAACGGCGGCGACTGGATCGAAACGATCGCGCCCATCGCGATCCCCACGCTCATCGCGATCGGGGCGGCGGAGAGCGGCAGGATGAAGCTGTCGTCCGCGACCGCCAACCCGAACCAAATCCACAGCAAGCCGACGGCGCCTAGATAGGCGCAGAGCCCACGAATCAGTGTGTGCGACGCGAGGTTGGCCTTCTCGCGAAAATGCAGGGCGGCTGCGGCAGCAGCGTCGAGTGCGATGACGAGGCCCGCCGGGATAAGCGGGTTGTCGAACGAGAAACCGGTGACCTTCGAGCTGAGCAAGAAGGCGCAGCCGATCGCGACGATGACGTGCGTTACGCCCAGCAACAGGGCGATGTGATCGAGGCCAGAGACGCGCCAGTCGAGAAGCGAGGCTTCATCGCTCGAGTCCGGCCGCCGGACATCGAACCACAACGCCTCCGAGATCGACACCCTCTTCGGTGTCGTCTCCGTCTGTTCAACAGCTCGTGCAAACCGCGTTCTACGCATTCCCCAACTTTCGAAACGGACGCCCCATCCGCAAAGAAAGTCCTTACGCCCCGGCGAGTTAACGCCAGGGCTAAGGAACAGGGTTAGCGCGACGTTACCTATTCTTCGGTAGGGAGAAAATCCGGCACGGAGAGGTAGCGCTCGCCGGTGTCGTAGTTGAAGCCGAGCACACGAGCGTTTGCGCCCAGTTCCGGCAGCTTCTGCTTGATCGCCGCCAGCGTCGCGCCGGACGAAATGCCGACGAGGATGCCCTCTTCACGAGCCGCCCGCCGAGCCATTTCCTTCGCATCGTCCGGCGTCACCTGGATCACGCCGTCGAGCAGGCTGGTGTCCATGATCGCGGGGATGAAGCCGGCGCCGATGCCCTGGATGGGGTGGGGTCCCGGATCGCCACCGGACAAGACCGGCGAAAGCGTCGGCTCGACCGCGAAGACTTTCAGCTCCGGCCATTCCTGCTTCAGAACCTCGGCACAGGCCGTGATGTGGCCGCCGGTGCCGACGCCCGTGATCAGCGCGTCGATCGGGTTTTCCTTGAACGCGGCGAGGATTTCCTGCGCGGTTGTGCGGCGATGGACTTCGAGGTTCGCGGGGTTTTCGAACTGCTGCGGCATCCAGCTGTTTGGCGTTTCCGCGAGGATTTCCTGGGCGCGGGCGATCGAGCCTTTCATGCCCTTTTCGCGCGGGGTCAGGTCGAACTGCGCGCCATAGGCCAGCATCAGGCGGCGGCGCTCGACGCTCATGCTGTCGGGCATGACGAGGATGAGCTTGTAGCCCTTCACCGCCGCGACCATCGCCAGGCCGATGCCCGTGTTGCCGGACGTCGGCTCGACGATCGTACCGCCCGGCTTCAGCTTGCCGCTCTTTTCCGCATCCTCGACCATCGCGAGTGCAATGCGGTCCTTGATCGATGCGCCGGGGTTGGAGCGCTCGGACTTCACCCAGACGTCGGCTCCGTCGCCGAACAACCGGTTGATGCGGATGTGCGGCGTATTGCCGATGGTATCGAGGATGCTGTTGGCCTTCATGCGGTCGATCTCCTGCCCAAGCTGTGGCAATTAAATCCTAGTTACCGACTAGACTATAGTGACTTCCGCTCCGAGTTGAAGGCCCGTTACACTCCACTCGACACGACGTCAGCCTCTTCCGGCGCAGGGACGGGCAACTCGAAGGTCCGGGCTCGCCGTAGTTCCGGGAAAATGCCCGCCCAGATCAAGGTGATGCAGATGGCCGCGATGCCGCCCGCAACGGTCGCTACAACTGGCCCGAGGAGCGCCGCGGTGAAGCCACTGCGGGTCTCGCCAAGCTCGTTGGACGCGGAAATGGCGAGCGTGGACACGGCCGATACCCGCCCGCGCATGTCGTCCGGCGTGTGCAGCTGGATCAGCGACTGGCGAATGTACACGGAGAACATGTCGGCGGCGCCCAGCAGCGCCAGCATGGCCAGCGACAAAGGATAATAGGTCGAGAAGCCGAAGATCGCGGTGGCTGCGCCGAAGACCACGACCGCGCCCAGCATCTTGACACCGACATCGGTCTTCAACGGGCGGATCGAGAAGAAGAGAGCAGTCAGCGTCGCGCCAACCGCGGGCGCGGCGCGCAGCGGACCGAGCCCGTCCGCGCCAACCTGCAGGATGTCGCGTGCATAGACCGGCAGCATCGCCGTCGCGCCGCCCAGCAGTACCGCGAACAGGTCGAGCGTGATTGCGCCCAGCACGAGCCGGTTGCGGCGGACATAGGATAGTCCGTCCGACATCTGCTTGAACGGGCTTCCCGGCTTCAACGCGGTGCGCGGAATGGGTCCGATCGAGAACAGGCAAACGACCGCGAAGGCGAAGAGCAAGGCGCTTAGCGCGTACGGGAAATGGGGCTCCACGTCGTAGAGGAGGCCGCCGATGGCAGGCCCGGCGATAGCTCCGGTCTGCCATGCGGCGGAGCTCAGCGCGATGGCCTGGGGCAGGATTTCCTTCGGGACCAGGTTAGGCGCGAGCGCTCCCAGCGCCGGTCCCGCGAAGGCCCGCGCGACGCCGAGCAGTGCGGCGACGCCGAACAGGATCGGCAGGCTGATGAACCCGCCCCATGTCGCGGCGAACAGGATCAGCGCGCACAGCAGTTCGAGCGAGACGACCGCCCGCGCAATCTTCCGGCGATCGAGCCGGTCCGCCGTCCATCCGCTGATCGGCGTCAGGATGAACAAGGGCACGAACTGGACGAGGCCGATCAAACCCAGCCGGAACGCCGCCTCGCGGATGCTCATCGTCTCGCGGGCGATGTCGTAGACCTGCCAGCCGATGACGATGACCATCGCCATCTGCGCGATCGTCGTCGCCAGCCGGGAGAACCAGAACGCCCGGTAGTCGGGGATACGCAAAGGGGCAGGGATCACGTCCTGCCCCCTAATCAGGCTTTCGGAATGCCGCAATCAGGCGGTTTGGCGAACAGCCGTGCGCTTGCCGTTGCGGGAGGCGGCCTTTACCCGTGCGCGCCCCAAGGGAGAGATGCATGCGTAAATTCTTGATTGCGTCGGTTGCGGTTGCGGCGTTGGCCGTCGGCGGCTGCCAGGTAAACGAGACTTCGAACCAGTCGGGCACCAGCTCGGCCGAAGCGCCGACCGGCGACTGGCCCTCGTTCGTCAACAATTTCATCGAGGCGACCTTCAAGGCCAATCCCGGCTTCGCGGTGATGCAGGGCCGGCACGAATATGACGGTCAGATCGCGGATCTCTCCCCGGCGGCGATCGACGCCGAGGTCGCGCGGCTGAAGAAGGCGATTTCCGATGCCCAGTCCTTCGGCGACGACGAGCTCACCGCCGAGCAGCGATATCAGCGCGACTATCTGGTCGCGGTGGCCAAGGGCCAGTTGTTCTGGGCCGACCCGGAAGGCGCGGACCAGCTGCACACCAACCCGGCCGCCTATCTCGGCTTCGTCGACCCATCGGTCTACGTGACCGTGCCCTATGCTTCGAAGGAGCAGCGGCTGAAGGCATACATCAAGTTCTTGTCGAACGTGCCGCGCGCGGTCGAGCAGATGCGCTCTAACATCAAGACGCCGATGCCGATCAGCTTCGTCGACTATGCGAAGTCCGCGTTCGGCGGGTTTGCCGAATATTATCCGGGCGACGGAACGGCGGCGTGGAAGGGCGTCGGCAGCGACGAGGACCAGCAGGCGCTCAAGGCGGCATCCGACAATGCCGTCAAGGCGATGAAGGACACGGTTGCGTGGGTCGAGAGCCAGCGCGCCTCAACCAAGCCGAACTTCGCGCTGGGCAAGGAGAAGTTCCAGCGGATGCTGGCCGACACCGAGATGGTGACGACGCCGGTGGAGGAGCTCGAACGGATCGGCCGCGCGGACCTCGAATCCAACCAGAAGCTGCTGAAGGAAGCGTGTGCGCGCTACGCAGCGGGCAAGACGATCCCCGATTGCATGGCAAAGATGAACTCCGACAAGCCCGAAGGCGGGCCGGTCGCGGAAGCGCGGCGGCAGCTCCCGACGCTCAAGCAGTTCATCATCGACAAGGACATTGTGACGATTCCGGGACCGGAAGAAGCGAAGGTCGAGGAATCGCCGCCCTACAACCGGCAGAACGGCGCCTACATCAACATCCCGGGGCCGTACGAAAAGAACCTGCCGTCGGTCTATTACATCTCTCCGCCGGACCCGACCTGGTCGAAGGCGGCGCAGGAAGCCTACATCCCGGGCAAGGCGGATCTGCTGTTCACCTCGGTCCATGAAGTGTGGCCGGGCCACTTCCTCAACTTCCTGCACGCCAACCGGTCCAAGGACATGTTCGGCCGCGTGTTCGTCGGCTACGCCTTCGCGGAAGGCTGGGCGCATTATTCGGAAGAGATGATGCGGCAGGCGGGCGTGGGCGGCGGCACGGACGAGGTGCTGATCGGTCAGCTGTCGAACGCGCTCCTGCGCGACTGCCGGTTCCTCTCTGCGATCGGCATGCACACCGGGTCGATGACGCAGCAGCAGAGCTACGACCTGTTCCGCAACCAGTGCTATCAGGACGAAGGCAATGCGAAGCAGCAGGCGGCGCGCGGCACCTACGATCCGGCCTATCTCAACTACACGATGGGCAAGCTGATGATCCGCAAGCTGCGCGACGACTGGACCGCGACCCGTGGGGGGCAAAAGGCGTGGAAGGCGTTCCACGACCAGTTCCTCAGCTACGGCGGCCCGCCAATCCCGCTGGTCCGCCAGCAGATGATGAACGGCAAGGCGGAAGCGGTTTTCTGATGCCTTGCGTTCTTGCTTCGTTCCGGTAGGTTCGAAGCGATATGGCGAAGCCCAAGACGCGTTATGTGTGCCAGTCCTGCGGCTCGGTTGCGAGCCGCTGGCAGGGCCAGTGCACGGACTGCAGCGAGTGGAACACGCTCGTGCAGGAGAGCGCGGAGGTGTCGAGCATCTTCGCCGCCAAGCATAACCTGCAGGGCGGCGGGCGTGTGATTTCGCTCGTCGGGCTCGATCATCCGGTTGCGCTTCCGGAGCGAATTTCGACAGGCATCGCCGAGTTCGACCGCGCGATCGGCGGCGGCATCGTCCCGGGCTCGGCCATGCTGGTCGGCGGCGATCCGGGCATCGGCAAGTCGACCTTGCTGCTGCAGGTCTGCGCGGACCTCGCCGCGAAGGGGCGCGGCGTCATCTATGTCTCCGGTGAGGAGTCGGCGGAGCAGGTGCGGCTTCGCGCCGTGCGGCTCGGCCTCGGCAAGGCGCCGGTGCGGCTGGCGTCGGCGACGTCGGTTCGCGATATCCTGACGACGCTCGGCGACAATGGCGGCGCGGACCTGCTCGTCATCGATTCCATTCAGACGATGCATTCCGACCTGATCGAGGGCGCGCCCGGCACGGTCAGCCAGGTTCGCGCCTCCGCGCAGGAGCTGGTGCGGTTCGCCAAGGAGCACGGAACCGCGCTGATCCTCGTTGGCCACGTCACCAAGGACGGCACGATCGCCGGCCCGCGCGTGCTCGAACATATGGTCGACACGGTGCTGAGCTTCGAAGGCGAGCGCAGCCACCAGTACCGCATCCTCCGCGCCATCAAGAACCGCTTCGGTGGCACCGACGAGATCGGCGTCTTCGCCATGGAGCGCGAGGGGCTGACCGAAGTCCCGAATCCGTCGGTGCTGTTCCTGACCCAGCGCGGCGAGCCCGTCAGCGGCACGAGCATCTTCCCCGCGCTGGAAGGCAGCCGACCGGTCCTGGTGGAGATCCAGGCGCTGACCGTGCGCCTCGCCAGTGGAGCCACGCCGCGCCGTGCTGCCGTAGGCTGGGACAGCGGCCGCCTCGCCATGATCCTTGCCGTGCTGGAAGCGCGCTGCGGCCTCAGCTTCGCGACGGCTGAAGTCTATCTCAACGTTGCGGGGGGATATCGCTTGACCGATCCCGCAGCCGACCTCGCGGTGGCGGCGGCGCTGATCTCGGCAATGTCGGAGCGGCCGGTGCCGAACGAGTGCATTGTCTTCGGCGAGATCGCTCTGTCCGGCGAGGTCCGGCAGGTCGCGCACGCTGGCCTGCGCCTGAAGGAAGCGGCCAAGCTCGGGTTCGAGCGCGCCTGGGCGCCGTCCGGCGCGAAGGAGGCGGAAGGCATCTCCACGGCCGGCTTCGGCAACGTCCGCGCGCTCGTGGATCAGATACTCGGTCGCTAATCCCCGATTGCGACCTGCCCGCCGTTGCTCGAGTTCGCCGGCACGGGCAATTCCATCCGGCTGTTCTTCCTAAGCCAGGCGTTGGTGCCGCCGATTCCGTGGAACGAGAATTCGAGGTCGGCCCGCCGTGGCAACTTGGAGACGCAGATCCGGTCCTTCTCGCCCATGTGGTTGAGCAGGTACTGCTTGAGCGCTCCAGCCGTGAAAGGCGCATTGACCAGATAAGAGGATTGCAGGACCTGATGGCCCTTCAGCTTGGCTATGGCTTTGCGGAGTGCGGGAAGCTGGTCGACGCTTCCCCCGTCCTGAACCTCGAAGCTGACCACGTACACAGGCATCCTGAACTCCCGTCCAGAAGTGTCGTGGCGTCCCTTTTATCCATGATACACAAATCGTTAGCGCCTCGCCACAATTACCGCGGGCAGTCTCCTCCGTCTTGGCGTCAGGACCGAGGCAGAGAAGCCGGGGCCGGCCGCGCTTTTTCTCGAATAGGCGGGACTGGCGCACCGCAAGGCCGTCGGCTAGCCGATGCCTGAATGAGCGCGCTCGACATCTTCGTGATCGTATTGCTTGGCGGCGGGGCCCTGCTCGGGCTCGTGCGCGGGCTGGTGCACGAGCTCCTCTCGCTGATGGCCTGGGTCGTGGCGATCGTCATGCTGCGCCTGTTTCACGCACCGATCTCCGCCGCGCTGACCGAGCCGGTGGGCACGGCGACCGGAGCCGCGGTGCTCGCCTTCGCCATCCTCTTCCTGCCGAGCTTCCTGTTCATGAAGCTGCTGGCGAGGTCGATCGGCAAGAGGTCGCGCAGCTCGGTGCTCGGCCCGTTCGACCGCGTGCTCGGCGGCGGCTTCGGCATGCTCAAGGGCCTGCTCGCCGCGACGCTCTTCTTTCTGCTCGCGAACCTGGCGACGGATCTGGTCTACGGGCCCGATGCCGAGCGGCCCGACTGGATGCGCAATTCGCGGACCTATCCGCTCCTCAACGCAAGCGGCCGGGCGGTCGTCGACTGGGTCGAGACACGTCGCAAGGGCAGCGAGCAGCTCGAAGAAGCGCAGAACCTCGAAGAAGCCCAGAATCTGGAGACGAAGGAGTGATCCGCCTGCATGACACGATGACGCGCCAGAAGCGGGACTTCGTGCCCGCCGACCCTAAGCGCATCACCATGTATGTGTGCGGACCCACGGTCTATGGCCGCGCGCACATCGGTAATGCGCGGCCAGCGGTCGTGTTCGACATGCTCGCGCGGCTGATCCGGCACGAGTTCGGCGCGGACAGCCTCGTCTATGCGCGCAACGTCACCGATGTGGACGACAAGATCATCGCCTCGGCGGAGAAGGAAGGCGTCGACCCCTCGGTGATCACCGCTCGCTACGAGCATTTCTACCTGGAGGACATGGGCGCGCTCGGCGTGAACCCGCCCGACCTCGCTCCGCACGCGACGCAGGAAATCCCGGCGATGGTCGCAATGATCGAGCGGCTGATCGAGAACGGCAACGCCTACGAGGCGGAGGGCCACGTCCTCTTCAGCGTGCCGAGCGACGCGGACTATGGCGCGCTCAGCAAACGTGACCGCGAGGCAATGATTGCCGGCGCCCGCGTGGAGGTCGCGCCTTACAAGCGGGACCCTGCGGACTTCGTCATGTGGAAGCCGAGCCCGGAAGGTGTCATCGGCTGGGACTCGCCGTGGGGCAGGGGCCGGCCCGGCT